>JAJDAH010000235.1 GCA_029261965.1 Polyangiaceae bacterium
CGGGCGGAAATTCTCACCCCCGTCCGTTTGCAATGCCCGGTAGCCTCGGCGAGTGGCGGCCAATCACGAGCAAGAGCCGACGGTCGCCGAGGTCGCGGGTGAGCCCACCCTTCCCGATGCGCCCAGCGTCCGATCCGTAGCACCCACCGACGCTCATTCGCTGCTCGGTCATTCGACTCTGACGCAGACGGTGGCGCTGCGGGAAGAGCAGAGCACCCGCGCCAGGGGCATCGTGGTCAACGCTGCGGTCATCTCGGCGTTGGCCGCGCTCGGCCTGCAACTGCCCGAACGCGAGGCGCCGGGTCGTCTCTTGGCCACGGCAACATGCACGGTGGTCGCCGTTCTGAGCACGACGTTGTTCATAGCCGTTCGAAAGCGTCCAGTTTTCGACCACCGATGGATCACCGCGTTGGGGTTCATCATCACCGGCGCGATCCTCACGACGGCCTACCACATCGGCGTGTTTTCTCCGGTGATCCTCGCCGGTTTCATTGGGACCTACTACTTCGGGCTGAGCAACTCTTCGCGTGGAGCCTGGGCGATCTTGGTGGCGTGCGGTGGCGGCTATGGCGTTCTGACGCTACTGGCAACCATCGGAGTCGTTCGGCTGGATCTGGCGGTGCTTCCGGTTGTCGGCGCCGAGCCCGTCGCCCTCGGGATCGTGGCGGGCGTGGTGATGGTGATGTTCGCGGGCACGTTCGCCCTCGCTCGCTACAGTCGCCGCGCCACCCTCGACGCGATGGATCGACTCGAGCGCGCGCGGCGCCAGATCCGTCAACGAGACGCCCTGCTCAACGAGGCGCGGGCCGACCTCGACCGCGCGATGGATGCGGGGAAGATCGGTCGCTTCACCGGTCAGACACTCCGCCGATGGATCGTCGACGAAGTGGTCGGGCGCGGCGCGATGGGCGAAGTCTACCGCGCGCGTGACGTCGAGTCCCAAGAAGCGAAGGCGCTGAAGATCCTGCACCCGTACCTCTTGGGTGATCCGACGCAGGTCGAACGGTTTCTCCGCGAAGCCCGCGCGTCGGGCGCGGTGCCGTCAGCTCACATCGTGGAGGTCTACGAAAGCGGTCAGGCGCCCGACGGGTCCCCGTTTTTGGCGATGGAGCTCCTCGATGGGGAGGATCTCGCGCACAAGCTCCGAGAGAACCGGCGGCTCGGCGTCGCCGCGACCCTCGAACTGATCTCGCACGTCTCCGAAGGGCTGTCGGCGGCGCAGGAAGCAGGCATCGTGCACCGCGACCTCAAGCCGCAGAACCTCTTCTGCGACCAGCGCGGTGGGGCCACGACGTGGAAGATCCTCGACTTCGGTGTGGCGACCATGGGCGAGTCTTCGGGAACCCTGACTCAAGGGGCTGCGATAGGGACGCCGAGCTACATGGCGCCGGAGCAGGCGCAAGGCCGACCGGTCGACCATCGAGCGGACATTTTTGCTCTCGGCGTGGTTGCCTATCGCGCGCTGACCGGCAAGCCGCCGTTCACCGGAGGAGACGCGCTGCGCACGATGTACAACGTCGTGCACCTACAACCGGCCCGGCCGAGCGAGCTCGTCAATGTGCACGAAGACGTCGATCGCGTCTTCGCCATCGCCCTCGCGAAGTCGAAGGACCGACGGTTCTCGTCGGCGCTCACGTTCGCCACGGCCTTGAGAGACGCCGTGAGAGGTCGGCTCGACGAGCGATTTCGCCGTGACGCCGACGAGATCCTCGCGCTTCATCCTTGGGGAGTCGACGATTCCGACGTGCGATTGGACGCGTTGTCTTCCTAACTCGGTCCAACGATCGCCGAGATGAGAAATGGGCGAACGCTCTTCGCCGAGATGATCTCTTCGAGCGAGCCCACTTCCTTGGCGCGTTCGACGGTGTGGATCGAGTCGAACTCGGCGGCAACTTCCGCTTGTTTGTCCAGCAAGACGATTGCGCGACGGCGCTCGAGCTCTTCCAGCTCGTCGGGGGCCGGCTCTCGGTCGCCGAGCTTCGCGATGATGCTCTTGATTTCCGGGTCTGCGGAAACGCGTGCGCGAACCTCGCGCCCGAACACCACCGCGGCAGCTGGGCCGCCACCGATGACGGACGCAAATGAACCCTCCACCGCAATGGCGCGGAGATTGGGGTTCAGCTCCTGAGAAAACACGACGTAGGCGCCGCCGTGGTAACGCGAGACCACGAGAAAAATGATCGGCCCTTCGAAGTTCACGACGGCCCTCGCGATTTCGGCGCCGTACTCGAGCTGCAACTTTCGCATCGACTCGGGAGACCCGTCGAAGCCGGAAAGATTCGCCAGGAGCACCACCGGTCGGTTGCCACTGGCGCTGTTCAGCGCACGCGCGACCTTTTTCGACGATTGAGGGAATAGCGTCCCCCCGTTCCAGTCCGCCGGACCGTCGATCGGACGAAAGCCCCAGCGGGCGACGGTTTGGCTCTCGAATCCGATCAGGCAAACCGGGTGACCGCCGAGATGCGCATCCCACACGATCGCGGTTTCGCCCGATACCAGACTCTGCCAACGCTCGAGGTGACCGCCGTCCTGGTCGATGACGGAGGTCATCAGCGCCCTCATCGAGAACGGCCGTTTGCGCCCGGGGTTGATCTCCGAGTCGAAGATTTCTCCGACCTTCTGGAAACCGTTGCCGTTGATGTAGTCCGCCTCGGTGATCGCGCGCTCGATTGGATCTTTCGTTTGGTGGCGTCGTGGAGTCGTTTCTCCCGGCGGCACGTAGGTGTAGTCGTAGTGGTCGTAAAGGATGCGGTACGCATCCATGACGTCGCGCGCGTAGTATTGAGCCTGCCCGTTGATGCCCATGACACGCTCGTAGCCGCCGATGGTCACCTCGTCCTCGGCGGAGACCGATCCTGACGCTGCCAGCGCCATTCGCCCCGTCAGGACCATCGAAGCTCGCGGCGTCATGATGAGCGCGCCTTTCGTGTGCATGAGCATCGTCGAGAGTGCGTCCCAGTAGCTCTGCGCGCCGACGTTTACTCCGCCCACGATGATGTTGATGACGCCGCCGGCCTCGGTGAAGGTGACGATTCTGCGGACGACTCGTGCGGTCGCATCGAGATTCTCGGTGCCGCTGTTCATGGCGATCTTGGCGCCGCTGGACACCGGGACCCACTCGACAGGAAGACCCAGCTCCTCGGCGAGGTTGATCGCGCTGAGAACACGGTCGCACTCCGCCGCAGCGAGCGCACCCATGCCTCGGGTCGGATCCGACAAGACCAGCACGCGCCGCATGCCTTCGGGGACCTTCTTCGTCGGCGTCGAAATCACGCCGAACACGACAGCACTCCGGTTCAACCCGGGCTCTCGCCCCGAGACGCTGATCGGCCGCGGCGTTTTTTCTTCGGGATCGAGATCGTACTCCTCGAAGTCACCGGCGGGCAGCGCCGACGGTCGGATAGCGTTGCCGTCGGCATCCGACGTCGTCAGAAGCCGAATCAGCTCGTAGGGATAGATCAGGCCGCGGCTTTTGGCCGCCACGACGCTCCGCGCGTAGTGACTGGCGGGCTCGAGAGGATTGCGGTGGGGCTCTCGCCAGGCGATCTCCATGTTGCTGCCGGTCTGGTCCGAGATCACGACTTCCACCGGGCGAGGCGCCTTTTCTGGCAGATTCGGGTCGAGAACGCTGAGGCGCACCGTGACGCGCTCGAGCCCGAGGTGACGGGTGGCGGGGTGAAGGCGCCGTGACACGACGTCGGTGGTCGGCCCGTCGAGGGCGATCGGGTGCTGAAGGAACAGCGCGATCCGATTCCATTGCAGCTTGCGTCGCGGGTCACGCCTTCCGAGGACGCTCCGAAGCGCGCCCGTGGCCTGATGGAACGCGCGCTCGAACATCGGGAGGTAGTTCGCTGCCTCGGGTCCGGGTTTCGGAGGTCGACCTCGCACGTCGGCGAGTACGAAGATGCGCTCGTCGTCGGGCACCGTGCGACTCTTGCCGTAAAAGCAGTAGATGTTCGACGGTGCTGGCAAGCGCTCGAGCTCGAAGCTCTCGTACCGCTGGAGCTCGACCCGCTCGGCCGCTCTCGGGTGCATGCCGTACAGTGCGTGCTCAGTCCCACACGAGTCTGCGCCCACCCAGCTGTGGTGGCGGCTGTTGTTCTCCCTCACGAACGACACGGTCACACGGCAATCGAACTTGGTCTTTTCGAGCAACTTCGCCGCGGTTCGCCGGGCGCGAGACTCCTCGTTGAGCTCGTCGATGCTCACGACGAGCTCGACCACCGCCGCGTGCTCTTCTTGCGCGGCAGCCAAGAGCGTTTCGAGCGCGTTCGAGATGTCGGGCGCCGCGCAAAGGGCAGCCAGGGCGACGAAGTCGCGGAACTCGAGTCGGTCGATGGCGAAGCCGTCGCGGGGGAGGCCGCGATGGTTGTGTGGTGCTTGGGGTGCGTACAGACGCCGCACGTATGCGGCGAGTGCGATTTCGCGGCGCCGGGGTTTTTCGCTCCGCATCCACGCTTCGACCCGCCGGAACCAACCCTCTGGGGCGAGGGCCAGCTCGGTGAAGAGCGCGTCGTGCGGTGGGGCCGAGCCGGTGCCCGGGGTCATCCAGCGCTCGAGCTGTTGCGTCGTTTGTTCTGCGGCGCGATCGAGTTGCGGGCGGACGAAAATCTTGTACGCCGCGTCGGTGGCGAGATCGGCGACGTCGTGGGGCACTTGGCCGCGCATAGACGCGATCCGGGTCAGCGCCTCGTGGAGCGAAACGTCCTCCTCGAGGTCGACTTCGCGCGCCAGAGCCATCACTCGTCGCAAGAGCGCGGACACCAGACGCGCACGCAAGTCCGAGCGTTGGGAGGCGAACAGACGCAGGACGATGCGTTCGAGGAACTCGTCGTGCTCCAGCGTCTCGATGCCGTAGTGAAGGAGCGCGCGTTTGAGGCTGTCGAGAAAGTCCTCGCTCATTCCCGCGCCGGCGGCGCGCAGTCGACGAGTGTACGTTCTCATGTTCGCGTTGTTCGACGGCTCGAGCTCGCCGGTCGGTGACGCGCGCTGTGTCCGCGAAAAGAGTGCTTCGATGTCGGCGTAGGCCACGAGCTGATTGCGAGCCTCGGATAGCTCGATCAGAAATTCGGGCTGTAGCCCATCGGGGATCGGCGCGCTGAGGAACCGGATGAGCTTTTCCACGCGCGGCTCGAACTTGTCGTAGCCGATGATGATCCGACGGATTTCCTCGGTGACGGCCGACATGGCCGCGCGGCGAGCGCGCGGGGCGATCTCCATGGCACTCTGGATGTCGGGATCGCCTAGGCCGCCATCCTCCGCCTCGGTGAACAACGCCGCGAGTGGGTCGACTTCCTCCGGAAGCGAGAGGGTTTCGTCCGAGGCTCCCGAGCCGCCGGATTCCCCTGAGTTGTCGATGATGAGGATGACGTCGCCAGCGCCGACCTGTTGTCCCTTGCGGGCTTTGACTTCCACGACGGTACCGGCGACGGGCGCGTCGAAGCTGATTTCCATTTTCATCGCTTCGAGTAACCCCAACGGTTGACGGGCCTTCACGCGGTCGCCGACCTCGATGTGGAGCGCGACGATCATCGAAGGGGTGGCAGCCCGGACCTGCCCGGCGGTTTGCCGAGAAAAGACGTGCACGTGGCCTTCGATTTCGCTTCGAATCGAAGCGTCCGTGATGTCGTAGAGCACACGAAGATCTTGGCCGGCGATCCGCATACGGGCGGCATGCTTACCGCTCACGGCGAGCCGGGCAGTGACGACGCGCCCGTCGAGGTGCACCCGGTAGCGCCCGTCGCCCGCGGCGTAGACGTTGATCTTGTACGGCTTGCCGGCGTAGACGAGATTTCTCTCCTGCCCCTCGGATGCCGGGATGGCTTCGGGCGTGATCGCGCCGAGATCCGAATAAAAGTTTGCTCGCGCCGCCGATCGATAGGTTTGGTACGAGAGAATCGCCGCGAGAACGAGCGCTTCGCCAGAGTGCTCGCGATGGCCGCCCCGCTGGGCGTTCCATCGGTCGAGCCAGGTCGTGTCGACTCCGCCCTCGCGGTACTCGTCCGCCGCGAGCAGTTCGAGCAAATAGCTCTTGTTGGTCGCGCCGCCTTCTATCACGAGGTCGAAGTCGCGGAGCGCAGAAACGAGGCGGGCGCGAGCTTCCTCGCGCGTGTCGCCGTTGGCGATGACCTTCGCGATGAGCGAGTCGAAGTCTGGCGGAACGGCGCTCCCGGAGGTGACGCCGGAATCGACGCGTATGCGGGGCCCGAGCGCCGGGTCGAATCGTGCGACTCGTCCAGGTGCCGGGAGGAAACCTGCGTCCGGATCCTCCGCGCACACGCGCGCTTCGATCGAATAGCCGCGCTGTTGGATCTCGGGCGCGAGCTCCTCGCCCCGGGCGATGCGGATCTGGAGTTGTACCAGATCGGTCCCGCTGACTTCCTCGGTGATGCCGTGTTCGACTTGCAAACGAGGGTTCATCTCGAGGAAGAAGAACTGCTCGCCTTGCACGAGGAACTCGACGGTGCCGACGCCCTGGTAGTCCACCTCTCGGGCGAGGTCGACGGCTGAGCGTTTGAGCCGACTGGTGAACGCACTCGACAGACCGATGGGCGGTGCCTCTTCGATGACCTTCTGGTGACGGCGCTGTACCGAGCAGTCGCGACAGCCGAGTGCCAAGACGTTGCCGTGTCTGTCGGCGGCGATTTGCACCTCGACGTGTCGGCCACCACTGATGAGCTTTTCGATGAATAGCCGGCCATCACCAAAGGCAGACTTTGCTTCGGCCTTGGCCGAGGTGAATGCCGACTCGATCTCGCCCGCTTCTTTGACGACTCGGATCCCTCGGCCGCCGCCGCCGGCGGATGCCTTGATGACCACCGGTAGCCCGATCTGTTGGGCAGCGGCGTGAGCCTCGTCGACCGAGGTGACCTCGCCGCCCGTCCACGCAGAAATCGGGACCGAGATCTTTTCGGCGAGCACCTTCGAGGAGATCTTGTCGCCGAGTGCCCTCATGGTCTTCGCCGTGGGCCCGAGAAACCGGATCCCCGCGTCGGTGACTGCGTCGACGAACGCTGGATCTTCGGCGACGAAGCCCCAGCCCGGCCATACGGCGTCGGCGCCCACTTTTTCGAGCACGTCGATCAGCAACGCGTGGTCGAGATAGGCGGCGACCGGCGTCGTTTTCACGTCGAGGCGCGCGGTCACGTCGGCGTGTCGTACGAACGGCGCGTCGCGATCCACGTCGGTGTACAGCGCCACCACGCGAATCGGCGCCGCTTCGAGGGCGACCAGCGATTTGACAGCGCGAATGCACCGCATCGCTGCCTCGCCTCGATTCACGATCGCGAGGCAGTGGATGGGCTCGAGTGTCGGCACCTATTGAGCTTGTACAACCGGCCTGGCGCGCATTCCAACCGATGAAGAGTGCGCAAACCCCTACGCATCGGTTCGTGCGCTGCGTCCAACGCGGCGCGCAATGCAGCACTTTGCTTTGACCAGCTGGCGAAGGGCTCTGGCATTCGCCGTCGAGCCGAGCCGTGCGCAAGACCTGCACGGGGCGCAAAGTTCCCTGCGCACCACAACGAGGTGTCTTGGGGGAGGTTTATGGGAGAGCGAGCTGTGCGGTGATTGCTCGTTCGGGCCCGAGGGGAGGGGGGGCCGCCGTGATCCAGCGGGCGCGCCAAGGCCCGTCTTCCACCGTCACGAGGTCGATGTTCGGGTCGATGAGTGGCGCTGGGGCGCGACCGTTGAGCGACACGAGCGTGTCGGCACGGATCTGAACGTGGCCGTGGCCTCGTTCGGCGAAGTCGCGGGCAATGTGGTGTGCGAGCTGGAGGATCAGATCCGGCTGTCCGGACATTTCCTCCGCCTGATACTGCGTGAGGTAGCGACGCGGGTTCACCAGGACCGTACGAGCGCGCGACGGGGCCTGGGGCCCGCCGGGCAACGTCACCCGGTAGGTCACGCTCCCCGTTTTTGCCCGCACCATCACGTGCCAAGACCAGCGCATCCCCTCCTCGTTCCAGCGGACGTCGCCGGGATAGAGGTGGTGTCGCAGTGGCACGAGCACTTGGATCAAGCAGTACGCGGCAACGAGCCACGCGGTCCGGTGGCCGACCAGACCGATAGCTGCTGGCGCGGTCGAGGGTAGTGCGGCTGCGGTCGAGGGTAGTTGTGGCGTGGGGTCACAGTCGAGCCACCGAGTGAGCCGTTGGGGGAGCAAGCGACGCGGCCAGCTCGGCGAGAAGAACACCAGGACGACCGTCGTCATGATGAACGGGAACATGCCGATGGTGAACAGCGCACCCGTGACGAGGTGAAACGTCACCAGGGCGAGATACGCGAGCGGCCGGGTGCGTCTCGAGAGCAACCACACGACGATGCTCGTGTCGAAAAGGAAGCCGCCCCACGCCAATGCGTGTGGCGCCCACGGTTCCGACAACACGGAGCCGAGGACGGGCAGATCACTCCTCGAGGAGAGCCAGATCCGAAGAGGCTGCGCGTGCACCAACCAGTCCTCGGAAAGCTTCGCGAGGCCCGCGAACACGTAGACGAGGCCGACCTGAAAGCGAAGGAGGTACGTGTTCCACGCGGGCAGTGTGCTTCGGCGCAGGGTCGGCTCTCGCCAGGCGTCGATGGACCAGGCGGCGTTCAGTGGGAGGAAGAAGCAGAGCGCGCAAAGCAGGCTGACCAGATAGTAGTGATTGAGATAGTTCGTGACGTCGATGAGCTCGACGTAGGTGAACCCCACGAAGAACGTTGCGACGCTCAGGCGGTACCAGGCCCCGGCAGCGATGCCGATTGCCGCGAGGCCGAGCGCCGCGAACGCGGCGTACATGCCCCAGTCGGGGAGTGGGCTGACCCACTCGAAACCCCAGTACTTGAAAAAAAACGAGCGTTCGATGAAGAAGTCTCGCACCCAACCTTCGGCGAGCGCGCGCACGACCGAGGCGAAGAGAACCAAACCGAAGAGCACTCGGAACGCGGCGAGCGAAGCGGCGTCCCGTGGTGCGTTGGCCACGGCATCGAGCCGTTGGCGCCACTCAGTCGTTGTCACCAATGCCTCCGCCGAGTGCGGCCATGTCGAGGGTCGTCGCGAACTGACTCTTCAAAGAGTCGGTGAGTTTCTTCACGGCGTCGTGGAGCGCGAGCACCGAGGCGAGATCCGCGTCGAGCGCATCAGCCAAGCTGGTTTCCTCGATGGCGTCTACCGCGGCGAGCGCCGCGGTGAGCTCCGCCTGCATTCGTCCGCGGAGATCCGGCGCCCCAGCGGCGCCCAGAAGAGCAGCCAGGGTGCGGTCACTCTCCGGCTCCGGCCCGAAAATCACCGTGCCGAGACCCTCGAGGTTGCTCCGGATCTGCTGCTTCGACACCTTGGCGAACTTGGATTCGAGCGCTTCTGGGCAAGTCGCACTCGCGCACTCGATCGACAATCCCGCGGGAAGGGCCAGCTTCGTGTCCTTCGTTTCGGTGTCGAGATACAGAAGCGCGCTGTAGACCGCATCGAACGCCTGCTTCTGATCGCGGAACGTCGAGGCTCCGAATCCGGCGTCGACGAGTTCGCGCCGAAAGTCGCCGACGGCTGGATCCCAAGCGTCGACCAAGCGTCGGGCATCGTCGGCGAGAATGCCTCCGAGCGCGGCGGCGTAGTCTGCCCGACGCTTCTGGATTTCGGTGTCGCCGAGACTCGCCCATTGACCCGACGTGTTGATCGCGACCTGTGGCGCGCACGAATTATCCGGCGCTTCGTTGAACAAGAGGTATTCGAGCGCGTCGAGCCCCAAGCGGTTCGGCGCCGCGCCGCTGGCGAACCCGGCGCGATCGGCGTACTCGCCCGACACGAGCTCCTGATCCACGACGCAGGTGTTGACGATCGGAAAGGAATAGATGGCGTCCCGCAGATCGGCTCCCCCCGGGAAGTCCATCGTCGCGGGCGCCCCGGGGCCGACTTGCATGAGCTCGGCGCGTTGCCAAACGAGCATGGCCGACGTCCACGACGCGCGCGCCGCGTCCCGATCGGTCGCCGACAGCGATCCCGCATGAGTCTCGGTGGCGCTTCTGACATCGTCCGCCGCCGAGGCGAAGTCGGCGAACGCTGGACGAAGCACGTCGTCCGCGAGGGCGGCGAGCACCTGCTGACGCTCTCCCGAGGCTTCGGGCCCAGGCTTGCTCTCGTTCGTGCTGCATGCCGAGAGGATGCAGGCGGTGACTACGATCGCCGGGCGCAGAGCCTGGCGTTCGGGACGGCGCTCAATCGCAGTCGGGCGCCGAATCGGCAAAGCCGCCACGCTCACCAACCGTTCGAGCCGTCGGCATCGCCGAGGTTCTGTTCGGCAAAGCCGTAGGAGTCCCCGAGAATCGTGCGCGCTTCGAGCAAACGCGCCTCGTAGTCGGCGATGTCCGCCGAGCTCGAGCCGGCGGTCTCGTCGAGCACTGGTCGGTCCCCGAGAAGCTCGTGAAACCGAGCGAAACCCGAGTCGGTGATTTGCTTACGGGGGTTGAACTGCAGCCCGAGGCTGAACCCCTTGAGCTCGCTCCAGTGCTTGGCGTGGCCGAGAAACGAATACTCCCCGGTCCCGAAGGTGGCCATGTCCCGGAGGACCTCGTTGATGTAGTGCACCACCGTCGCAGCGATCGCCCGCTCCCACGCGTCGACGACGAGATCGCGTTGCTCGGCAAGGTCCGAGGTTTCCGCTGGAGTGAGCGTCTCCCCGGCGTTGGCGATGATGGTACGCCCCGCGACTAGCGCGTCGAACGCCTGGGTCGTGAAGTCGGTGGGTGCGTCCGTGGAGCTTCCTCGGTCTCGCTTCGCCGCGTTCGTCGAGTTGCCGAGATTGATTTCACTTTCCAGGTCGATGAAGCCGTTCCCATCGCTGTCGTGAAAAACTTGCCAGTCGTCACGACCGCCGCTGCCGGCGATTTCGTCATCGGTGTATTTTTCGTAGTCGCGTGCAGCGCCGAAGTAACCGAAGCCCTCGTCCCACTGATGCTCGAGAACTGAGAACGCTTCGTCGCCATCGCGCTCGTTCGAGTTGCGGATCCCCTTTTTCTCGACGTCGTCGTCGAAGTAGTCGTCGGTTCCTTGGGAGTAGGTCACCGCGCCGAGCAAGACCTTTTGCACCAGCTGTTGCAGGTCGAGCCCGTCCGTCGTGACGTGCACCGGCAGGATGTTTTCCGCCGTCGGCGGGGCCCCGGGGATGTGGCGGTCCACCGCGTTCAGTCGGCCAGCGGCGTTGGCGGCGATGGTCGCGAACAGGGCGTCGACGAGGACGACCGGTCGCTCCACGGGGACGCCGCCGTTGATCGAGCTGTCGTCCCAACCGACGAACTCGGAGGACCAGTCCTTGTAGTCGGTCGTGGCGTCGTTGCCGGCGATTTTCCCGACGAGGTCCTTGCCGGAGGAGATGTCGTCGTAAGACTGCTGCGCAGGGGGCGGTGTCGTCGAGATCCCCGGCGTGACGCTTCCGTCGCCGACGTCACCGAAGCGGAAGTAGAAGTTCAACGAATCGAGCACGCTCTGCTCTTCGCTGAGCCCGAGCGGGTTCGATCCGTCGATGTCTCCCGTGAGTCGAGAGATGTGCGCGGACAGGTCGCCGATCGCCACCTGCCGCCAGACCTGGCCGGAATACGACACCGAGCTCTCCCCCGGCACGAAGCGACTTTCGAAACCATACGTCTGCCCGCTCGCGCCGCTGGCGCCGTCCGCGGCGGCGTCCGTGTCGTCACCGCACCCAGTCAGTACGAGGGCGCACGCTCCGAAGAGCGTCGCGCTCAGCGATTGAAGTTGCATGTCTCTCGAGCTCCGTCCCCTCGCTGACCTGGGTTGCCCACGTTAATGAAACTGAAAGTCACTTGCAATAGCGTTCCTGAAAGTGCAGTCTCCTCGGCAGCGGAACGGCGTGATTCCCAATGGTTAACAAGATTCCGTTACGTCACAGGAAGTAGAAGTTGACTGGCATTTGCGGTAAGTGCCGTGGCCGTGCCCTGACCAGCGCCACCGCGCGCCGGCGTGGACGCCTTGCGTCGTGGCTCGGAGCGGCCTTCTTATCCGCGCCCGCGCTCGGTGCTCAACCGACCGAAGCCGAGGCCGAAGTCGAAGTGATCGTGGAGGCGGGCCCGTCAGAGCCAGGGCCTTCGAGCGAAGCGGAGGCCGAAGCGGAAGTCGAAGCGGAAGTCGAAGCGGAAGTCGACGCCGCGCCGCCCGACGGCGAATCCACGTCGCCTCCGGTCGCGAGGCCGCCTCCCCGCGCCGAGTCTCCAGACGTCGTGGTGTACGGATCTCTCAGCGACCGCTTGGCCGGGTCGACCACCGTCATCGGGGAGAAGCAGCTACAGCGCAACGAGTACGACGATCCGCATCGAGTGCTCTTGCAAGTACCCGGCGTCTACGTGAGAGGCGAGGATGGTTTCGGACTCCGGCCGAACATCGGTGTTCGTGGGGCCAACGCCGATCGCAGCAAGAAGCTCACGCTGATGGAGGACGGGATCCTGTTCGGTCCCGCGCCCTACTCCGCACCGGCCGCCTACTACTTCCCGTTGATGACGCGGATGAGATCGGTGCGCGTCGTCAAAGGGCCCGCGGGCATCGTCTATGGACCGCAGACGATCGGTGGGGCCATCGATCTGCGTACCCGTTCGATACCGGCGTCTCCGCGCGGCGAAGTCGACGTCGCGGTCGGTCAGAACGCCTACGGGAAGGTGCACACCTGGGTCGGCTCGAGCACCGAACGCGCCGGCTTCCTCGTGGAGGGCGTGCACGTGAGAAACGGTGGGTTCAAGAGCCTGGATGGTGGGGGCGATACTGGCTTCTACCGGAACGAGTGGATGGTCAAGGGAAGCTACACACCCGATCCCACAGCGAAGATCCCGAGCGAGCTCGAGCTGAAGCTCGGGTTTTCGAACGAAACGTCTCATGAGACCTACCTCGGGCTCAGCGACGCGGACTTTCGCGAGCGCCCGTATCGGCGCTATCGCGCGAGCGCCAACGATCGCATGAAGTGGCACCGGACGCAGATCGCCATCACCCACCGTGTCGATCTGACCCGGGCGCTTTCACTCGAAACCACCGTATATCGTCACGATCTGGATCGAAGTTGGAATCGTCTCAAGCGATTCAAGGACGGTCCCGACCTCGCCGACGTGCTTCGCGATCCGGACGCCGGTACCCGGCGGATTTTCTACGACGTGCTCACCGGTGCCGAGGATGCGGGCTCCGAAGGAGAGACGCTCATGATCGGTCCGAACGGTCGGGTCTTCGTGTCTCAGGGCGTGCAAACGCTGGCGCGCTGGCGCGCGAAGACGGGGCCGGTGTCGCATCGAATCGAATACGGCCTGCGCTTGCACAACGATCGGGTGACGCGCCTTCATTCGGAGGACGGATTTCTCATGGCGGGAGGCGAGCTCGTACCTGACGGCATGCCCACCCTCGTCACGGACGACAATCGAGCCGAGACACACGCCGTGGCGTTTCACGCGCTGGATGCGGTGAGTATCGGGCCGTTGACGGTCACGCCGGGCGTCCGCGTCGAAACCATTCGCTGGACCTTCGAGGACCGACTGAGTGACGCGAGCACCGGCAACGCGTACGTCGTGCTCATCCCTGGCGCGGGAGCTTTCTACGGGCTGCCGGCCAACTTCGGCGTGCTCGGTGGCGTGTATCGCGGCTTCAGTCCCGTCGCGCCGGGGCCGGCGCCGGCTGATACGCGGCCGGAGAAGAGCATCAACTACGAAGCCGGTGTTCGTTGGGCCCCGCGGCAGAGTCGAGCCGAGATCATCGCTTTTCTGAACGACTACTCGAACCTGACGGACATCTGCACCCAGTCGAACGGGTGCCTCGACCAGGACCTCGACCGACAATTCGACGCTGGCTCCGCACGCATCTACGGCGCCGAAGCCCAAGCGTCGCACACGCTCCGGACGCGCGTCGGGCTGTCGTTCCCGTTGCTCGCCTCCTACACCCTCAGCTTCTCGGAGTTTCTCGAATCGTTTCAATCCGGCAACCCACAATTTGGGACCGTCACCGAAGGTGACGAGCTGCCGTACATTCCGAGGCACCAGGCGTCTTTCACCGCCGCGGGCGAAGTCGAGCGCGGCGGGCTCTCGGTGACTGGGACCTACGTCGACGAGAAGCGCGAGCGTGCCGGAAGTGGCGCCGATCCCGGCTTCATGACCGATTCGGCTTTCACGCTCGACCTCGGCGGTCACGTCAACGTCACGAAACGAGCGAAGGCGTACGTGAATCTTCGAAACGCGCTCGGCAGGGAATACATCGTCGCTCGACGCCCGTTCGGCGCGCGCCCGGGCATCAAACGGTGGCTGCAGGTCGGTTTCCGATATGGTTTTTGACGCCGAAATCGCCCTGCGGCTCTTTCTGAGGGCATCGCGTTACGTTAGGGTAGTTTCCGAGCGCGCAACGAGGGGCGGTACACGGCGATGAACTCCAAGAAGACCACCGCGAGCGGAAAAAAAGGCGTGAGCGGCGCGTCGGTCAAACCGCCGGACCGTGAACGGCTCCGGCGTGAGCTCAAGAGCTACATGGACTCGCAAGGCCTGCGGTCGACGGGCCAGCGGCGACTCGTCATCGACGTCTTCTTCGACACGCGCGAGCACCTCACCATCGACGAGCTCCTAGAGATCGCCCGCGCCCACGACGATCGCATCAGCTACGCCACGGTCTACCGGACCATGAAGATGCTCGCGAGCGGAGGCATCGCCCACGAGCTGCACTTCGGCGACGGCCCCACTCGTTTCGAGCTCGCCGACGACGACGCCCACCACGACCACCTGATCTGCACCGAGTGCGGCGCCATCATGGAGTTCGAGGAGCCCCTCATCGAGGAGCTCCAATCACGCGTCGCGTCGAAGTACGGCTTCGAAGTCGTCGACCACAAGCACGAGATTTACGGCAAGTGCCTCGATCCGGCCTGCAAGCGACGAAGCTCGACGCACACCAAAAACTGAGCGCGATTTTTTTCGTCGAAACCGCCCCACGGAACATCGTGGTCTTGTCGGGTACTTGAGGCTCGTCCTTCGCGGACTACTTAAGCACCTGCTTGTATACTAGTTGGCCCAGCATTGGAGCCTTTCCTAACTGTCTTTCCTATGGGAAGCGCCTCTCTGAGCACTGGTTGCACGTCGGAACCGCTACGACCGACCCAAAGCGAACGCGAGCAGCCGAGGCTCACTCATTTGCTCTGGGGGCTCGACTGGGCCGAGCACGTGCCAGTCGACCTCGGCGACACCGGAGTCACTGTCGAGCTCACTTCGTTCGAGGCCGCGATGCCGTTCATCAGTGCCCACTACGAGCTCATTTTCGAAGAGCAACCGGGGAGCTCGAAGTTCAAGCAGGATACGAGCATTCGCGGCGCCAAGGAGCGCTACTATCAGCACTGCGGAGATTTCTTCGACTTCCGGTGCGACGGCGAGTCCGTTGGCTTGCTCATCGGGGCGGCAGCGGATTGGAGCACGTACTACATCCGTAGCGCCGCGATTCTTCCCGGCTTTCAAGGGAAGCGGCTCCATCGGCTCTTTTTTCCAACGCTCTTCGATGCGTTGCGTGGTGCCGGAATCGAACGCGTCGAGGCAGACACTTCTCCGTCGAACTTCGCCGTCCTCCGAGTGCTCGAGTCACTGAGCTTCAATCCCACGGGAATGACGTTGAGCGATCGGTGGGGCGCGCACGTTCATCTGACCAAGTACCTGGACGAGTCGAGTGAAACGGTGTTCCTCGACCAGTTTTGTTCGGGGGTTGCCTACCAACGCCAGGACCGCAGGCGCGCCCGTCCGACTCATAGCCGTTGACGAAGGAAAGGAGGATCAAAATGAAGAAGCGATTCGCACTGACCACGCTCTAGACCCTGTGGCGGGGGG
>JAJDAH010000236.1 GCA_029261965.1 Polyangiaceae bacterium
GGAAGGCTTGGTCACCCGCTTGAGCCGCCGCGCGCGCCGCCGCCCGTTCAGTATCGGTCTGGCCGGCAGCGCCGAAGCCGGTACTGGTCACCGCGGCGAAGGCGACCAGAGCGACCCATCGCCCGAGCCGGGGTTTGGTGATATTCGAGCTCCCTGTGGTCGCCATAGCTCACTCCCCGCGCGCTTTGCCGAGACACGATCCGCTACCACTTCGAAGGTCGTCGTCGCAAGCGAAAGCCGCGCAGGTGTGTCGGGTTGGGGGCGTCATCGGTGGCGGTAGGTGAGCACGACGTACGCGATATCGACACGCAAGCGGAGGTTCGAGGGGAGGAAGTAGATTAGCCGCGCCGGGTAGCCGTGATGCGACAGATCCTCTGGGAGGGTAAACGTCGTCGCGAAGCTGCGGAAGTCACTATCGATTCGGAGTGGCTCCGCCGCCAGGTCTTGCCATTCGTTATCACCGGAAAAGACCCGCAGCACCGGTTCGACCATCGTCGCCGGTTCACTGCGAAGGCGGATCGCGACGTCGCAGTGGCGAGCGTCGCCGATCCCCTTTTCGGCGTCGATCTCCACGGAGAAGAAGCCGCAGTCGGCGTCGTCCTCACGCTTCAGCGAAACGACCAGCTTGTAGGTCGGAAACGTCAGCGCTGATTCCGGCGCTGGAAGCTGTTGGACCAGGCAATTGGCGGGCGGATCGCCGGATCCGACGCGCCAGTGTGGGAAGACGTACTTGTTGGTGACCGTCACAGGAGATTCGAGCGCGAGCGGACGCCGGAACGGAAGGTCGATGGGATCGACCTCGGGTACCTGTCCGTCGTCGTCGACGCCAAGCTCCCGTCGAAGCGAATCGAGCTCCGTCCGCAGCGCCGCCAAACGGGTCGCCAGAATCTCCTCGACGAAGACGAGCTCCCGGAACACACCCTCGACGCGCCGTTCGATCTTTTCTCTCGAGTCGTCCACAGTCACTCCTCAAACGGCCCGAGGCCAAAGATCGGTGGCGCTTCCAGTGAACATGGGCACGTAGCCCTCGGCAGGCACCAACGCTCCCAATTCCATCTCCAAGGTGGGGTCGAGGGGTCGCCGGACCATGACTGTTCGTACGTGGTGCCCCTGGGAAAGCCCTGCGAGCACCTGCCGGCGAATGTCCCAAGCGAGGTATCGGCCGTTCTTCTTCCAGTGGTGAGTGAGCATCACGTCCGCCGACTCGGCGCGGGGAGCTTCGTCGCACTCGACCGCCAATGCAACGAGCGAATCCGGGGTTCCCACGACGCCGCAGCTGCGGAGGACGCGCATCCGGACGCTTTCCCTCAGCCATTTCAGGTGCTCGGGCGACGGTTGCCGCGGCGGAGCGTCGTCGCCCAGCGGCTTTGGCTCGCTAGTGACGAGGACGGGGGGGCGGCGATCCGACGACGCGGCCTCGGGATCACCGACGCTGACCCTCACTGACGACGCGGCATCGACGATGAAAGCATCGCCGACGACCAGAACCAGGTCGAGCTCGTACACGCCCGGAACCGAAGGCGCGTCGACGTGAACGACCTGCTCGTGCATCCCTGGCGAGACGTCGTCGAAACAGTCGGTCGCGTACTCGCGAATCGCCACATAGGTGCCACCGCGGCGCCAGCGATAGCAGAAGGCGCCCGAGACCCGCGCGTCCTGACCGATATCGAACGTCTCGTCGCCGTCGTTGAAGACATTGGCGGTGATCCACACGTCGCGGCAAGCCGGTACTTCCATCGGCGCCTGGAAACGAACCCGCACGTCTCGTGCAACCCGCTTCAGTCGCTCCAAGCACGCTTCGACCGGCTCGGTCGGCGCCTCTTCGGCGGGAGGCGAAGGGGTCGCGGAGAGCCGGTGTTCCTCGTCGAGCACGAGCCGCCCGGACGCGCGGGCGTGTCGGATGGGATCCGCCGTCTCGGGATCGTAGTGGCGTGCAAGAATGACCCGCTTGTCCTCCGTCAGTGAGATGGGACGTGTCGTCGCCCATTCCGCATCGGACGAGTGGTCAATGTCGACCAAGTACCGAGCCCAGCTTCGATCGCGGTGCACTTTTTCGGGTTCGTTCAGGGTACGAGTCCCGTGGTCCAGCTCGCAGTACTGTTCGATGCCCCATTTTTGCATGAACAACCGCCAGCCTTCGCTCCGCTCCCGAAGGCGTTCGTAGATCGGCGCTCGTGGACGATGATGAACACACACGAGCCCCGGGTAGTACGCGACTCGGTAGGGAGAGGCCTCCTTGAAGTTCAAGTAGAAATCTTCGTGCTCCCCGTTCGACTTGAACCTCGGATCCCAACGCACGGCTTCGTTGTCGAAGACCTCCGCGCGGAAGAGCGAGAAGTTGTGAACGGCGTCACAGAGGTAGTACTTGTGGCCTCCGGCGTACCGAACGTTGGCGAGAAAGTGATAGGCGGGCACCGCCGTGAGCATCTTGTTCCGTCGGTCGAGGTGAAGAAAGATCTGCCAATGGCGCACGACGTCGGGATACCCGTCGTATCGATCGAACCACCTCCCGCCAACGACCCCGATCTCCGGGTCGTGGTCGAGAATTTTCCTCGCTGCCGATAGCTCGCTGGCGGACGTGAAGATCAGGTCGTCGTCGCAGAGAAGAAGGTATTTCGCATCGGCCGCCTCGACGAGGGCGTTCCGACACCGGGTGACTCCCGAGTCATGCGGCATCCACACGGCCTCGACTCGGTGTTTCGAATAGAACCGCCGCATGGCCTCGGTGGGCTCAGACTGATCTGCCACGAGCATCCGAAGGTCGGGAAACGACCGGCGCACCGAAAAGATCAGCCTTTGTGCCGCATGGGGGCGGTCCATCGTCACGAAGATCAGCGCAGAGTCTTTCATCGAATCAGCGACCCGCGATGAGATTTTGCGAAGCGAGCAGATAGCCGACGTCCTCTACGGCATAAAGCGTCCGCTCGAACTCCTCGTCGTTCACGTTCTCGTCGAACAGCTTCACCCAGTCCTCGGCTCCACACGGGATGTCCAGAGGGCGGCGAATCGGTTGGTCGATTCCGCGATCGCCCAGGTAGTCGCGAACCACACAAAGCGAAACACCCTGCCAGAACATCCGTCGCCGAAACCACGCGCGGGTCATTCGGCTTCGCGGGATGCGATGCTGAACCACCAGATGCGGGTCGAAGTAGAAGAGGTGCCCGGCGTGGCGCATGACTTCGTTCACCGCGTTCTCGCAAGACATGAGGTTCTGGCCGACACGCCCGAGCTCCGACGGGAAGCCACCGTGGCGCAGGAGTGGGGCGATCCGGTAGGCCGAGTTCACCTCGCAAAGCCACTCGCGACCTTCCAGGTAGCGGGGGCCCCCGGGCCAACTCAGCCCGGCGGACAAGGGCCCGAGTAGGGCGTCGCTGAGCCACGCGGGGCGCTCACCATCGAACAAGGGTTCCACGTCCCCACCGACGACGGCGGTCATCGGCGCCAACTCGTCGAACCATTGGACAATCCTCCGGAGCCAGTTCTTCGGGACCAGTGCGTCATCGTCCGTGAAAGCGGCGATCGGGCTCTCGCAGGCCTGCACGCCCGCGTTGCGCGCGTAGGCGAGGCCCTGCTCCGGCTCATCGACGATGCGCAGGTTCTCGACCGCCCCGAACCGGCGTTCGACCGCTTCTCGAGTGCCGTCCGAGGAGTTGTTGTCCACGACGACCACTTCATATTTCGTCCGTGGCAGATCTTGGTCAACCAATGACTCGAGAACGTCCTGGAGGAGGTCCTTCCGGTTGTAGGTGCAAACCACAGCGGAGATCGCGCGGCTCATCGGCGCTCTCCGGGCCACGCCTCGATGTGACCGGCGTTCGAGCGGGAAAAAAACTCGATCCAGCGAAGACCACGGTGGTGCAGCCACGAAGGCTTGCTAGTATCGGTGGGCGCGGGAGTGGTGGTCATGGTGAGTGCGGCAATGGTCGAGCAGAGCTACCCCGCAGCCGGCGAATGGTATCGAAACAACGTAGAGAGCGTCTCGATATGATCACACATCGAAGGTTCGCGTCGCACTTCGTTTCGGTGGGTTTCGCTTGCGCCGTGGCGCTCGCCTGCACCGCGAAGGTTCGTGAGTTCGGGACGACCGAGGCTGGGGTGAGCAACTCCGGCGGTACGGGGGGCGGAAACGCGGACGCCAGCGCCGGATCCGGAGGGACTGGTGGGACCGGCGGGACCGGCGGAGTCGCTGCTGGCGGGACCGGCGGAGTCGCTGCCGGCGGGACCGGCGGAGTCGCTGCGGGTGGTATGGGCGGGGGACCGACGGACGCCGGGGGCGATTCTGCCGACGGCCCTGCGCAGGTGTGCACCCCGGGTGAGGACTTCTGCCAAGGAAACGAAGTCCGTCGATGTCAAGACGGGAGCGCGTCCACGCTCGTCAAGCAATGCGGCGTGACCGAATTCTGTGACGACGCGAGCATGGGCTGCTTGACGCAAGTCTGCACGCCCGCGACGACTCAGTGCGCGTCCGGGGAGCAACCGCAGGTTTGCGCCGCCGACGGGTCGGCGTGGGTAAACGCCGGCGCCGCTTGCTCCGGGAAGGAACCGATCTGTCAGAACGGCCAGTGCCTGTGCGCAACGGGAGAGAAGCGTTGCGATCCAGCCAATCCAGACCAACCCCAGGAGTGCAACAACACGAACGCGTGGGTCAACGACGGAGAGCCCTGCTCGAGCGCGGTGTACTCCGGCTGCCGCGACAGCGACGGCCGATGCCTGACCACTTCGATCCTCGTGCCTTGGCAGTCCGGCGGCTACGACCGCGTTCACAACATGACGAACTATCCGGCGATCGTGCAGAACGTTCGGATCGACAAGTACGAAGCGACCGTTGGGCAGTTTCGTCGCTTCGTCGAGGCCGTGGTCAACGATGGCTGGCAACCCGACAACGGCGACGGCACGCACGAGCATCTCAACGGAGGCAACGGCCTCGTCAACAGCGGGTCCGCGGGTGGCAACGAATCCGGATGGGACACGGTATGGAACTCGTTCTTGGCCACCACGCGGGGCGACTGGGACACCAACCTGATCCACAGCAATGCCAGCTTGGCGCCATATTCCACATGGACGACCGCCGTCGGCGCGAACGAGGACAAGCCGATCAACACGCTGACCTGGTACGAAGCCTACGCCTACTGCATCTGGGACGAAGGGTTTCTACCGAGCGAAGCCGAATGGGAATGGGCGGCTCGGGGCGGCACCCAGGGGAGGAAGTATCCTTGGGGCGCGACCGACCCGGGCACGGATCCGAACTTGGCGGTGTGGGGTTGCTATTACCCAGCGGGATCACTGGGCAGCTGCACCACCATGGAAGGCGCTGGTCACATCGCCGACGTCGACGAAGGGCCGGCCGTGGCGGGTGAAGCCCACTGGGGCCACGTGCACATGTCCGGCAACGTCTGGGAGTGGGTCCTGGATTGGCACGCCGGCGACCCGCCCTACTCACCGGCGGTCTGTGACTCGTGCGCCAACGTTCGCCCGGCGCTGACGGAGCGCGTTCACCGCGGAGGAGACTTTTTCTTCTCCGCCCAGGACATGGAAACCGGCGCCCATCGGCAGTTCCGTCCAGAATGGCGCGACCCGTACGGCGGCGTCCGCTGCGCCCGTGCTCCTTGAGGCCATTGGAACTGTCCTCGTTCGGACAAGCTCCGTGACGCCCCTGCAGCCCTCGCGCGATCCCTTGCAGGAGCGCTTGGTCGAAGGCCGCGTGGCCCAAGAGTGGCCCAAGACGCAAAAACGCGGAGTCAGCTTGCTAGCTAACTAACTAACTAACTCCGCGTTCTCACTCGGTTGCGCGGAGAGGATTTGAACCTCTCACGCGCAGGTCTCGAAGCTACGAGAGATCGTCTCGAAGGTCCGCGTCGAGGATTGACCAGCGCATCGCGTTTTCCGGAAGCGTGTCGTGGCGGTAGTACTCGGACCGCGCGGAGTCGAACCAGGCTCGGGATGACTTCGGAGTTTTGAGTACTGTGCCGCCAGCTTCGTCGAGCACGAACACGTGGATGGCGTCGACCGCCACGTCGCTTGGGCAACCGAAGCCGGAGAGCACGGCCGCGCCTTGTCAGGGCGCGCAGACTGGGAACATCTCGATGTGCGCTGCCTCGGTCCGGGAGCAGTCGATGACGATGGGATCCGGCACTTGCCCATGCATGTCGACTCGCACTTGGGCGAATGTCCCATCGAGCTCGGACATGATTGGCTCGAAGAGCTCGCCCTTGGTGGTGCCACACCGGAGATTCGGTGACTCGAGGCAAATCCGCGAAGTCAGTAGGACTCGGCTGCGAATCGGCGCCGGTATGACGGGATTGCCCTCCAGAGGAATCGTCACGTCACCCGGATCGACCACGAGCGCCCCGTCCGGCTGGACGAAGAAGTCGTCGGGATCCCCAAAATCCTCGATGTTCATGGTCGGGTCGCAAGCAGCAACGGGGCGACTCTTCAGCGTGATTCGAATCGTGCCGTCGGGCTGCGGCGTCGGATCACTCACCTCGACCTGCTGCATCGTAGGAAAGAGCTCAGCCGTCGGAATACCGCTGCTGATTGCCAAAAAGAACATCCCCTGCAGCTGAGCCACATCGTCAGGATCGTTCGGATCCGGGGGCGTGCAATTGGGCGGCGGGGGGGGAGTGGGCGGTTCGGCACAGATGCCGTCGCTTGCCTGCCCGCACCGCAGGTTGAACTTGTTGAACTCGTTCTCCGGGCCGTAACATCCGCCAACAAGAGTTGCGACCGTGACGGAAATCAGCGATGCGCGAACGCGAATCATGGAACCCCCCCGCTTGCGATTTAGTGCCCTGGCCTCGAGCGCCCAACTTACCGCTGAGCCTTGAACACCAACAAGCCCCCGATCGGGGGTATTGGCGATCGACCACATTTCGTGGCCCCGTAAACCTCAACCGTTCGAAGGCGTCGTGCTCACTCTGACTCGACCTGCATTCCCGCCGACTCGATCGTCTCGCGCAACTCGAGACGCGACGAGACTCCCAACTCGAGATACACCTGTTTCAAGTACCCGCGCACGGTTTCAGGTTGCAGCTCGAGGCTTCTCGCCGCCTCGGGAATCGTAGCCCCGGCGGCAACGAGCTCAGCGACGCGCCGCCGCTGCAGAGACAAGCCCACCACCTGGCCACCCTGCCAAGGCTCGGAGCCATGGATCTGCGCGCACAGGAGCTCCCCGTCCTTTCCGCTGACCTTGGATAGGCGGACCATTTTCCCGCCGGCCGAGAACGTCTCGGCACCGTTCGCGAGGCAGCGGGGCAAGAGGCGTGCGACACGACTCCGGAAGTCGTGATCCTGGAAGAGAGCCGTTCCGACAGGGCATGCATACGCGACTCTCCCGCTCGGTTCCAAGAGCGCGATCCCGTCTCGACTCTCTCCACGCGCCAAACCCGCGGCAATCTCCAGGCAGTGTAGGTAGGCATCGACGCGTTTCTGGGCACGCGAAACGGTCTTGCTGCCGAAGAGCGGTTCTCCATCGGAGCGATACGCTCCGATCCAGCCCGTGGTCGCGCCGCCGGAGAAGCCAGTCACTTGGAGAACCGAAACCAACCCGAGCGGTGCCCACAGTACCCGGTACAGTTTGTTGTCTTCGGAGTGTGGCTTCGTATCTTCCGTGAAGCGGTTGGCGGCCGCCATTGCCGAAGGTGTGGGATCGCTGATGTCCCTAATCGCTCGCCCATCGAACTGCTGCATGAATTCGACGGCTTCCGGCGGACCAACCACTTCGAGGTCGGTGACGTACATTTCACCGTCGCGGAAAGCGACGTCGTGAAATACGGCGAGTCGAGAGTCGGAAAGATCCATCAAGTCCTGCAAAACGGCGCGCCGGATGCCCCGCGCTGTGCCGTCAGGTAAGAGGCGCTGCTCGACCCACGCGGGGATGCCGCCCTTGCGGTCAGGTTTCTGTTTCGCCATTGCCCCCGTGCGAAGTGTCCTGCTGACGCCTGTCGAGCGCAAGACGCTCTAAAGTCTCGCCGCGTCGGGGATATCCGTACACGGGTCACCCGTGTGAAGCGTCATTCAACGTCATCGCGTCACCCCGATCCGCGGATCGTTCGACCGCGCGACGGGTGCTTGCAGCGTGATCGAGTAGACCCATGAGGTGGGGACTCATCGGCGCAGATCAGCACGTCGAAGCTACTGGCCGGTGCTGTGGTGAACGCGCGAAAGATCCGCGAGGTGCGGATGCGGAGGGACGGGCGCGGGTGGGAGGTGAAGATGGGGGCGCCGGTGAATCGGGTGTTGCCGGTGGCGCGGGGGAGGGTGAAGGGGTTGTGGGCGGTCTTTGGGGAGAGGTAGGGGCGGAACGGGTGCGGGGTTCGCCGAAGGTGCACTGGCACTACGCCAGCCCTCGAATGTCCGACGTCACAGCGGAGGAGGCTGCCGGCCGGCGGGGTGCTAACATGCATGCGTGGCGCAGCCGATCCCCGCCAACGCTCCCTCGGCCCTCTACCGTCGCCTGTTGGACGAGGAGGCACGCGTCGAGCTGATCGACGGTGAAGCTGTCGTTCACGCCGCACCGGGCATGCTGCACGGCTTCGGCATGTCGGGGCTTGGCTCGGATTTGTACCAAGCCTACCAGCGGGGGCGTGGCGGGCCCGGCGGGTGGTGGATCCTGTTTGAAGTGGACGTGGATGTCGAGCCCGGAGTCCAAGCGTACCGGCCGGACATCGCGGGTTGGAAGCGCGAGCGTGTCACGCGCATCCCATCCCAACGTCCAGTGCCGATCATTCCTGATTTTGCATGCGAGGTGTTGTCCCCGAGCAATCCCCACTGGGATTTGGGCCCGAAGAAGGCGGGCTACGCGCGCGCTGGCGTGCCCTGGTATTGGATCCTCGACCCGTCGTCGCCACGTCTGACGGCTCACGAGCTTGTCAGTGGCGACTACCGTCCTGTGGGAACGGTCACGCTCGACGCCTCGGGATCCTTGCCACCGTTCGCCGATTTGGTCGTCGATCTGCGGGAAATATTTCCTTTGCAGCAGGAGTGACCGCAGAGACTCGAGCGACGGTCGAACGCCGCGTGGCCCAAGAATGGCCCAGACGCAAAAACGCGGAGTCAGCTTGCTAGCTAACTCCGCGTTCTCACTCGGTTGCGCGGACCTGCAACCACGTCTGGACAATGGGGATTTCGGTGCCGATCGAGGTCGAGCTAGTCGCCTGAGCCGCGGATTCCGCTGTTGTTGAAACGAGGGTAGACGGTCAGGTCGGCCAGGCGCACTGACCCTGGGATCTCAGCCAGTCCGCGAGCAGGACCGCCCGCCGTTCATTTCGATGACGGTTTGGAGCCACCGCTCGTAGCGTTGGCTGAGCCTCCAGTACATCACGCCGTTCGTCGCGCGCGCCTGGAGCCAACCGTCGCGATGCGATTCCCAAAGCAGCGCTTCGGCGCGAGGGCGTCTCGCGAATCAACCACGTCAGTTGAAGTTGCCGACCCGCACGGCCTCGAGCGCGCGATTGATGCATCACTTATCGTGGAGGGTTGTATGCAGGCCACGCTCCTCACCCTCGCCGCGGAGCACGGCCGAACCGAGACCGCGTATGAGCGCTCGGACTCCCTGACATGGAGGGATGCCGGGTGCTTGCTTGCGACCCTACAGCTCGTCTCGGTCTGGCTCGGTCTGGCGGCCTGTCCTCTGGGCGTTCTTGGCGACGCGATCGTCGCCGCGTGCGATCCGACGGGGCTCCTTTGTGGCGCTGGCGTGCTTGCGGTCGGAGAGCACGATGCGCCCGTACGCCCGTGAGTAGTCCGGGCCCGCCGCCCAGCATCTTCGCCAAATGGTGAGGCGTTCCCGACTTCGGGGGCGCCTCGTTCGGACCCGGGGAAAGACCCGCGTTTCCGTTCCGTTCCCCGGAGATCGGCGAACCACGAGCACCCGGAAGCGCTAGGGGCGTCGCCGACCTCATGTTGCAGCTCGGCTCGACGTTGCTCGGCGAGATAGGCCCCCCGGCCGTACACGATCACTCGCCGCACCGTATTGCGCCACGCGGCCTCGCTGCTTGCTGGCGCCGTGGTGATCAGCGCGGCAGTCCGCGCTACGTAGATGCGTCGACCTTTGGCTCCGGGTGAGGGGGGTGACTGGGGACTCTTGGCCCTGCGCCGTGCTCGTGCTCGCAATTGTCTCGGTTCGCGCTCCTTAGATTAAGTGGTCCTCGAAAATGATTCGAACGTCGTCTTGAGCGTTGCTCCCTGGTACGCTACGGCAACGCTCTTGACCCTCTCATCGCGGCGATCCACGGCTATGGCGACGCGTTCGTAGTCCTTGCCTCTGCCAGGAACACCAACGAGCGCGTCGACGCGCTCGCCTTCTCGGTACGACCAATCGTACTCCTTAAAGAAATCAACGAACGCGAAGCCGAGAAACGCGGTATACGCGTGACCCTCCTGCGGCCGCCGGTCAACTACGTTTCCAGCTGGGTCGTGGAGCACGCACTCCTCCCCGTCCGAAACGAGCGCGTAGCCCGAACGAAAGTCCCATCGGTAGCCCCGGCCGCGGACAAACGTGACTCTCCCGGTGGCGGGACGGTCACGCCGAAACCGCGCGCGCACGACGACGTCGGCGACTAGCTCCGACGCTGCTCCGTATCGACTCCGGAGAAATGAAATCGCCGCTCTCGTGTTGGCAGCTGACGGATCTGCCCGAGCGACGGACGCGGGCAGGCTGGTGAGCCCTAGAACGGCGAGAAAGGCCCTTCGTTTCAACTCTGCGCTGGGACGCCGGGCGGTCAACCTTCGCCCAGATCAACTTCGGGCAGGTTCTCGCCCATCTCGCCGGGGTCGTCTCCTCGATCCTCCGTGTCGCCGAGTCCGAGCTGGCCGAACTGGTTGCCACCCCAGCACTTGAGCTGCCCCGTGTCCAGCACGGCGCAGGCGTGTGACGTGCCCACCGCTATCGCCGTCGCCGTTCGATTGAAGCCCAGATCGACGGGCGCCGCCGGCAAGGGAGCGCTCTCGCCTGGGTCGGCGAAGGTCGCGCCCCAGCACTGGATCTCACCGCTCTCCAGGAGCGCGCACGTTTCGATGCTGGACGAGGCCGCAATGCGCACGGCGGGTCCCGCCAAGTTCAGCAGAGCGAGGTTCCCGCCCATCTCGCCGCCCTCGTCGCCGCGCCACCCGTCCGGCGACACGCCGAGCTCAGATCGGCAGCAGTTCTTGCACAGGGGGCCGCCGTCAAGGCCCCAGCACGACGCCGTTCCGTCGCCTAGTACCGCGCAGGTCCGCGTGCACCCGCCGGCTACGTGGCGGATCGTTCTTCCCGGTCCGATATCGACCGCGGGGAGGTCGTCACCGTTCCCGGACGGATAGTGGTCGACGAGGTTACCGAGACCCAGCTGGCCATGGTTGTTGAGCCCCCAGCACTTCAGCTCGTCGCTGTCGAGCACGGCGCAGTGGTGCCCGCCCCCAGTCGCAACCTCCAGTGCGGCGCGCCCGGTCCCCATCGATCGAGCCGGCACTCCGTCCATGTATCCCGGCTCCGTCATTCGGCTCAGGGTCCAGCATTTCACCGTGCCGTCG
Organism: Polyangiaceae bacterium; assembly: GCA_029261965.1. Lineage (GTDB taxonomy): Bacteria > Myxococcota_A > Polyangia > Polyangiales > Polyangiaceae > JAJDAH01. The sequence goes on from JAJDAH010000236.1 coordinate 11,509, forward strand.
TCCAGTGCCGCGCACGCTTGGGGCCCGGACAGCGCGAGAGAACGGACGGTTCGGAGCGGGCCGAGGTCCACGGCCATTGTCTCGAAGCCCCAACAGGTGGCGCCACCGTGGTCGAGGATGGCGCATGACGCTGATCCTGCTGCAATTGCGACGGCGCTGCGCTGCGGGCCAAGGTCGACGGTTGGCAGCGAT
>JAJDAH010000237.1 GCA_029261965.1 Polyangiaceae bacterium
TTGGGGCGTCGCCATCGCGCTCTCGTGCGCCGCCGTCATGGCCTCGCTCGCCCGGATGGTCGACTGCGCCGGCTCTGAGTGCTCCCGATCGCCTGCTCGATACTCTGGTCCCGTGCCAATGTAGTTTTGGCGAGGGACAGGACGTCTCGCACAGCTGGTGCCCCTGACGGGCTCGCCGCAACTCGCTGTCTCGGCGCCGCGGGTTCAGGAGCAGCTGATGACAACGGGGTCGTCGCACGAGCCGTTGTAGATCGTATTGACGATCTGACCGGTGGCAGTGTCACAGCAGAACTCGCCGGGGCTCGAAGTGTCGCAGACGCCCACACAACACAAGGTCCCCGTGCACGAGCCAGACGGCGGGGCGTCGGTACCACCACACACGAAAGTCATGGTGCCGGCATCGTAGCCACATCCGGTAGCGCCGCTGGCGCCCGCCGCACCGGCAGCGCCCGAGCTCCCACTGCTGCCGGCGCTACCACTCGCGCCGGCACTCCCGCTCGCGCCCGCGGCGCCGCTCGAGCCACCGCTGCCGCTCGAACCGCCGCTGCCGCCAGATCCGCCGCTGCCGCCAGATCCGCCCCGAGCGCCAGATCCGGCATCCACGCCACCCTGGCCACCGTCGGTCGCGTCGCCGCTGCTGTCGCTGCATCCCCACACGAGGCCGATCGCGAGCGCCAAGGCCCATCTTGCTGTCGTCTGTTTCATCGCCGTCGGTAAATACCACGGCGCCGTGCTTGGTCGCATCCCCCCACGTGGGGGGATGATCCGTCGCACGGCCAGTCGATAGCGTCGCTGAGTTCAAGCGGGGCGAGCGGCGGACCGCCGACAATTGGAGGCGCAAATGAAACATTTTTCTTGTTCCGTAGTGGGTGTGATATCACTCGTTGCCTTGGTTGCAGCTTGCGCCGGCTCGAAGAGCGGTGAAGGCAGCTCCGGAGGAGGGGGCGGCGTCGCCGGAGGCGGCGCTGGTGCGCCTGGCCAGGGCGGCACCGGGAACAGCTCGTCGGGCGGCTCCCCGGGTACCGGAGGCTCACCGAGCACCGGAGGCTCCTCCGGCACCGGTGGATCGTCGGGACAAGGCGGCGGCACGGGGGGTTCCTCCGGTTCGGGTGGCGCAACGGGGGGAACCGCCGGCGTCGCCGGTACGCCCGGCACCGGGGGTGGCGCGGGAATGGGAGGGAGCGGTGGGGCCCCGGGCGGGCCGGTGGTCGAGACCTATCTCGGCACCGTCGAGGATCCGCAACAGATCTTGGGCCTGGCTTCGGGGTTTGCTGGATTGACCGGAGAGATGATCACGGTCGGCGTGAGCACCGGCAACATCGGTATCAACCTCGACACGAACGCCGTCGTCGGCGGATTTCCCGGGTCCCCGGGTCGTGGCGCGACCGGCGCTTCGCACGACAATGGCGGTACCCCCGGCTATCGCTACTTCTCGTATAGCGGCACGACGTTCTCGGAGAACTCGGCGGTGTTGCCGCCCACGATACCGGGGACTTTCGAGCTCGGCATCACGCAGATTTTCCCTTCGCCGGGCGACACACGACTGACCGAAGCCGTGCCCGATCCTGCCGACGCCGGACTGACGCTGCTCGTTCTGCGCGTGAACAACTCGTTCGGTCGCGTGGATGCGCTTCGTCCCCCCACCTACGGACTAGCTCATCGCATCGTGACGGCGGACACCGATGGATCGCCTCCGTTTTTCGCTACCTACATGAGCGGGCGGGTCTTCGTCACGACCGACGGCGGAGATTTGTGCGACGTCGTGCTCGATGGCACGGGTTTCGGAACGGTCGCTTGTCTGGACGGCGTGCTCGCTGGACCGAGCCACGTCGATGCCGATCTGCACGGCTTCCTGGCGGTCGGCGACACGACCGGCAGCGCCCTCGTGCTCTACGACGCTACGAGTGCCTCAGATCGCCCCACCGAGTCGGCGCGGGCGAGTGTGCAAGGCGTGCTCGGCGTGGTCGCCTACTCGACGGGGAGCGCACACATCGTGTGTGGGGCGTCACCGACGACGGACACCGTGCACTGCATCGAATTCACGACGGGAGCCACCCGTCAGGCCACCATCGATGTCTCAGCGGTGTGCAGCGGTCCGCAATATCTCTACATCAGCGCCGACGGCACGACGATCTACGTCAGCTGTGACGATGCGGTGGCCATGACCGACCAGATCGCGAGGATCACGGGTTTCCAGTCGGCCCTGCAGTAGCCGATCCAGGAAGCTTTCAGAGCAGCCCCTTGCGGCGCGCGGCTTCGAGCGCTTCCCGGCGGCCGCGGGAGTGGAGTTTGTCGTACATGGTCTTGACGTAACCGTGCACGGTGTTGCGGGTCACGCCGAGCTCGGACGCGATCTCCTTGTACGAAAAACCCTGGTCGACAGCGGAGAGCACCTGTCGTTCGCGCTGAGTTAATTCGGGATCGGGCTCGCGGGATTCGTGAAAGTCGCTGATGACGGCCCGGGCGATGCGGGGGCTCATGGGGGCGCCGCCTTCGTTCAAGCTGGTGAGGGCTTCGATGAGCTGTCGCGGGGTGCTGCCCTTGAGCACGTAACCGTTGGCGCCCGCCTTGAGCGCCCCGAAAACGACGTCGCGGTCTTCGAACACCGTGTAAGCGAGGATCTCCGGGGAGGCGCCACACGATCGAAGCGTGCGGATGAGGTCGATGCCACTCTTTCCGGGCAGTCCTAGATCGCAAAGCACGACGTCTGGGCGCGCGCCCTCGATGGCCTCGAGCGCTTCTTCGACGGATCCGGCGGTGCCAGCGACCGTCATGTCGCCTTCACCATCCAGCAGGACCGTGAGGCTCTCTCGAACCCGCCGGTCGTCCTCGACGATGAACACGCGCATGGTTCGACAGGCTAACCGGCGACGGGGGAGGCCGACACCCCCACTTGGGGGTGCGGGAGCGGCAGCGGAACCACGAGCCGCACGCTCGCGCCCTCGGAGGACTCCATGCTCAACTCGCCGCCCAGATCGACAGCGCGACTCTTCATGTTCGCTAGGCCGTGGCCATCGGTGACCTCGGAGGCATCGAAGCCGCGGCCGTCGTCCTTCGTAGTCAGCTCGAAGCAGTCCTGGCGGACGCGGATGTTGGCCACGACCCGACCCGCTCCGGAATGCTTGAGGCTGTTGGTCAGAGACTCTCGAAAGATCCGAGCGACGTTGAGATAAAGGAGCGACGTTGGCGGCGGCACACTCGGTTCGAGGTCGCTCGTCAGACGAAATTCCAAGTCATGAGGTTCGAGAGTGAGCTGACCCACGTGACGAAGCTGGTTGACGACCCGCTCCCAGCTCAGGTCCTTGTCGTCGAGAGTGTCGAGAAAGCTTCGAATCTCGGCGAGGCCTTCGCGAGACAGCTCGGAGATGTCGCTGACGGCTCGCTGGGCCTTCTCCGCGGATCGCGTGCGGGTCGCGACATCGGCGAGCAGACTGATGTTCGTGGTGATGCCGCCGATACCATCGTGAAGATCCTTGAGAATTACGGCCTTTTCGCGGGCGCGACGGTCGAGCTGAACGGAATATCGCCGAAGACGCTCGATCCCCACGCGCGCCACGATGATGCTGAGAGCAAACCCGATGGCGAGAGCGCCGAGGTAAGTCCGGCTGTTCCAATCGAAGTGGATGACACCGGCCACGGCGAGCAAGTCTTTCGCGGTGTACGCCATACCAGGAAGCACTCCAGCGAGAAAAATGAGCGCGTTTCGATCGTGTCGTGCCGCCCTCGCGATGACTACCAAGAGTATGGCGACGACCTCGACCGCGATCAGTAGCCTCAGCAGCGCCTCACCGACGAGGACCGGCGCAGCCAGACCCAGATCGAAGCCTCGATAGCCAAAGGAATAGATGCCGGCTTGGGCCGCGAGGAAAATGACCAGGTGAGCCTGCCAGAGGCGAAGAATCAGTCCTTTCGGTCCCGATCCGAACGCGCGTTGGACGAACATCGTCAACCCGATCATCGCGAGGTTCGACGCGAAGCGATGGGCGTCTCCCCAGAACATGGTGTGGTCGAAGAACAGGTCCTTCAGCTTGGTGTAGAAAATCGCGTAGACACCCGCGTTCACGGCGTAGAGGCCGAGCGGCCCGCTGAGCGCACGCTCGGTTCCTACCGCCGCGAACCCCAGGCCGAGGATGCCGATCAGAATCGCGATCAGTCCCGCGAAGAACCGCGGCGTGTCGTTCTGAACGATGCTCTGGACGTGGCTGGTCTTCGCTCCGGCGAAGACCCGACCATGCACGCCGATCATCCAAAAGGTGCTCCGAATGCGCAACGTCAGGACCTGTCGCGGGGCCTCGGGGTCGAGCCCAACGAGCGTCCAAGGAACGCCGTACCAACTCTTTTTTTCCGAGTCGACGTCGCCATGCGAGTGCACCAACCGACCGTCGAGGTAAGCCTCGAACTCGCTCATCACCGGATCGAGCAGGACCGCGGGGTCGGCCCACGTGCCCGCAGGCAGTTGGACGCGCATCCAAACTCGGCTCCCCTTTCCCGGAGGTTTGCTTGGAAACGGCATCGCCTTCCAATCCGGACTGTCGAGCGGATCGTCGAGCCAGACGAGGCGGCCGGTTTCGTCCCGGGGTGAGTCGCCCCAGCGGTACTGCCATCCGTCCGTGACTTCGACGCGCGCGTCGGCACCTGCGACGGTGGACGAGCCGGCGAAGCAGCCACCCAGGAGTGCCGCAAGCACGACGACGAGCGCCATGATCGAGCGAGCCGCGTACGTCATCGCTGGAACCTTGCCACACCGCGACCAGGACGACCGGGTCGTGTGCAATTCACATGCTACACTCTCCGCGTGTTGGTGCGGGGGATCGGCAGCCTGCTGGCAGTGTTTGGCGCATCGGGCCCGACAGCGTGTAGCGACTCGAACGTCGGGGGCGTCTTCGTCGAAACGCAGCTACGGAGCCGAGCATCTTGGAGCTGGCGCGTGCACTTGCACTCCATGAACTTACTCACTTTTCCTTCCCTTGACGGTCCCGCATATTGACGGA
>JAJDAH010000238.1 GCA_029261965.1 Polyangiaceae bacterium
CGTCGAGTTGCTCCGGGCCGAGCGAGCGCGCTGTCATGCGCGACTCGGTTTTGGAAGCGTCATCGAGTACGCGGATCGGCTGTTTGGCTATTCGCCGCACACCACCGAGGAACGGTTGCGCGTCGCCCGATCGTTGGAAAAGCTACCGCTGACCACCGACGCGCTTCGGGGCGGCACGACGAGCTGGTCGGCCGTACGCGAGTTGACCCGTGTTGCCACGCCCCAGACCGAGGCCGAGTGGCTCGACGCCGCCCGGGACCAGCGCGTGCGCGAGGTGCAGGGCCTGGTCCGTGGCCGTCGACCAGGCGAGTCGCCGAACGATCCGAGCACTGCCGAGGCCGAGCGCCACGCCGCGGAGTCTGTGCCCGAGCGAGTCTCGAAAGCGGGTGCGGCGACGCCCCGAACGGCGACGGCGACAGCAACCCAGGATCCGCCGCAAACGACTCCGCGGCGGCGGGCGACGCAATCGACAGCAACCGAGGATCCGTCGCAAACGACTCCGCGGCGGCGGGCGACGCAATCGATCCCACCGGCGACTCGACGACTCGTGATGCGTCGTCACCACGGACGCTGCGGCGTGACGGGTTGCCGGCACGCGAGCTTCGTCGACGTGCAAGGACGATGAAATTCCGATCGCCAAGCCAGCCTCAGTCGATCCGTTCAGATCCCGAAGCCGCCGGTGCAATCGCCGGTCCGAGGCACCGCGTTTCCTACGCCAATGGCGCAGAACGATGGTGTGCCCGTTGGCAATCCAGTCGCGTTCCACGGAGATTCGCCTGGTGAGAGCCAGTACGGATGCTCGAGCGCGAAGGAGACTATCGCGTCGATCGCTCCTTCGATCGCGTTCGTGCCTTGGCCGGGCTCCGGCGGCGGGACTCCGTGACCGCAGTTGTGGATGCACTCGACGACGAAATGACCGTTCGCAGCCAGGTTCTGTTCGAGATCGAGGGAGAGCGCCTCGAAGTTGATGATGAAGTTGTCGGTAGGTCCGCCCCACAGGACCATCGCCGGCAGCCGGTGCTGAGCGCCGCCCCACAGACGCGCGCCGCCGCCGGTGCCTCCGCTGAGCACGATCATGGACGAGAGGTACTCGCTCCGCGCCCAGCCAAGCTGCGCAGTCCACAGCGCTCCAGCGCTCACGCCGATCGTGCCGACGCAACCGAGTCTCAAGTTGTACTGCGCAGTGACACAGGCGTACATGTCGTCGAAGAAGGTGAGCTCTTCCTGGAAGCGCGGCTCGGAATCCAGCGCCGTGGCGGGCCAAGTGAACTGAACGTCACCCTTCTTCTCCGGGACGATCCCGATGAAGTTCCAATTGTTCGCTGCCTCCTGCATGGGAGAGGCGAGGTCGTTGGCGTTTCCTGCGAGCCAGTGCCAGATGAATGTCCCCGGTAGTGGTGAGCTGCCGTCGTAGTCGGTCGGAAGGACCAGCACGAACTCGCGAGCGGCTCCGCCACTCATGATCGTGTTTCGACCCGGCATGATCGCTGGGCACGCGCCGCCGGAATAGCCTCGGGCTGGTGGCGGCAAAGGCGCGCCGGGAGGCGGGTCGTTGTGGCAAGCGAACTGCGGCGTTTGAGGGCCGCCGCCGGCGCCACCGGTCGCTGGGCCGCCGGTGCCGACGACGCCGCCAGTTCCTGCGCCACCAACTCCCGCGCCACCAGTGCCCACACCGCCACCTGTACCGCCGGCGCTCGTAGAGCACGCAAGGTTGCAAGCCGTGCTGTCTCCACCTGCCGCGAAGCAACGTTCGAGGCAGCCTTGGGTCGTGCCGCCGCCGGTGCCACTGCCACCGAAACCGCCGTCTGCCGAGTTACCGCTGCCCGAGCCACACGCTGCACTCAGTCCGAGCGCAGCGACGGCGATGGCGAGTCCACGAAAGGTTTGAATCGGTGATCGTTTCACCCCATCAACATACCAGAAGGATCATCGCTTGGCCCCTGATCAGGATCGGTTGAGGGCACGCCGGTGGAACATTGCAGCGCCGGTGGATCCCGCACGCAACGATCCGTCCGCACGTGCGACCTGTAGGGGCAACTTCCGAAGTAGGTGAGTGTCGTGGCACGGAATTTCGACGAAGCGCGGAGCAACGCGGGGCCCGCGGTCGGCGCTGCTCGACTCGCTTTTCCGCGCCTACTTTTCGTCGAGCACTCTGCGGACCGCACGAAGCAAATCGGCAGCCTCGTAAGGCTTCTGAAGGATTGCCCGGGCCCCCGACAGCGAAGGCTCGTCGATGCGGCGTCCCGCGTCGCCCGAGGAGATCACGATTCGGGCAGCCTGGTCGACCCTCAAGATCTGATTGCACAGCGACTCGCCCGAGCGCTTCGGCATGATCAGATCGACGATGCACAGATCCGGTCGGTGCTCGACGAACTGGGCCAGGCCGTGCTCGCCGTCCACCGCGGTCACGACACGATAGCCTCGCATGGTGAGGATGCCCGCTGCGGTTTTTCGCACGAACTCGTCGTCGTCGATGACCAGGATGGTTTCGACGCCGCCGCGCAGGTCGTCCCAAGGTCGAACTTCCCGGGCGCCCTCGGGGTCAGGGCTCGACTCGGGCAGGTACACGTGCACCGTCGTGCCCTCTCCCTCCGCGCTCTCGAGCTCCACGTGCCCGCCATGGCCGTTGACGACGATGTTGTAGACCATCGCGAGGCCGAGCCCTTGACCGCGTTGCTCTGTGCGATCCCGAGTCGTGAACAGCGGCTCGAACGCCCGGCGCTTCACGTCGGCGGACATGCCTTCGCCCGTGTCGGCAAATCGGAGGTGGACGTAGGCTCCGGCGGCGAGGTCCCGCACGTCGCCCGCTTGGACCGCGTGTCGTGCCGCCGACAGAGTAATTTGGTCGTCTGGTCGCGGTCCACCGGGTCGGCCGTCGATCGCCCTGGCGGCGTTGGTTGCGAGGTTCAACAGCACTTGATGCAGCTCGCTCGGTGCCGCGTGAACGACGAAGTTGTCCGGCCCAAAGTCGACGCGTTTCGTGATGAGCCGGTTCGTGGTCTGCTCGAGGAGAGAAAAAACCTCCGACGCGATGGAGTGGACGTCGGTGGCCTTCCTTTGGCTCACCGTGCCGGCCGACAGGGTCCCGAGCCGACGGGTCAACGCGGCAGCTCGATTGCAGGCGTCTAGGCAGTCCCGCACACAGGTAGCCTGCTGTTCCGACAAGGGGTCGGGCCCACAGTCCAGCAGTGACTGGCTCGCCACGATGCCTTGGAGAAGGTTGTTGAAGTCGTGAGCGATCCCGCCAGCAAGCGAGCCGATCGAGTCCATGCGTTGACGGAGACGCAACTGGTCCTCGAGCTCCCTGCGCCGCTCGACTTGCTCCTCGAGCACCTCGTTGGCGCGGGTGAGCTCCGCGGTTCGTTCTCGGACTCGGCTCTCGAGCTCGTCCTTTGCCCGCGCCAGATCGGTCTCTGCACGCTTGAGCGCCGTGATGTCGTTGACCGTCGTGCTCACGGCCACGATCTCGCCGCTCGAGGCTCGAACCGGATGGTGACTGACGAGGTACGCGCGTTCGACGCCGGGATCCGATGGCACCTCCGTCGAGACCTCGACGTTCAAGACAGGCTGCCCCGTCGCGAGCACCTGCTGGTAGATCGGCTCGATGTGCGGCGCCACGTTCGGGATCACCTCGCGCAGCGTTCGCCCAAGGTGTTCCTCGATGGAGTTTCCGTTGATGGCCGCGAGGCGTTCGTTGATTCTGAGGTAGCGCAGATTGGTGTCCACGAGGCACATGCCTACGGGGGCGGTCGCATAAAGATGCTCGAGCTCGACCTGCTTCGAGTCGTCCCGTTGCCCTTCCGCCGCCCCCGAGCGCCCAACCGGCTTCACCATCGAAAATCCACTGTCTGCAAAGTAGCCGGGGTTTGCAACCGTGCGCGCTGCGACCCACGCTCCCCGCTGGGCGAAGCCGCGTGGGAACTATGCCCCTCGGAATGTTCGCAATCGCAACATTTCGACCGGGATACTCATCCATACCCCCCAGAATGTTGCGATCGCGAACATTTCCGGGGGCATGCTTTGGACCGGACTCGACGAGACGGGTATGAGCTCGGCGAACCGGAGGCGGCCGCCGCACGGGCATGGCGTGGGGCGTCTGCTCTTCTTCGCGCGGTGTTCAGTCGTTGCCCGTCCGCCCCTGCGCGCTAGGCCCGGGTGGCATTTCGGGGCGCATGCCTACCCATGCCGAGATCAGCGTTTGAGGAACGCCGCTTTGATCTCGTCGGGTGGTGTGCCTTCTTCGCCCATTTGGAAGGCTCGTGTCGATTCGTCGTTCAGGTAGACGACGAGTCCGAACACCATGAGGGCGAGTGCCGTGGGTAGACAGTAACAACTGAGAATCGTCAGCGCGCCGGACGAGAGCGCGACGATGCCGAGGGTGCGGCTGCGGAACTTCATGTTCTTGACGCCGGCGAATATCTTCAGCCCGCCGGCGACGAGCACCAGCACTCCGATGACGATGTAGACCGCGCTCAGAATGCCGAAGACCGCGTCGGGCGGTGGTCCGCCGCCGGCGGACGAGCTCGGGGGCGGGGCGAACTTCAGCAACGCGAACATCGCCGGGCCCATCGCGACATAGAGCACGCCCATCAGCGCTTCCATGATGCCCTGAACGATGAGCAGGACGGCAATCACGGGGATGTTGGTGACCAAAACTCGCCTCCGCCGTCGACCCTACTGCATCCGACCCGATGGCGTATATTGGCTCGGGCGATGCGTCTCAACCAGCTGCAACCGCCCCGTACCGGACCCGCCTGACCGACGACGCACCACGGGACCCCGCCGCCGCGAAGCCGCCGCTGCGCTGCCACCGCAAAGCCGTGACCGAAGAACACGCCGAGCCGAGCGAAGACCCCTCCGAGCACGTGCCGTGGGTCGTCCTGCTCGTCGCGACGACGGCGGTCGTCTACTTCCGAGTGGTTGGCTACGATTTCGTCGCCTACGACGACGACCTCTACGTGTTCGCCAACAGCCAGGTCACGTCGGGGCTCGACGCGGAGTCCGCGTCGTGGGCGTTTCGGCAGCCGCACATCGGGCACTACCACCCGCTGACGTGGCTCTCGCACATGCTCGACGTCACGCTGTTCGAGCTGGACGCGGGAGGGCACCACGCGACGAGCTTGGCGATTCACGCCGCCAATACACTCCTTCTCTATGCGTTTTTTGCGCGGACCACCGGCTCTGCCGCCCGCGCGGCGATGGTGGCCGCGCTTTTTGCGCTTCATCCGTTGAGCGTGGAGCCAGTGGCGTGGATCGCGAGCCGAAAAGACGTGCTGAGCATGCTCTTCGTAGGCCTTGCTCTCTTGCTCTACGCCCGCCATGCCGAGCGACCGAGCGCGGCGCGACTCGCTTGGGTCGCGCTCTTTTACGTGCTCGGCCTGCTCACCAAATCGATGGTGATCATGCTGCCGGTGGTGCTGCTTTTTCTGGACTACTGGCCGCTCCGACGATGGCGACGCGATGGCGACGCGGGGTGGGGGTCAGCGCGCGGCGTGGTCGTCGAGAAAGTTCCGCTGTTCCTCATCGCCATCGGCGCGGTCGGCCTGATGCTGTACTCGGCGAGCCTCATCGGCGTGATGAACGCTCGCGGGACGCCCCTTCTCGGCCGATTGTCGACGTCGGTGGCCAACTACGGCGAGTACTTGCTCATGCTCTCGTGGCCGCTGGATCTCGCGGTGCACTACCCACTGCCCGACGAGACGCCCGGCGTTGGTGTCACGCTCGTGTGGCTCGCGTCACTCTTGCTCGTCTCGGGGCTGGTGTGGCGCTTCCGTCGAGGCCGCGAGTATCTGGTCGCGGGCTGGGGTATTTTTCTCGTCACGCTCTTGCCGGTGGTGGGTTTGCTCGAGCTCGGCGCGCACGTGCGGGCGGATCGCTACATGTATCTGCCGGCGGTCGGCATTTTCGTCTTGGGCGTGTGGCTCGTGGGTGACCAGTTGCTGAAGCTCGAGCGCGGGCGCCTTTTTTCGATCGCCGTGGGCGGGGCGACAGTGCTCACGCTCGTCGTGTTGTCGTTCACGCAGGTCACGCATTGGCGCGACAGCGAGACGTTGTTTCGCCACGCCGTCGCCGTCGCCCCCGAGAGCCCGCGCATGCACAATCTCCTCGGACGAGAGCTCGCCAATCGCGGGGAGATGCGCGGGGCGGTGCACCACTTGACCACGGCGGTTCGGCTCCGTCCGGACTACGTCAAACCGCGAAACAATCTCGCGGTCATCCTGTGGCGGAGCGGCCGAGTGGACGAAGCCATCGGCGCGTACCGCGAGATCCTCGCCATCGATCCGGACTACGCCTCGGCGCACGCGAATCTCGCGCTGGCGCTCAGGAGCCAGTCGAGCTCCGCCGAAGCGGAGAAGCACTATCGGCGCGCCATCGAGCTCGAGGCGGAATACGTCAACGCGCACGTGGGGCTCGGCGAGCTTCTGCTCGAGACGGGGCGCGTTCCCGAGGCGCGACGACAGCTCGAACGCGCGCTCGAACTGTCCCCGGACCACGCCGGCGCCCGCAAGGCGCTGAACGCCGCGAATTCGGCTCGCACCGATGATGGATAGCCGCGACGGCGAGCCGGTGAGCTCGCCGCCGAGGCGCCGGGTTCGGGGCCCGTTCTTCTACTAGAACATCACGTTGAGAGTTTCCGGGTTGGCGCCGGAAACGTCTGCGCCACGATTCGCCGGATTGAAGTTGACGTGGGCAAACGAGGAGAAGTTGCCACGCCGCGGCATCGCCGGGAGCTCGGAGCCGTTCAGGATGAAGTAGACCTTGTCCCCGTAGAGCAGCACTTTGGCTGACGAGGGCACGTCACTCGTCATCTGCGTGTTGCTGACCTGGGTCACCGAGAGCGACCACTGAAGCAGAACGTGGTTGTAGATGAGCTGCAACCACAGGTCCGTGCCCCGGAAGAGGTCCCAGTCGAACGGCGGCACAAAAACCCAGTTGTTCGGCACGAGCCCGTCCGAATCCGTGATGAACGAATAGATGAGCGAGTGCTGCGTGCCCATCTGCGGGATGGGCTGCTCCATGTAGCTCATGCCGACGGCGAGATCGCCGGCGACGAGCGGTTGCGGGTTCATCGGGCAAACGACGCGCATGTTGCCCGACGACGTGCCGCACTGGAGGAAGGCGTTCAGCTGCGCGATCTGAGCCACATTGAGCGCGACGATCGCGGCGAAAAAGTGCCGCATGTCGATGTGACCGGGCGTCAGCGTCGGCGAGTTGCTGGAAACGCTGTCGATGAAGTCCGCGAGCGGGTCGCTGTCGGCAGCGACGCACTGACAGTCGAGGATGTTGCACACCTCGTTCGGGTCCGTGCACGGCATCGTCAAGGTGCACTCCGGACTCGGACCGCACCACGGAACTGCGCTTCCGTTGCCGCCCATGCCACCCATGCCGGCACTACCGCTCATGCCACCCATGCCGCCCGCGCCGCCGGTGGCCATCATGCCACCCATCCCGCCGGTAGCGGTCATGCCCGCCATCCCGCCGGTAGCGGTCATGCCGGCCATGCCGCCGGTGGCCATTCCAGCACCCCCGCCGGAGCCGCCAGTCGACGGACACATTCCTGATTGCAGCGGGCACATGCCGCCAGTTCCGCCGGTGCCGCCAGTTCCCGCGGCGCCCGCCATGCCGGGACCACCGCCGGTGCCGCCGGTGGCGTTTCCACCCGAGTCGCTTCCGGAACAGGCCACCGCGCCCAGGGCTAGGGATGAACAGACCAAGATTTCGCGTAACCGTCGCCGAGTACTCGTCATGCGTCGTCTCCTTCCACGCCCCGGAGACAGCAATAACAGAGAACCCCGCTGCTAGCTACGCTCGATCAGCGAGCGAAGCACGCGAAGCCCCGTCAACACGCGAAGCACGCGCACGTGACTGTGCGGTCGCGTGCGCTCACGCACGGTCCGCCGAAGCACAACACTTCGGCGCAGCCGCAGCTGAGCGGATTGTCGCCGCAAGGATCCGGAACGCAGGTGCCGCCAGGGGGTGGAGTCAGGCCTCCACCATGAAAACAAACTTCGCCCATTCGGCACTCGGCACCGGTCGAGCAAAAGCGCATCGGGCCGACGGTCACTGACCACGTGCTGCCATCGCACACCGCGCTCACCTGGTTGCCGTCCGGCGCCGGCCAGGTGCACGGAAGACCGACCTGATGAAAGCACGAGTCGCAAGCTTCGCCATCCTGCGGAACTTGATCCGGGCAACCCGGGGCGATGCAGTCGGGACACGCGGAAATTTCCCACGTGCCGTTGCGACACTCGTAGAAACAAGGACAGCAACCCGGCTCGGTACAAGTCGTCCCAGCGGCGCACGGCCCACCCTGAACGCAGTCCGCCGATCCGCCACCCGTGCCGCCACTGCCGCTCGTCCCGCCACTGCCGCTCGTCCCGCCGGTCGATGCGCCACCGGTACCGCCCGCCGATCCACCGCCGCCTGCGGTGCCGCCGCTGCCGGTCGAAGAGCCGCCGCTGCCCGGGCCACCATCGACAGATCCGCCGCCGGTCCCGGTGCCGTTGCTGCCACCGTCGACATTGCCGCCGCAACCAATGATGAAGAGCGCCAAGCCCGCCCAAGTGGATCGAAGCATGCTGAAACGTTACGAGTCGTCGGGAGGCCGCGCAAGCCGCCGTGTCGGAGTGGGTGATTCGCCGCGGTGACGAACGAAATCGGAGCGGCTGGGCGGCAGAGGTGCCGGAGTCGCCGCGCAGCGAGACGCACGGGTGACGATGCGTGCGAACCGTGTGAGCGTGTTCCTCGATGGCTGCGGCACCTACTGACACGGATCCACGCGCCCGAGAGATCCTCGACCGAGCGGTCGAAGCCCACGGCGGCGCCGAAACCTGGACGAGAATGCGCGAGCTTCGCATCGAGCTGTCGATCGGCGGTCTCGCGCTCGCATCGAAGGGTTGCACGCCCGCGGCGATGCGACTGAAAACCCGCATCGACCCGAAGAGCGTGCGCGTCGAGATGGCCCCGTACCGAGGCGGCATCGCTCGCCTCGACGGATGGAAGGCCTCGGTGCTCGACCGCGACGGCAACGTGACCCACTCGCTCGACGTCGCACACGACGCCGAGGGTCAAACCGCGCTTCGCAGACTCTGGCAACCCGTGCACCACGTGTTTTTTTTCGGGTACGCGATCTGGAACTACGCCCTCACGCCCTGGCTACTGACGCAATCCGACATGCGGTCGACCGCGCTCGAGCCGCTGCCGTGGCGCGGAGCGATGCACGAGCGCGTTCGTGTGCGCTTTCCGGCCGACTTGCCCACCCACTGCCGAGAGCAAGACTTCTGGTTTGCCCCCGACGGCCGCCTGTCGCGCCTCGACTACACCGCTCATGTGTTGTCCCGCTTCGCCCACGGTGCCCACGAGGTCGACCGCTACGAGTTGTTCGACGGCGTTCCGTTCGCGACACGCAGGCGAGTCTGGGTTCGCCCAACCGCTGGAACCTTCGCGCTACGCGCGATCCCCGTGATGGCCGGCACGGTGCACCACGTCGAGTGGGACAGCGACGGCTGAGCGGTGCCGTACGAGCGCTCGTCGCTCGCACGAGTGGTCAGTTCAAGGCGTGCGGCATCGCCAGCGTGAACTGGGGGACTACGGCATCGAACTCCGTACCGTCGTCGCGCACCATCTGGTAGGTGCCCTCCATCGAACCGACCGGCGTCGATAACGGGCAAAAGCTCGTGTACCGGAAGCCTTCGCCCGGTTCGAGTCGGGGTTGCTCGCCGACCACGCCGGGCCCGCGCACGTGCTCCTCGGTGCCGGTGCCGTCGGTGATGATCCAATGACGGGACACGAGCTTCGCCGGCGCGGTGCCTTCGTTCTCGATGGTCACGTTGTAGGCGAAGAAGAACTGCCGGGTCGCCGGATTGGAGCGGTTCGGAACGTATTCGGGGGTGACCGTGATGTGGATCCCCTGGGTGGTGGCTTCGGGCACGCGCCACCAATACAGCGTCGTCCCCCTTTTGTGCAACGGGGCAACGTCCGCGTCGCTTGCAACAGGGAGGCGCTCAGCCCACGATCTCGGAATGCGAACGAATACCTTTCCTCTAGTGGCCGTCGCTCTGTGTGCCCTCGGCTGCGGCCTGGGCGCCCTCGGTTGCTCCGACGAGGGCACCGGCGCCGACGGAGGCTCCGGCGGTAGCGCCGGGTCGAGCGCCGATGCCGCCCCCGAGCCATTTCCGGCACCGGTGCCCGACGACTGCATTCAAGATGTCACGCCAGGGTTCCAACAGATCGTTTGCGACGAAATCCAGTTCGACCTCGCGGTGCCCGGCGTCTGCCTTCAGGAGGCATGCGGGCTCATCTTCGACGTGCACGGGTTCGGCATGAACGGTGAGCTCGAGAACCTACATACGAACATGCAGCAGCTCGGCAACGGGGCGGGCTACATCGTCGTTCAGCCCAACGCGCCGGGAATGGTCCCTGCGACGAGCTGGAGCGAGGAGCACGACGCCATCGTGTTCGCGTTCATGGAGCGAGTCATCGCTGCCTACCACGTGGACGACAGCCGGGTTCACTTCGGCGGCTACTCTCAGGGCGGCTTCATGACCTGGCGCTTCATCTGTGCGCACGCCGACGTCATCGCGTCGGCCGCGCCAATCGCGGCGGGCCAGCAGGCCGGGGACTGTCAAATCAGTGCCAGCCCCCGAGAGGTCGACATTTTTTACACTCACGGCACGACCGACGGCCTGGTGAATTTCTCCGGCGCGCCCCCCAAGCGCGACGCCGTGATCAGCGCCTACGGCCTAGCCCAGAGCGAGGTCGTGCAAACGAGCGCCGAGCACGAGTGGACGCGCTACGACAACGACGACGGCACCGTCTTCGAATTCGTGCAGCACGATTGGGAGACCGACTTCGCGCTCGGCATGACGCCGCTTGCCGGGCACTGCTTCCCCGGCAGTGATGAGTTCCTCGGGTGCGGCGCGAGCAACCCCTTCAATTGGGGGGAAACCGTCTTGCAGTTCTACATGGACCACCCGAGGCAATAGGGCGCCCTGTGGCGGGGTGCTTTTTTTCGCTCCATCCGCTTCACATCTTCTCGCCGCCGACTCTTTACCCACGAGTGGCTAGCCTGGCCTCAAAACCAGGGAAAATGGGCAACGCCGTCATGTTCAATCGTGCGTGCTCGCGAACTCCGTGGGCACCGCGGTAGGCGACGTCCCCACGAGAAACGTGGACGGCGACCCACAGGCCCTGTACTTGGGACGGTGGCTCAATCCGTGCGCATCACGACCGATGCGCACGAACACTGGTAAGCGCCATGCGAACCATGCGTGGCGAACAAGGGAGACGAGCAGATGACCATCAAATTAGGCATGCTTGGAGTAGCGATTTTGGCGCTGGGATGTTCGGACAGCGGGGGAAGCAGCGATGGAAGCGCCGGCGCGGGCGCGGGCGGCTCCGGCGGCGGAGGCACGAGCACGCAGACGGCCACCATCAGCGGGACCATCACCGAGTTCGCTGCCGACCCGGCGGCCGCACCAATTCCCATCGAGGGGGTGGAGGTCTGCCTGGACGGCTCCGGTGACTGCGTCACGACGGCCGCTAACGGCACCTATTCCTTGACTACGGAGCTGACCGACGGCCAGGAAGGCATGCTCACGCTCGTAAAGGCGGGTTACCTCGACGTGCTCTTGCCCAACACCGCCGAAACCAGCGCAGGCTCGGCTGTCACGGTCGACGCCGTCATGGGCTCGGACGCACTCGTCGGCGCGTTCGCGATGATCCTGATGACGCCGTATCCGGCCCCAGACGTCGGAGTCTCCGCGATCATCGCATCCACGGACACGGGCCCCGACACACCGAACACGCCCCTGCCCGGCGTGACCTACGAGGTCGTCAGCGGCGGGGGCACACCCTACTTCGTCAGCGACCAGACGATCCCGGAAACGCCGGGGAGCGAGACGGGCATGCTCGGTTGGGGCGGATTCTTCGCCATCCCGCCAGGTGAGGTCGAAGTGAAGTTCGGCGGGACCGCGACCAACTGCGTCGTCGGCGGCGGCTGGGAAGGCTCGGCTCCGGATCGAATCCGGATGCCGGTTCGGGGGGGCTTTCAGACCCAGACCACCATCCTCTGCCAACCCTGATCGGCACACGACGAGGGCGCCCGGGACTCGATGTGAGGCCTGGGCGCCCGCCGCCGATCCGCACGAAGCCGGACGGCGACGTGTTTGTGGCGGGCGCCTCGCGGCCGTCTACTGCAACTGCCGGGCAGGTTTGGTCGGCGACTCGATGGCCGCGCGCCACATGTCTGGCCACGCGCCGGTCGCTCCGAGGTGAGCGAGTACTGAATTCATGCCCCACTGCAAGCGGTTCAAGAACAGCCATTCCGGTGGCATGCCGATCTTCATCTTGTTGGGGTTGTCGAAGATCATCAGATCGTAGCTCTCCTTCACGTACTCGTGCGTGTACTGGAAGGGCTCCTTCTGCGTGAACGGCCGATAGAGGTACTTCATCACCGACCATTGGTAGTCCCAGTCGAACCCCTTCTCCTTCGCGATCAACCCGAGCTCGGTGAAGCCTTCTCGAAATCCCGGCTCGTTCCCCAACACCACCGCCAGCGCCAGGCGTTTCCACCCATCGATCATCTTCGGATCGAAGTGACGCACGCAACCGTAGTCGAGAAACGTCACGCGCCCGCCGTCACCGAACAGATAGTTCCCCGGATGCGGATCCGCGTTGTAGACGCATCGACCGAACAAGGAATTGAAGCACGTCCCGAAGATCGTTTCACCCGCCGAATCCTTGTGAGTCTGCTGCGCAGATTCGCAGAACGGGTAGAAGCTCGTCGCCTCGACCAGCTCCGACGTGAGGACTCGCCTCGAGCTGTGTGACTCGACGACCTCGGGAACGTGCGCTCGCGGGTCATCGGCAAACAGGTTCCTGAAAAATGTCTGGTTCTTCGCCTCGGCCACGTAGTCGCACTCCGCCAGAGTGCGCTCCCGAAGCTCGTCGGCCACTGCCCCACCATCCACCGGCGTGCCCATCGTCGACATCCGCGTCAGAAAACGCATCGTCTCGAGATCGCTTCCGAGCAACTCCTCGATCTCCGGGTACTGAACCTTCACCGCGACCTTGCGGCCGTCGAGGCGAGCCCGATGGACTTGGCCTATCGACGCGGCGGCGAACGGCTCTTCTTCGAACCCGTCGAACGCCTCGTGCGGGGACGAGCCAAGCTCCGACTGGACGACTTCCGCCACCCGATCGAACGCCATCGCCGTGCTGTTGGCTTGAAGCTGCGTGAGCACCCGCTGGGCCTGCGGCGGCAAGGCACCGGGCATGTAGCTCGCCATCTGGCCGAACTTCATCACGAGCCCCTTGAGCGTGCTCATTTGCTCGACGAGCTGACTGGCGGCCGCCACGGCCTTCTGCTCGTCGACGACCGGTGCTCCGTTGAGGCCGACGGATTTCTTGAGGTAGCTGACCCCGACCTTCGACGCGAGCTTTGCCGTCACCAGCGTGCGCTTTCGAAAACCCCGGGCGAGTCGTTGCAATGGCTCAGTCATATTTGCTCTCCATTCTTCGCTCCAATTCCCCGAATTAGCGTCTCGAGCGAGTGCCGAAGCGTCGCGACGGCCACCTCCCGAGTGTCGAGCCCCCCGCCGAGCCACGACATCAAGCAGAACGCGTAGGTGCCAAAAAGCTGATACGCCGCCGGGAACGCGGCGACGTCCTCGGCCACTTCTCCACGCCCCTTCGCAGCTTCGATGACCGACGACACCTCACCGAGGAAACCCACCGTCATGTCACTCATGCGCTCGCGGTTCTCGCGGTCCAGAAACAGGAGCTCCTTCACGAACACGCGCGCGAGATCGGGGTCCTCCGCGTAGTAGTCGTAGAACGGCGTGAAGGCGTGCATGAGCTGGTCCACGAGCGGGGCGTGCTCGGGCACGCTGGCGACCGCCTCGACCCGAACCGCGTTGATGTCCTCGTGAAAAATGTGGCAGAGCAGATCGATCTTCTCGGGGAAGTACACGAACACCGTGCCCACCCCGACCGAAGCCCGCTTCGCGATCTGACGAGTCGTCGTCGCGGAGTAGCCCTGCTTCTTGAAAAGCGCGCGCCCAGCGCGGACGATTCTGTCAATCTTCTCCCGCTTGTTCCGCTCCCGGAGGCCTTCTTGAGCTTGCTCAATTTTGAGCATGCTCAGTATATTGGCACTGGGATTTCAGCTGTCAAGTGCCCTCGGTTGGATGGAGGCGGGCGCCCCGGGCGTGATTCTCGTCAGGCTTCCCCCCGCGTCCCGCCGACGTTCACCGAGATCGCACGAGCCGCCCACGCCGCTTGAGCGCGCCTACGCACAGACCCGCGCTGCCTCGACCGTTCAGGTGCCCTTCATCATCTCGGTGTACCGCCGCTGCATTTCCTCCGGCGTGACCTCTTCGATCGAGCTTCCGATGTTCCATTCGTGGCCGAACGGGTCGCGTACTGTGCCGGACCGTTCGCCGTAGAACTGGTCGGCGGCAGGACGAACGACCTCCGCCCCTGCCGCCACGGCGCTGGCAATCGTCTTGTCGGCATCCTCCACGTGGAGGTGCAGCGTCACGCTGGTTCCTCCGATGGTTTTGGGCCCGCGGACGCCGTACTCCGGAAACTCGTCGGAAAGCATGAGCGTCCCGCACCCGAAGTCGAGCTCGGCGTGCCCGATGCGGCCGCTCGGCTCGACGAGGCGAAACTTTTCGGTGACGCCGAAGGCTCGAATGTAAAAGTCGAGCGCCCGGCCCGCGTCGTCGACTCTCAGATAGGCGAACAATTCGTGAATCTTCATGGTGGGCATATTCTGGCGCACCATACGGGGCGGCGTCTTGGACGAAATTGAACCCTCAGCCTCGCACGAGCGCCACGGGAACGTGGTTCGGCGAGCTCGGCCCGATGGCTCGGTATGCCCCGGGAGAAATGCCCGCCATCTCGCGAAATTCGCGATTGAAATGAGGCTGATCGAAGTAGCCGGAATCGACGGCGACACGAGCCGTTGGGGCATCGCCCCGCGCCAAATGCACGAGTGCCTGCTGAAACCGTCGTACGCGGCAGAACCGCTTCGGCGTCAGGCCGATCTGCCGACTGAACAAGGTGACGAACCGCCGGTGGCTCAGCCCGGTCTCGTCCACCACGTCGCGGATGGGGACGGCGCCGCTGAACCGCTCGAGCGCGTACGCCACAGCCGGATGGACGCCGCGCACACGTGGCAACCTTTGGCCGAGAAATCGTTCGAGCACGTCCAGCCGCTGAGCGGGATCGCCCGTGTCGCGAAGCTCGTCGACGAGCTCCCTCGTCTGCGCGCCCCACAAGGCATCGACGCTGGTGTGGGAGCCGGCGAGCTCATCCACCGGAACCCCGAACAGGATCGCCGCGGCACCTGATTCGAGCTGCGCACCGACCGACGCCACCGGCGCCGAAACGTCCCGGAGGTAAGCGTGGGTCCTCGGCCCACCAACGATCGCGCGGTCGAAGCTGCGCCCTACGGTGTCGTCGCCGTCGCGATAGATCTTGAGCGCCGGACCCTCGAGACGAATCGCCAAGTGCGAGTTGCCGGTGGGCAGGACTCTCTCCCTCGAACCGCTCTCCCTCGAACCGCTCGGTTCCTGTCGTAGATCGATGGATGACGCCCAGAGTCGACTGACAAACGGCCGGAGCGCGGGACGCGGGGCACGAGTGAAAAGCATCGGCGGAAGATTGTAGCTGGGTTCGCCGGCGGGGGGGGTCGGAGGGCAAGAATCACCGTGGGTCGATCGATGGGGGTATCGATGGGGGTGGAGTTGATCAGTAACCCCGCCAAATGGTCGAATTTCGACTATCTATGGTGGCGTACCGCCGCCATGAACGACCCCGCGACAGGCTTCGTCTTCTACTTCGTGTTCTTGGTCTCCACGACCTTGCACGAAGCAGCGCACGCCTGGGCCGCCAAGCGAGGAGGCGATCTGACGGCCTACGAGGGTGGGCAGGTTTCGGTCGACCCGATACCTCACATCAAACGGGAGCCTTTCGGCATGGTCGTGCTTCCGATCCTCACCGTGGTCCTGTCCGGATGGCCGATCGGCTACGCCAGCGCACCCTACGACCGCGAGTGGGCTCGCGAGCATCCGAATCGCGCCGCGTGGATGTCGCTGGCCGGTCCGGCCGCGAACATCGCCCTCGTCATCGTCGCCGCCCTCTTGATTCGCCTCGGGATGTCCCTCGACATCTTCCATCCACCCGAGGCCATCAACTTCGGGAAGATCACGGCGTCCGATGTGTCGTCGGCCTGGAACTCCGCAGGCTTCTTGCTCGGGGCGTTCTTCTCTCTCAACCTGCTTCTCTTCGTGTTCAACATGTTCCCCGTTCCCCCACTCGACGGTAGCGGCGCGCTCCCGCTCTTGCTGAGTCGCTCGGCGGGGGAAAGGTGGAGCCGGTTCATCGAGCAACCCATGCTCGGAATGATCGGCATCCTCATCGCGTGGCAGCTCTTCGACGAGATTTTCACGCCGGTTTTTTTCGCGTCGCTGGCGTTGCTCTATCCAGAAGTGTCCTACGGTTGAGGCGAGCCGAAATGTTGGTACTGCCGCTCCTCATCTCCTTGCTGCTCGCGGGCTGCGGTGGAGCCACGAGCGACGAGAGAGTCGACGAAGGCGCCGAGCGAGCCGACGCGGGCGGCGGCGACACCTGCACGATCGGGGAAAGCACCGGCCATCCTCATGGATGCGACTTCGAGTGCTTGGGCACGAGCGCCACGTGCTTCGTCGCCAACTCGGCCCCGTTCATCTGCAACTGTGACGACGTCTCGGACAGCTTTCGGACGGACACCTGCCCACCGTCGCAGAAGCAACTCTTGGCCACGTGCCGTTAGTTTTTGAGACGGACCTCTACGAACGCCCCATCCTCGTTTCGGCACGCGCTTGCAGCTCGCTGCCCGTAGGAAAAAGCGGCAACGACTCGTGGCGAAGCAGCATCTCGTTCGAGTAGGCGAGCAACGATTGAATCTTCGATAGTTGCGCGAAAACTTCCGGTCGCCGGTCCGCGCCGGCGCCCGTCTTTTCGAGCACACCGTCTAGGATCTCGCGCACCGTGCGTCGCCCATCCATGAGCTCGAAGATGCTGGCGTTGAAGTCCGTTCGCCCGATGTGCAGCTTGGCCTGCTCGGATCCGAACGCGGTGCGACCCTCCGTCGACAGCTCGGCGCTCGCTTCGAGGTGAGTCTTTTTCGACCAGAGAAACGGCACCATGCTCTCGTCGTCCAGCTTAGCGGTACAGCCTCTACGACGCGAACAATGGAAAGTGTGCTTCAGCGCTTGTGAAGTCAGCAGCTCTCCGATCGCTTGACGAACAGCGAGTGGCTGCGAGGCCACCCGCCGCGCCAGGTCGCGATCGCGCTGGTCGCGATTGCGGAAGTAGAGCTCTGGCGAGTAGAGGTGGCGATCCTCGGTGAACGCTACGAGTTCGAGGCCGGCGTCCGCGACGAGCTCGTACACCTCCGGCACGGTATAGGTGCGCTCCCGCGCGTGGAGAAACATGTCGACGATGCCCGCGTCGTCGTGAGTGCCGTCATTGACGAGGCCTGGCGTGAGCGAGAACCAATTCGTGTCCGGCAGGGTCTGCAGGACGGCCTTCGCCGTTTCTATCCGCGCCGCGAGATCGGTCGACTCGCCGTCGACGAGCCCGAGCAAGTCGCGCACTTGTGTGATCGCGGTGCGGCCGTGGGCGCCGTAGAGCATCAGCCCCATGGCGCCGTCGTCGGCCAGCGATCCAACCAGCGACGCGAGCCCCGCACCAGGGTCATCGAGGTGGTGCAGCACCCCGCCGCAATTGATGTAGTCGAACTTCCCGAAACCGAGCTCGCCGAGATCGAGCAATGACCGATTGACCCACCGGATCCGGTCGAGCCCGCGGACGCGCGCCCGCTCCTTGGCGATCGCGATGGACGCTCCGCTCAGGTCCAAATGCACGACCTCCGCGTCCGTACCCGCTAGCTGCTCCGCCAGAAAGATCGTGCTGTCCCCGGTACCGCCGCCGGCAACCAACACCCGAAACGGCTCACGAAAGTCGCGTCGACCGCCAAAGCAGTTGTGGTTGAGGAGTGGCAGCAGATCGAGAAAGCCAAATAGCAGGCGTCGCCGCTCGTCGGACGGATCCCGAGTGGGGTACGGGTACGCTTCGTACTGACCGCG
This sequence comes from Polyangiaceae bacterium, assembly GCA_029261965.1. Taxonomy (GTDB): domain Bacteria; phylum Myxococcota_A; class Polyangia; order Polyangiales; family Polyangiaceae; genus JAJDAH01. The sequence goes on from JAJDAH010000238.1 coordinate 18,138, forward strand.
CACCGCGTCCATGAAAAAGAGTCTACTGGCTCACGTGGCTCGGGTTTCCGTTGATCATGTCGGTGACCCAATCCGTGAGCATCACGCCGTTAACGCTGTCGGTGTAGAAGCTGTTCTTGTCGAGGAAGGTGTGAATGTCGTTCGGGAAGAGGAACGTCCCCCACTGCGGTCCCGTAGCCCAGTTGTCCCGAAGGTCGTAGACGCCGTCGCGGTACATGCCGCCGGGGTAGCCCGGCGGAAAGAGCGAGTTGATGTTCGCGCAGTTGCTGGTGCCGTAGCCCCAAAACAGGCGCATGAAGTTGTCCTGCTCGGCGGTCACGAGGCCTAGGGTAGCGGTCGGATACTTGTCGTTGAGGTACTTCACGTAGTTGATGACGCCGCCGCCGTTTGGCGGGCTGCAATCGACACAATCGACCGGCATCGTTTCGGTCATTCCCCAGACGTCTCGCCAATGTTGCTGCAGACACGGCGCGAGAAACTGGTCCGCCATCGGCAATCCCGCGTCGGAGATGAGAATCACGTCGACCGAGCCAGGAAACGCGCGCGCCGTTCGGTCGTAGTTGTATGCGGCGCCAAACGCCCCGGCGCTACTGCCCGTGATGAGCACCTTCTGAACGTTGGGGAAGCTGGGCACGATGCGCGAGAGAAAAATCCCCATGTTCGTGTAGCCGACGAACTGCTGAACGGCGCCACCCTCGACCATGGGATGTACCGCGTCCACCTTTCCACCCGCAGTCACGTCGCCGGTGCAATACGGCACGAAGACGTGGGTCCAGTCGCGCACGGGGTTCGCCGGGTTGGCGATGTCGTGAATGCCGACGTTGTCGTCGCGCGTCCCGACCGCCGAGTCGTTGACGAGGCAGGAAGTAGTGTTGAAACAGGCGTTGCCACCGTCCATGTAGATCATCAGGTTCGGCGACGAGCCATGACGAACCGAAACACCCGCCGGTGATCCGTCGCGACACTTCGATCCCGCGATCTCCACGTAAGTCCAATCGCCATCCGGAGCGCTCGGAAGAGGATCTCCGTGCGGCAGCGGGGCACCGGGATCGACGCCTCCGACGCCGCCGCCACCCATCGCCCCAGCGCCGGCGCTTCCGGCCGCCCCCGAGGCACCACCAGTTCCGGGCGCGCCGCCGGTTGCTGGCGCGCCGCCAGTTGCTGGCGCGCCGGCTCCGCCGCCGGTGCCCGGACTGCCTGCCATCCCGCCGCCGCCGGTGCCTGGAGAGCCCCCCGTGGCGGTGGATCCGCCCGTAGCCTGGCTGCCGCCGCTACCGGAGGCGCCGCTGGCCCCGCCGGACGCGGTTTGATCGTTCGAAAACCCATCGCTGCTGCCGCATCCCCCGGCGACGCTGGCCGCGACCAGGGTGGGAGCCAACTGCGCGCATGCAAGCCAAGTCTTTTTCATCACACCAGGAGTTTATCACGGCATCGAAGTCCTTTGGCGCGGGCCCGCGGCCGGGATAACGTGAGTCGGTGACTGTCGAAATGTCTTCCACAGGGTCTTCGGACGCCCGCGTCACATTTGACGTGATCATCGTGGGTGCCGGCCTATCGGGGATCGGCGCGGCCCACCACCTTCAAACGTCCTGTCCCGGCAAGTCCTACGCGATCCTCGAAGGGCGCGAGCGCCTCGGCGGCACCTGGGACTTGTTCCAGTATCCGGGCATTCGGTCCGACTCCGACATGTACACGCTCGGCTACTCGTTCCGGCCATGGACGAACGCGAAGGCAATCGCGGATGGACCGTCGATCCTGAAGTACATCGCGGACACCGCCGAAGAAGGCGGTATCGATCGCCACATCCGCTTCGGCCACCGCGTGGTGGGGGCGTCCTGGTCGAGCAAACGAGCCGAGTGGACGCTCGAGGTGCAAAAGTCGAGCGGCGAGCTCGTGCACCTCAAGAGCAAGTTCCTCTTCATGTGCGGTGGTTACTACCGGTACGAAGCGGGCTACGTGCCGGACTTCGAGGGCGTCGACCGGTTCCGGGGGTCGGTGGTTCACCCCCAAACGGGTGACATCGACTACGAGGGCAAGCGCGTCGTCATCATTGGCAGCGGAGCGACCGCAGTCACCCTCGTACCCGAAATGGCCAAGTTGGCCGAGCACGTCACGATGCTCCAGCGATCGCCGACCTACATCGTGTCCCTGCCCGCCGAGGACAAGGCGGCCAACTGGCTACGCGAGCGCCTCCCCCCGAAGGTGGCGTACGGCATCACGCGCTGGAAAAACGTTCTGTTCGGCGCGTTCTTTTTTCAGATGTCTCGGCGGCGGCCGGAAAAAGTCAAAGAATGGATTCTTCAGGGCGTACGCAACGCACTCGGCGAAGACTTCGACGTCGATAAGCACTTCACCCCGCGATACAACCCCTGGGATCAGCGGGTCTGTCTCGTGCCGGACGGCGATCTCTTCAAGACGATCAAGTCCGGCCGGGCATCCGTGGTCACCGATCACGTGGACACGTTCACTGAAACGGGGATCAAGCTTCGCTCGGGAGAAGAGCTCGAAGCCGATGTCATCGTGACCGCCACAGGACTCGAGATGCAGTTCGCCGGGGGCGCCAGCCTCGAAGTCGATGGGCGGCCGGTCGAGCTGTCCCAGACGATGTTCTACAAGGGCATGATGCTCAGCGACGTGCCGAACTTCGCGCTCTCGATGGGCTACACCAATGCGTCCTGGACGCTGAAGTGCGATCTCACGTGCGAGTACGTATGCCGACTGCTCAACCACATGGATGACCACGGAGCCGACATCGCCGTGGCCCACCGAGACCCCGCCGTGGAGGAGGAGACGCTGCTCGACTTCACCTCGGGCTACGTCCAGCGAGGAATCGGCAGGTTTCCCAAGCAAGGCAAGAGTTGGCCGTGGAAGCTCTATCAAAACTACTTCCTCGACCGATTCTTGGTGCGCCACGCCAAGATCGCCGACGGGGTGCTCGAATTTTCCAAAGCTCACCCGCTGTCGACCAAAAGCAACTCGGTGGCGATGCGCGCCGCCCCGACGACCGAATAGAACTCACCCCGACGAGAAGCATGAAAGCTCTGAGCCCCATCGATAACGGCTTCTTGACCGGCGAAACCCGGCAGACGCCCATGCACGTCGGTGGCCTGGTGTTGCTCCGACCGCCGGCAGGGACGGGCATCGACAACCTCGCCGACATCTACCGTGATTGCATCTCTGAAACGGAATTCCGTCGGCCCTTCGACCAGAAGCTCGTTCATCCCGCGTCCCGCGCCGGCTACCCGCACTGGGAAAAGGACCCGGCCTTCGACGTGGAGTACCACGTGCGCCACTCCGCGCTTCCACGTCCAGGCAGGTACCGGGAGCTTTTCGCGCTCGTGTCTCGGCTGCATGGCTCGTTGCTCGATCGCACGCGTCCGCTCTGGGAGTTTCATCTCATCGAGGGGCTCGAGTCCGGGCAATTCGCGATGTACACGAAAATGCACCACGCGATGATCGACGGCATGGCCGGCATGCGCATGCTGCAAGCGTCGCTCAGCGAAGACCCGGACGAACGGGGGCTGCCGGTCATTTGGTCGGCCGGGATGAACAAGAGGCGCCCGCCTCGCCCGGAGCCGAGCAAGATGACCCTCGCGATCGCCGCGGAAGCGGTGCAGTCGCAGCTCGGCTCGATCCCGGGGGCCGTACGTGCCCTCACCCACGCGGTCAGCTCCCTGCGCCGCCCCGCGGACGAACGCATGGCGCTGCCGTTTCAGTCGCCACGCTCGTCGTTCAATACGAGAATCACGGGGGCCCGACGATTCGTTGCGCAGTCCTATTCGATGGAGCGCATCGACCAGGCGCGAAAGAAACTCGACGCCACCGTCAACGACATCGTGCTCGCCATGTGTTCGAGCGCACTTCGGCGGTACCTGCAAGACTACGGCGACGGCGTGCCCGACCAGCCGCTCACTGCGATGGCACCAGTTTCCATCCGGCCGAGCGATGGTGACGACTACGGCAACGCCGTCAGCGCGATTCTGGTCAATCTCGGCACCCACATCGCCGATCCGATTCGCCGCATCGAAACCATCCGCGCGTCGGTCAACGACGGCAAAGCGCTCGTCAGCGAGCTCACCTATCGCGAGGTGCTCCAGTACACGATGCTCATGGGAGGGCCCATGTTCGCCCCCACCCTGCTCGGCGTGGCCGACCGCCTCCCGGCGTTCAACGTCGTCATCTCCAACGTTCCCGGTCCGAAGAAGCCGATGTATTGGAACGGGGCGCGCCTCGAGGGGCTCTACCCCGTGTCGATCGTTTTTCACGGGAGCGCGCTCAACTTTACGGTGTCCAGCTACGCGGGCAGCCTCGACTTCGGCATCACCGCGTGTCGCCGATCGGTCCCGCGGGTTCAGCGCTTCATCGACTTTTTGGAAGATGGCCTGAAAGAGCTCGAGCGCGTCTGACGTTCAGGGAATGTGCCGCTCGGCTTCACGCACGCCCGACAAGTAAGCCCCGTGCACCGTGCCGCGAAATTCGTGGCTCGTGGCTTCGCCGGCGAAAAACAATCGCGAGCTCGCGGGCTCGGCGAGATCCCGATAGGCCTGACTGCTGCCGCCGACGGGCACGTGGGAATACGATCCGAACGCAAAAGGATCCGACGACCATCGAGCCACGAGGTGCGCCGTGAGTGGGGGCACGGCAGTTCCAAACATTCTTGTCAGCACGCCGATGGCGCCAGCCGCAACGTCCTTCGATGAAATTTTCTCGATCGATCGAGCGGTGTCACCGCCGGTAAACGCCACGAGGGCGTGCGCATCCGAAAAAGCCCGCGCGTTCATGAACACGGCAAACTCGCCGTGGGTCTTGGACATGTAGCCGAGGAAGTCTCTATCCGTCGGCCAGAACGTCTTCGGGAATACGAGCACAACCTTGTTCAGCACGCCCATCGACAAGTGGGTCAGCGCCTTTTCGGTTCGCGGGGGCAGCGCTGGAGAGAACACGATCTTCTTCTGCTTGAGTACCCCGAGCGGCACCGTCACGATCACCCGCTCGGCTTGGAACGTTCCCTTGCTCGAAACGACTTGGGCGCCGTCGGCGCCGTGTTCGATGCGATCCACCCGGTGCCCGAGACGCACGTCGAGTCCGCTAGCGAGGACCGACGGGATCGCGTCGTAGCCCTCGGGGAAAATTCGATCCCCGCCGCCAAGCTCGCCGTCGTCATCATTCTGCGCCAGCGAGAGCTTGGAAAAGTCCTCCGCGGCCGCGATTTCGAGAGTCGCCGTCACCCAGCTGAGCTGGCGTTTCTCCGCGATGGACAGTTTTTCTCCGGCGATGGCGCGTTGCACGCCGGTTTGCATGGAAATGTCGCGGCCACCCGGTGCGAGCGCGGCGACACCCTCGGCGACTTCTTCCCACCCGGCGGCAATGCTTTCGATCGCCGAGTCCTTCAGACGAGCGCCGTCGTGGTCCCAGAGGTGCAGATTGTCGTAGCTGCTTTTCTTGGTGCGAGCGCCAATCTTCTTGGCCAGCTTGGTGATCGGATTGTCGTCGACGCCGTGAATCCACGACGCGCCCAAGTCGAAAGGCGTACCCAAAGATCGATCGGTCCAGATCCTCCCCCCGATGCGGTCCCGCCCTTCGAGCACGGTGACGTGTTTGCCCGCATCAACGAGCGTCCTAGCCGCCGCAAGCCCGGCCACACCGGCGCCGACGACGACAATCTCCGCTCGCGCAGACGAACGCGGTCGCGGCGGCCGAGCCTCGGCCTTCGGTTCGTCACAACCGAAAGCGCCCGCCGCAGCCGCGAGCCCACCGAGCTTCAAGATGCTTCGTCGATGCACGACGCTTCCGCTCCCCCCGGGCGATTCTAGCAGCCAAGAAAGCACGCGGTTTCGATTCCTGAAAGCTTCTGAATTCGACCGTTTCGCCCCGGGCCACCGGTAGTCCCAGCCCGTGAAACCCCTTAGAATTCTTCGATGGGAAAAATGGCGCGCGCTTGGTCGATCGCTTCGGCATCGTTGTCTTTCGTCCTGACCCTGGCCGGGTGCAGCGGCGGCACCAGTGACGACGCGGGCGCTGGAGGCGTCGGAGGCGGCGGCGTCGGAGGCGGCAGTGGCGGAGGCGGGAGTGGCGGAGGCGGAACGGCCGACACTTGCACGCCGGCCGGCAACGTTTGCGACTGCGGTTGCGACTCCGGCTCGACGCTCGTGATGGGGCTGACGTGCCCGCAAGGGCCTCCGGGATCCGGCGCGTGTTCGGCAATGTGTTGCTCGCCAGTCAGCGGCGCTGGCGGTACGGGGGCGACCTCGGGAGCCGGGGGCGCAAGCACGGGCGGAACGGCCGGAACCGGCGGGGGCGGTGGCTCGGCGGCCACGAGCGGAGCCGGCGGAACGGGCGCTGCCGCAGGCGCAGGTGGCACGGGAGCGAGCGGCGGCTCCCCTGGCACGGGCGGAACGGGCGGCGGCGGCGGAACCGGCGGCTCAGCCACCTTCTGGTCACCGGCACCCGGCACGACTTGGCAGTGGCAACTCACCGAGACCATCGACACCAGCCTCGACGTCGACATGTACGACATCGATCTCTTCGACGTGCCCCAGTCGACAATCTCCAGCCTCCAGAGCCAGGGCCGCATCGTGATCTGCTACTTCTCGGCGGGCAGCCGAGAGGAGTGGCGCCCGGATGCGAGCCAGCTCACCAGCTCCGCGGGCAACCCGCTCGACGGCTGGGACGGGGAGCGGTGGCTGGACACTCGCACTTCCGAAGTTCGGCAAGTCATGCGCTCCCGGCTCGATCTCGCCGCCACCAAGGGCTGCGACGGCGTCGAGCCCGACAACGTCGACGGCTACACCAACAACACCGGGTTCCCTCTCACCGAGGCCGACCAGCTCGATTACAATCGTTTTCTGGCGTCCGAGGCCCATGCCCGCGGCCTCTCGGTCGGACTGAAAAACGCCGTGGACCTGGTCCCCCAACTGGTGTCCGAGTTCGACTGGGCCCTCAACGAAGAGTGCCTCGAGTTCAACGAATGCTCGACCACGGCGCCGTTCATCCAGGCCGGCAAAGCCGTTTTCCACGTGGAGTACGTCAATTCACAGTCGCAAGGGTCGAGCAAGATCAACCAAGTGTGCGGTGATTCGACGACGTCGGGCTTCTCGACACTCGTGAAGACCTTCGATCTCGACGCCTGGCGCCTCGCCTGCCCCTGAGCGAGAAGCACCGTCAGTTCGGTTGGCGTTGCTCGAGCACCTGAGGGCTCCCGGAAAAAGCGGCCGGCAACGAAGAGCCCTTGACTTGAAGTGCACTCGAAGTCGCAGGCTGATGCCATGACATCGCCAACTCGCGTCGAGTCCGCCAACGATAAACCCGTGTCCTGTGATCCCGCCGCGATCTGCGCGCTGCCCCCCGATCGACTCGAGGGTCGCATCGAATGGATCAGAAGCGAGATCCTGCCCCACGCGATCGCCACCGAGCGGCTCGAGCACGGACTCGCCTTCGAGCTCAGTCTCGCGCCGGGTATCGAAGAGAAGCTCAATCGACTCGTTCAGCTCGAGAGCGAGTGCTGTACTAGCATCGACATCGAACGTGTGCCGAGCGCGTCACCGGAGCGGGCACGACTCGAAATCCGTGGGGTCGACCCTGACGCAGCGATCTTTGCATCGCTGGGAAAGACGCCATCGCCGGTCACACACCGCGGCAGGCTCGCCAAAGCCGCCGGAGCCGGCGTTCTCGGCAGCCTGATCGTGTGCTGTGTTTTGCCGATCGCAGCCGTCGCCGTTCTCGGAGGCGCCGTGGCCCCGTTGCTTTCGCTCGATGGGCCGATCCCCATCCTGCTCGGCGCGATGCTCGGGGGAACGGTGACTTGGTGGCGGCTCGACCGGGGTCGGCGTGCTCGGAACGAGACGAAGTGAGCGCGCCCGGGTATCGTCTCCCTGGTGACCCCGCGTACCGACGAGCTACTCGAGCAAGGCGCCGACGCCCTCGACGCCGGCAACGAGACGCACGCTCGTGACCTCCTCGAGCAGGCGGTCGAGCTCGATCCAGACGACGCGGACGTGCGGCATCTTCTCGCCTTGGCGTACAGCGCGCTCGGGGACGAAAAACGAGTTCGAGACCAGTTTCTGCTGGTCCGGCAGCTGGACGCTAGAAACGACGACGCGGCAGGCCCGATCGACCCGGCGCTACTCGACCTGATGCGGGACATCACGGTGCGGGTGATCGAGAGCCTGCCGAAACGCTTTCGTGAGCCGCTTCGGAACGTGCCCGTTTTTCTCGAACCCCGGCCGTCGGTAGCGTTGGTAGAAGAGGGCTTCGATCCGCGCGCTCTCGGCGTGTTCGAGGGCCCGCGGGCCTTCGACGACAACACCGCGGCGCTCACGAGAATCGTCATCTTCACCGACAATCTGCTCGCGGAGACTCGGGACGAAGAGGAGCTTCGGCGCGAAGTCGAGGTGACGGTGCTGCATGAGGTGGGTCACTATTTCGGACTCGAAGAGGACGACCTCGAACGCCTCGGGCTCGGCTGAGACCGCCACCGGACGCGCCGAAACACGAGCGGGCCGAACGCCAGCGCCGCCCAGACGAACGACCACCACAAACCCACGCGCCGGTAGATCGTCGGGACGTCGTGCAGCGGCACGTCGGCCGTGAGCTGTCCCACCTCCCACCAGTCGAGCTGCCCGAGCACGCGACCGTAGGCGTCGGTGGCGTAGCTCAGCCCCACCTGCCCGGCCCGCACCAGGGGTAAGCCCACCTCGATCGCGCGCATCCGCCCCTGCTGAGAGTGGGTCCACGCGATCGGCGCCCAACGCATGCCCCCGTCGTCGGACACGATGGTCAACAGCTTGGCCTTGCTTCGCGCCGCAAAGAGCCCCGCTTGCGGGTGCATCGACTCGTAACAGACCATCACACCGAGTCGAACCTCGCCCACTTGCGCCAGGGCCCAGCGCTGCGCGGGTTGATGGCCGACTTCGATGAACGGCACGAGTTGCCGCTTGACGATCAGCCCGCGCAGGTTCGGTCGACCGAGCGGGTCGGGAGTGACTACGCCGACCCCGTTGCGAGAGCCGAGCCCAGACCGCTTGCTGAAGCTCGCGCCGACGAGCAGCGACGTGTGCTCGGGGATCTTCGTCGCTCCGAGCGTCGTGATGCGCCTCACCCCCGCCGTCGTTGGCTCGACGTTCCAGTTGAACGTCGTTTCGGGAAACAGCACGATGTCCGGCGCGGGCTTCTGCGCCAGCGCCTCCCGGTAGAGAAATCCGTAGTGCTCCTCGATGAGGCGCTTGAACGGGCCGGGCCCCGACGCCAGCGTATACAACCACGGAGGGATGGACCCCTGGAGCGCGCTGACCTTCACCGATGCCGAGGCTTCCGGCGCATTCTTCACCCGCATCCACCCGCCGAACGTCGCCAGCCCGCAAATGGCCAGTCCCGGCGCCCACTGGATTGCACGAGCCCATCGACGTTCGCCCCACAGAGCAGCAAGGGGACCGGCCACGCAAAATCCGACCCAGAAAACCAAACCAGAAAGCCCCGTCGAGCCGACGACGCTCGCTACCTGCGCGACAGGCAGCTCGTCGGCGAGCATGCCCCCGAAAAAGAATGGGTAAGCAAACGTACCGAGAGAGCGAAGATTCTCAATCAGCGCCCATAGCGCACCCACTGAGAGCGTCGCGACGACGCCGCCGCGCAACAAGAGCGGCATGGCCAGGGCGCCGAACGCGCTCCACACCAGAGTGTGGTAGCCGATGACGACGTAGTAGACCGACGGCGCGTAGTACGCGACGCCCCACTGCTGCACGCCCGCAAGCACGCCGGCAAAGCCGCTGAGCAACGCGGCGCGAAACACTGCCCGTCGCAGGGGCGTCCCCTCCGGTGTGGAGAGCATCAGCATCAACCCCCAGACGACGGCGCTCAGCCACATGAAGTGCCCGGCGGTCATCGCCCCCAACCCCTGGGTCAAAGATGCGGTGGCGGCGAGCACCCAGGGCAGCGCCCGACGTACACGAGTCACGGATTTCGCATCACTAGCCCTTTGCCCGGGTCGACGTAAAGCCGACGCGGGGGCCAACCCCCGAGATCGATCTCACGATCCTGCTTGACCGTGGATTCGTCGAAGAGCCCGATGGTCAGCGCGGGGTAGTGTTTCTCGAGCCAGCCGAGCAACTGCTGCCGGGTCGCGTCCTCCGGCGGTGGCTCCACCGTCGGGCTCGCGTACCACGCCGCGGTTTCGTCAGCCGGAGGCGGTGCCCACGGAGCGGACAGCGCGTGCATTCCCGCGTAACCGAGGTCCTTTTTGGCGCTCGTCCAAGCCTGATTCGAGACGGCCCAGAGCACTACCGCCGCCCCAACGACGACAGACGCCGTCGCGACTGCTTCCCGCATCAGAATATGCTGCAGAACCCGGCGCAGAACCCGTTGGCACACCCGCCCGGGCCGGCAACGGCATTGAAATCCGTCGACCCGTTGGGCTCAGCCTGGATGCAATTCGACGCGCATTGGCCATCGACCGCACCCTGCGAGATGCAGCTCGACTTGATGCAGCCGAGGATCGAGACGCACGAGGCGTTGTCCTCGCACTTGATGCATGGGTTGTTGCAGAACATCCGGATGCAGCTGTCGCACGAGTCGATGTCGGTGCTGAGGGTGCACATGCGCGCCGGGCCGCCACCAGAGCCCGCGCCTGCCGCGCCCGATGCCCCCGCGCTACCGCCCGTGCCAGGCGATCCGGCGCCGCCGCCCGTGCCGGGTGATCCCGCGCTACCTCCGGTACCCGTCGTGCCAGCGTCACCTCCCGTGCCGCCGCCAGCGTCGCCGCCGGTCCCCGTCGAGTTACCCGTGCCGCCGGTGCCGTCACCACCTGTGCCGCCGGTGGCGGCAGTGCTCCCGCCCGTGCTTGCGGGCGGAGGAGGCGGCGACTCCGTGCTCGAGCAAGCAGTCATCACCGCGGTGACGACGAACGCCGAGAGAAGTGGAGCAACGCGAGGCATCATCATTCGCTGAACTCGCAGGTGAGCTGGAGGTCCCAGTCCGACAGGGTCGGGCCTTGCATCATGTCCGAGGAGGGGTTGAGCGTCGCTCGAATGCGCAAATAGTTGCCGTTGCGCGGGATCCCGGCGTTGGCCAACGTCGTATCCACCACCGCGTCACCAGGCTGGAAGTTGAGCGGGCCACCCACCTGAGTGTCCGTACCGATGCCCGCGTTGCAAATGTTGGGCAATGACGCGCAGGCCTGGTTGGCCGCCAGAGCGTTCGTGAACTCGAGCGGTACCTCCGCACTCAGGTTGGTGACGTTGCCCATCGAGTCGCGGTCACCCGTGGCGACGGTGAACGAGATGTTCGTGTCGGACGGGGTCATCGTGGTCCACGACCAGTCGCCCCAGACCGGCTGCTGAGCGCTGCCGCACGCGGTGGCCGCGTCGTACTCGAAGATCGCCGAGCCCGCCATGAGGGTGTTGTTCTGTACGCACTGGTAGAGAATGTCGACACCAGAGCTGGTGTCGTTCTGCACCAACGAGCAGGCGGCCGGGCACAGGTTGACGGTCGTCGGATTGACGTTGTCGTCGTAGTACCACTCGAGGCCCGCGCAGAGAGTCGCGTCGTTGACCTTCGTCAGCGAAACCTCGACCGCCGGGGTGCCCGCGGTCACGAGAATCTGCGGCGAGTTGATGTCGATCATGCCCATCGCCGGTGGTGTCGGCAGAGCGAAGGCGCAGTTGAGCGAGCGCTGACGAATAGCCGTGAGAGCGTCGATGAATCCGGCAGGGTTGCCGGTGTCCACGATGAACGCGTTGAACTGGTTGCCCGAGCCGGCCTGGGCGATCGTGTCGAGGTTGGCGAGACTCGTCGGATTGTCGGTGATGCCGATGACGAAGGTGTCGATGCCCGCGGCGTAGCCCGCCCCGGCGATCGCCGCCGTGCCCGGCACATCGCTGTTGCAGCCCGCAGCCGTGTTCGACGGCTGACCGTCGGTCACGAGCACGACGATTTGCTTCCGGTCGGGCACCGTGGGCGCTCGAGCCAAGGCGTGGTCGATGGCGCCCTGGAGCGACGGCTCGGTCGGCGTCGCGCCGGAGGGAATGACCTTCGCGAGCGAGCCCATCACGTTGTTCACGTGGGCATCCGCCGCGCCGGGAAGGATGTCGTAGTCGACCCCGGCGGTTGCGGCGAAGTTGACGTAGCCCGACGGCGTGCACTGGGTGAGGGAGCTGGCGTAGTACTCGTAGCTACCGAACGCGCCATCGGCGCCCACGCAGTCGCCGTACGCACCACTGGTTCTGGGATCCGGGCAGAATGGCCACGGCGTCGGGTCCCATTGAGAACAGAACAAGCCACAAGAGCTGTCGACACCGCACGTCTGGCAGCCGTTTGGCACCGGGAAGTAGCTGATGCCGAAGCCCATGCCAACCGATTCGGAGTTGCGAATGAAGTTCCTGAGCGCCACCGTCGCGCCCTGCCATCTCGTGACGCCGTCGACTTCGGTGCCCATCGACCCCGACCGATCCATCATGACGAACATGTCGAGAGGGCCTGGGTCGGCTCGGTTCGATCCCGAGCTGCAAGAATCTCGGCATCCGTACACAATTTCGATGGAAGCGGTGAGATCGGCCTTGGCCGTCGAGCACGTCGTCGGGCACAGAACGATCTTCGGCCCATTCGTATCGAACACGAAGCCATCCCCCGCGCCGCACGCGCCGAGAGAGGTGACCTTGGGAATTGCCGTACCCGACAGCGAAACGGTCGTCGTCGCGGGATCGATGACGCCCATCGGTGGCGTCGGCACGTCGAAATCGCACGAGAGCGATTGATCGCGAATGGCGTTCAGCGCATCGACCAGCGCCGCCTGAGCCCCGGCGCTGCTGCCGCTGATGATGGTCGCGTCGCGCGCGCCACCGCTGCCAGCGCGGGCCAGAATGTTCAAGAAATCGAGGTTGTTCCCCGTGTCGACGCCAATGACGAACGTCTCGATCGAAGTCGACGAGAAGAAGAAGTTCTCCACGAGCGTGGCTACTTCCTGAACCCGGCACGCGGTTTCTTGCTTGGCGCTCTTGCCCTTCTTGCCGCCGCAGTTGCCACAGTCGGTCGGGAGACCATCGGTGACGAGAACCGCCACGCACTTTCGATCGGGAGCGCCAGAAGCCCACACCGCGGCGTCGAGCAGCGCTCCGTTCATTGCCGGCAGCGTGGGAGTCGAACCGCCGGGAACGATCGCGCCGATTTGCGAGATGACGGCCGGCGCGACGCCGGGCAGGAGCCCAAGCGGCACGGAGAGGTTGGCTCCCGAATATTGGACCGCGTTGCACTGGTCCAACGGGCTGGGGAAGAAGTCGAGCCCAGCGGTCATGCCGTCCAATCCCGGATCCGCAATGAAGGTCTGGATCGCGCCGGAGACGTTGAGCCACGGGGCGCCCGCCATCGAGCCCGACTTGTCGACCATCAACACCATGCAGAGCGGATCGCGCTGCGCAGTCTGGGGCGTCATGCCGCACGACGAGGGCGGACCGCTATCGCCGGGTCCGGCGCCGGTGGGGACGAGTTCCACGCCGCCCGGCCCAACCATCGTGTTCGGGTCGGTGGTGGGCGTGACGGTCGAAGGAAAGTGCACGCAAAACGGATCGCAGGGATTGGCGACACACGGCGATGGCATCGTGCCGACCTGGTGGAGTCGATAATTCGAGCTCGGAACCGACATCGTGCTCATCGAGGTCGGTCGGCACTCGCTCCACACTCCGCCTTCACACGCGCGGTCGCCCACGACGCAGGTGACCGTCTCGCCGACTTTGCTGGACACGGAGCCACAGCTGACGACCTGCCCCTCGGACGGGCACTCGCAGCCGTCGTTGGGCGTATTGCAGCGGTAGCATTCGTCGGTGACCGAGGCGTCGTTGTCGTCGCAATCGGCGCCGCTGGCGCAGTTGGCGCCAAAACTGTCGTTGTCACCGTCCTGACAAATCGCCGGTCCGCCCCCACCGGTGCCGCCGACGACCACCGGACCCCCGGTCGGCGGCAGACGATCTCCGTCGCTGCAGCCGGTATATATGCCGACGAGCGCAAGGGCTCCGGCAGCCAGGAGACCGAGGCGCACGCCGAGTTGATGGATCGCAGTCGTCATGGACAAGAAGCTCAGGGGCAACTCAGCAAGAAGTGCGCCTCCATGGAACCGAAATTTCGCACGGAAATCCGCGCCAGTCGACCACCAGGCTGCCGCAAAGATTTCCACCCCATGAAACGCTTGCGAGGCTCGGGGGGGCCACTAACGTATCAATGATGCACCGCTGGACACCTACTTGCACCTACATGCTCAGCGTCGGGTGTCTGCTGGTCGCGGCATGTTCGGACTCGAAGTCGAGCGCGGGGCCGCCCGGGGCGACGGGCGGGACGACGACGGGCACGGGCGGAGCGGGAACCGGCGGCGGCGCGGGAACCGGCGGCGGCGCCGGAGGATCCGCAGGCGCTGCCGGCGCTGCCGGAACAGGTGGTGGCGACGTGGATGCTGCGCCGGACGGTTCGGGCGGCGACGCCGCGGCAGACGCATCAACCCCACCGGACACCGGACCAGACGCTCCACCGGATCCCTGTGATCCACCGACCGCATCGAACGAAACTTCGATCTGCCTCGAGTTGACGCCGGACGTCGTCACGTTCGAATCCGATCCAGCTCTCGATGGCCAGGGGACCCTCCTCATCCAGATCTTCGATCGGCTCGACCCGCCGGCATTGGACGCCGCCAGCTCTGCGCTGTTTTCACAAACGATCATGAGCGGCGCCATGCTGTCGGTCGACAACTTGCCGCCGATTCGAGTCACGGCGCAGCTCCCCAGGCGGATCTTCGTGCGCGTCATCTTCGCGGACAATGCCACCCGGGCCGCGCCAGAAGAGGTGACCTTCGGCACTTGGGTAGGAGGCGTGGACTTCACGACGGGCATCGAGCAGCGGATGGAACTCGTGCCCCACGACATCGACGTTGGGCTCGGAAACACATTGGCGATGCCTCTGGTCGCGTATCGCAAGCTCGACGTCACGGTGAGCACGTCGGCTACACCAGTGGGCGACGGAGAAGGACCGCTGCAAGTCGCCGCGCTGGGCGACGAAAATGCTGGAAGCCAGCCCTCGCTTCTGGGGCAAACCTTGGTCCCATGCGCCGATTTGTCGGGGGGTCAGAGTCTGGTCGTGACGATGCCATTCATCAGCGACGGACCACTGTTCGTGTCAGCCGCACTCAACGACCTCGGTACGACCGCAATGCTAGGCGAGCTGTTCGAAGGCGGGCTGTTCTCGTTGGCGCCGAACCCCGATGGTGGCACGCCGCTAGTGCCCAACCGCGTCGACATCCCAGCCGGCGCGTACTCGGCCGCGACGACGATTGATCTCAGCTTGGTCTCGCCTCTGCCCCCGGACTCCGGTGCACCCGGCCCGAACGCCTGCAGCGACCTGGGCGACGCCGGTCCCTAGAACGAACCTTTCGGCGTTCAGCAGCGGGCGACGCCAGGCGCGCTCACTGCTCCACGATCTCCACCAACGTTTTCGCATCGACGTTGCTGACCGTCTGAACCGCACCCCCAGGCCACGTCACCACGACTTCGGCCACAGTCGAAGCGTTTTCTCCCAGACCAAAGTGCTCGACGACGTCGTTTTGACCCAGGAACTGGCCGCCGCAGCGAACCTCTCGGCTCTGCTCCGGCGCTCCGCCGCCCGGTCGCACGACCACGCGTGACCCGACGCCGAATCGATTCGACTGAGTGCCGACGAGCTTGACCTTCAGCCAGTCGAAGTCGTTGCCGCGATCGTTTCGGTAGAGAACCGGAGTCTGACCGTGTCGGGTCACGAAGACATCGAGGTCCCCGTCGTTGTCGTAGTCGAAAACCGTCACCCCCTTGCCGTCGCCGGTGTCGGTGAGACCGACTCGTTGCGCGACCTCCGGCATCCCGCCGGGCATCACGTTCTCCCACAGGCGCATCGGCTGCTCACCGGCGAATTCGA
Organism: Polyangiaceae bacterium; assembly: GCA_029261965.1. GTDB lineage: Bacteria > Myxococcota_A > Polyangia > Polyangiales > Polyangiaceae > JAJDAH01. Next base: position 34,056 of record JAJDAH010000238.1, read on the forward strand.
ATGAGCCGTCCGCGAAAACGACCCCGGAGGTCATCACGATGTCGAGATCCCCATCGTTGTCGTAGTCGAACGCGGCGCTGCCCCAACCCCACCCGCCGTCACGAACCGCGCGGGCATCGGTGACGTCAGTGAATGTTCTGCCCCCCGAATTCGAAAACAGTCGGTTGCCGTTTTCGATGAGGCACTCGGGCAGAACGCAATAGATGGACGTGATGAACCAATCGTCACGCCCGTCCCCATCGATGTCGCCAATCGCCGAGCCCATGCCGTTTTCGTCCGTGCCGACTCCCGCCGCAGTCGTCCCCCTGATGAACGTGCCGTCTCCGGCGTTCCAATAAAGCTGGCTCGTTTTGTAGTCCGCCGTCACGGCGAGATCCGGAAACCCGTTGTCGTCGAGATCCGCGAACGTCGAAACGAATCCGAACACGCCCTTGTTGAAGCCGACGTCCTGAATGAGCCCGGCGGCCTCGGTCACGTCTTCGAAATTGCCGGGATTCGCCGCGCCGAGGTTTCGCAGGAGCCGCCCGTGTTTGTGGGTTTGACCCAGATCCCGCTCGACGACGACCCATTCGTTGGTGTGAATGTCGAGGAAGCCATCTCGATCGTAATCACCGAAGGCTGCGCTGAACCCATAGTGAGGATACGGGCTCCGAAGGGCGGCCCCCCGCTCGAGCGCCTCCTCCAGGAACGTTCCGTCACCCTGGTTGATCCACAAGTAGAAACGGTCGTGCCACACCGTGGTCACGTAGAGATCGGGATCCCCGTCATTGTCGACGTCGCCCCAGGCCGCACCATTCGTCGGAACGTCGAAGAAGAACCCGGCCGCCGCAGAAACGTCCTCGAAGGTGCCGTCGCCCCGATTGCGGTACAGGATGTCGGTCGCGTCGTCCCTCGTGACGAAGAGGTCGACGTTGCCATCGCCGTCGTAGTCGGCCGCCGCGGCCCCACCGGTGAGCGAATGGGTGCACTCCTGCGATTTGCCGACGCAACCCCCGGGTGGCCGCATCGATTGCACGTGGGTGATGCCGGCCTGCGCCGTGACGTCGGTGAAGCTCACGCGCAGCGCTCCCACCGGATCGGCAACGGGGACCGCGCCACCGGTGCCCCCGCTACCCGGGCCAGCCCCTACTCCGCTCGAACCTGCGTCGCCGGAGCTCCCCCCACCAGCGCCCACGCCGCTTTCTCCACCCGACGGGACTCCAGCGACTCCGGCAGCCCCGCCGGTCGACGAAGTCCCCGCTGAGCCGGGAGCACCCGCCGCGCCTCGCGGGGGAGGAGAGTGGCGGCTCGAATCCGAACAAGCCGCTCCCAACGCCAACAAGAGAACGCAAGAAAGCGGGTGCTTAGCGACAGCTCGACATCGTTGCGGGTCAATCATGCTCGCTCGAATCCGCCGGCGGGTCGGCGGATTCACGTTGCAAGGGTGACATTCCCATCCATCGCGTGCCCACAAAAATTATCCGCTACGATGGTTCGATGGGCGCGTGGGCACGATGGTCGCTGGCAACGCTCGTTTTGGCGTCGGCGTGCGGCGGCCAAACGTCGAGCTCGAGCAGCCGTGGCGATCGGTCCGACGCCAGCATGTCACCGGATGCGAAAGTAGCCACTGACGACGCCGGCGCGGACACCGGCCACTCCGACGCTGCGGGATCTTGCTTGGATCTCGGAGCCGATTGCGGGCCGAACGAGTGCTGCGACGGCGTCTGCGGGCCGGCGAGCGTGTGCGTTTCATGCCTTTCTTCCGGAGAGTTTTGCCTCGACGGCACCGATTGCTGCGCCGGGCTCGAGTGTTTCGGTCGGCAGTGCACTTCGCCGGTGGCATGCGGACCCGTTGGTACCGCATGTTCCCGAGACCTTCCATGTTGCGGCAGCGTGTTGTGCATCGACGACGTTTGTAGGTGCGGAAAGTTCGCCGAGCTGTGCAGCTCGCGAGCGCCGTGCTGCGATGGTTTCTCCTGCTCTGGTGGACGGTGCGCCGACGAGGTCGCCTGCGCCGAGATCGACGACGAATGCAGCGTCGGAACCCCGTGCTGTGGCGCGCTCGTCTGTGTCGACGATCGGTGCCGGGTACGAACCGGGTGCGGCGATGTGACGGAGCCGTGCGTCGCGGACGGCGCGTGCTGCGACGAGCTCGTTTGCTCGAGCGCTGCGTGCATCGAGCGCACGCTTCCGCCTCCGTGTCCGCTAGGGCCGACCGATTGCACCGCGTGCGTGGCGCGCGAGTGTTGCGCCGAAGTCGGAGAATGTCGAAGCAACACCGAATGCGATTCAGCTCTTGATTGTGTCGAGTCGTGCGTCGATGCCACCGGTGTCGAGTGCATGCAGTCCTGCTTCGGCGACCCGATGAATCCGGACGAGCGACGCCTGGTGACCTGCGCTCTGAGCTCGTGCTTGTCGGAGTGCGTCGAGCTACCGGTGGAACCCGATCCGTGAGGAGCCGAGTGGCGCGTTGGACAGCTCTCGCAACCCGGCTATGCTCCACCGCATGAATGCGACGACCGGCGTAATCACCGCGGGCTTCCTTTTCGGTCGCAACGGCTCGAACGACCAGTCCTTCAGCGCGGTGACCAACAACGGTTGGAACGTCACCGGCGCCTCCCACGGCGATCAGGTCGCGAATACGACCTTCCACAACTTGCCGTTCGACACGGACATCACCGTGATGGGCCAAGGTGCCGGTGGAACGTACGAAATCACGTTCCGCGTGCAGGAGTCCCCGTCGACCATCACGATCCAGTCGTTCACGTTCATGTGAGCGTCAGAACGTATCGTTGAACACGCCGATTCTCTCCATCAAGAGCTGCTGGGAAAGATCTCCGACCACCTCGCCCATGGAGAGCGTCTCTTCGTAGGCGCCGTTGCGACCGCTTTCCCATTCGTCGGATGGAATGAAATAGCCGAGCGTGTCGGTCGTGAGCCCGAAAAACAGACGAAATGGCGTGTCGAGCGTATCCTTGATGGGTAAACCGTGTCGGGTGACCGACTCCCCCGGAAACGCGATCCCCGAGACCTCGCTTCCCAATCTGAAGATGGCCGACTGGGTGTCGACCCCGAGATCGCCGGGGGTGTCGTCGGCGTCGTAGTCCAGGATGCCCGCACGGTAAGCGAGCTCGAAGCGACCGTTCGTCACCGGCGCTCGGAACTTCACCGGTTCGAACCCGAGTCCCGACGAAACGCGAGCGGCTCCGGACAGGACGTCGATCGCCTGATTCGCGATGCTGGTTCCGTAGTCCTCGGCTCGATCGAATTCGCTTCCCGTGCCCGCCGGCGAGCAGTCGCCGATGATGCCGTTGAAGTAGAGCACCGGAGCGCCAAGCACCGACTCGGCGTGGTCGACGAGGTAGCCTGTGTAGTCACGGCTCACCTCCCGGTTGTCGCGGCCCACGGTCACCGGGTGCGCGGAAAACTGGATTAGCGTCCCGACGCGGGCCCCAGTGTCGTCGGTCGCGTCCAGCACCGTGAGCTCTTGGTCGGTGAAGGGCCAGTCGCGGCGATTGTTGTTCTCGTGCTCACCGCGAGCCACGCTCAGGGTCGCACTCGCCCTCCGTTCGTACGCGCTCGACAGGGCGTCGATGGTGAGAGCAATGACGCGGTTGCGATACTCGACAGGGATGCCGCCCCAAAGACCCTGGAAGTCCGGAGCCGAGTGCGTGTGCGTGACTCCGACCAAGACCCGATCGGGATCGATGCCCGTGCGATCCGCAACGCCAGCGCGGATCTCTCGCATCGGGCGGTTGCCCATGCCGGGAAGGTCGAGAATGGCGAGCGCGAGTGCCTCTTGCCCACTCGTGATGACCATGGCTCGGGCGAAGATCGAATCGTGCACGCCGAGCGCCTCTCCGCGCTGGGTGAGGATCCCGTAGGCACCGAGGTAGAGCGTGCCCGTGGCGATTTCTGCGTCCGTAGGCGAGATGTCGGTCACGTCGAACCCGACCTCGAAATCTTCCTCTGGGCCCGTTTGCCCAGCGTCGGAGCCCGGGCCACTGCCCGCGCTTCCTCCTGCGCCACCGGCATCGTCGCCGCCGGTGGAGGCGGGAGTCGAGCTCCCGCATGCCGCGAGAAGAAGCAACGACAGACACGAAACGTCGAGCCGCAATCCAAGCATCGGGCCAGAGTATAGGTGCTATCGCTGACGCCGCCCGCAGGGATTGGCTTCGCTGAGTCGATTCGTTCGCTGCTAGTGTCTCACTCGATGGGCTGGCACGCGGTCGGCGTGATTTGGGGAGTCGTCAGTCTCCTTTTCGCGGGGCTCTCGATCGCGCTCTTCCGGGAGGCTCGCCGGATGCGAAAAACGTCGACGAGCCGGCTTTCCGACGCGCAAGACGGGTTGCTCGAGCTGTCCGGGGAAGTGACCGAAAGCGGCGCCGTAATGAGCCCCGTGACCGACCGATTGGTCGGTTACGCCGAATGCACGATCGTAATCCACTCGAAAGGAGCCAAGTCCGAAACGATCCAAAAGAATCTCGGCGACCGAATCACGCTGCGGGACGCCACCGCCACGGTGACATTGCCCACCCAAGGGGTTGATCTGAGCCCGCTATTCACCTCGACGAGCATGAAGTGGCAGGCCGAGCAGCTGCCGCCATCCGTGGCTTCGCTGCTCGCGGAGCGCGTCGGCGAACCGGCAGCGATCGAGAGCGTCACTGCCACGGAAAAGGCCATCGTGCCGGGCGATCAGCTCTACGTCATCGGACACGCCAAGGTGCTGCATGACGACCGCGGAGCCTACCGCGAGGCGCCGGCCACGATCGTACCGCTCGCGCAGACGGCCCCGCTCTTCGTGTCCACCAAGAGCGAGGCCGAGGAACACGGCGCGTCAATCGCCGGCTCGATCATGGCGGCCATGTCCTTTGCCGCTTCGGCGTTTGCTTGGGCGAAGTACTACCTGCCGGATCTGCTGGCAGCATTCGACGAATGATTGAGCGTGCGACCGAGCATCGGGCCCGGAACAGAAGCGCGCGCTCAGCTGAACGCTAGGATTTGCTTGGCGCGTTCGCGCTCGTTGTCGGTCATCATCGACATCCGTCCGCGGATCGAGTCTTGGTACCGCCGAAATAGCGCGCGATCGAAGTCGCCCGCCGTCTTGAGCGCCAGTCCGAACGGGGAGAGAACGTCCGGCGACATGACGCGATCGAGCTTGAGATGCATTTCGATCGCCCGCTCTATCCAGATCCCTTCGCCGAGGGCGGCCCCGAGCTGGAGACAATACCGAGCCGCGGTATCGAGCAACTCGTCGTCGATGGGGGCGTTGTTCGACGCCTCGGCGATGACCGTTCGCACGTGGCCGGCGAGCACCCGCGCCGCCCCTTTGGCGTCCCCCCGCCCGAGGAGTCGATCAGCGAGCCCGCCGACGACTTTGAACGCTTCTGCTCGCGTCGTGTGCGCCGTCGGGCTCGGCGGCTTGCTGCCGGGAGACGAGTCCCGCGCGGCCGGAATGAGATCCGAAATGACGCGCGTGCCGCGCGCGTGCGGATCTTCGTAGAGCATAAGATCGTAGGTGCCAATCACGACTCGATCGCCGCTGTCTAGATCGTAGGGGCGGCGAACGCGCACCTCGTTGACGAAGACTCCGTTCGCGCTGCCCAAGTCCTCGAGGCGAACGCCAGTTTCGGTGACGATGAGCCGAGCGTGGCGCCGGGACACGAGCTCGTCGACGATGACGATGGAGCATTCGTCGGCCCGGCCGATCACGTGCTCGCCCACCGACAGCGCCACTTCTTTGCCGCGGTACCTGAGCACGAACGCTCGCCGGCCAGGCGCTTCCTTAGTCAGCATGACCTCACGCGGATTCCGATGACCCCCGAACCAGAGCTTAGGGCCGCACAGCAGCAGCGAGAAGCCAGAAAAATTGGACCCGCGGGCCGGAAATTCAGAAAGGCGAAAAAACCTTCGACCGAGTCACATTCCGGCCGCTTCGACGCAGGTGGTGTAGGTCCGAAAATCGGACCCGCAACCCGCGGAGCTCGCAAAACCGAGAACGCAGGTGAACGTCGCATTCCCGTTCGCGCACGTCAGAAAATCCTCCCACTCGTCGCCGCACCCCGTGCCCGTAGCGCCTGCCCAGAGGCAGTTCGAGACACATTCTGCTTTCGTCGGCGCGTTGAACGGGCAAGAGGCGGCGATGACCTTGTCGCAGTACTCGTCGCACGGAGTCACGATGGCGGGGTTGGGGTTGGCGGACACCGCACAGTCGATCGCAGACAGGTAGAGAAGACCGCAACCCTGGAAGAACGGATCGCCGGCGCCGCTGCACTGCACGGTCCCCGATTCGGTGCAGTCGAAGTAGCCGTCGGCGGCGCGGTCGCAAGACGACGACGACGTCAGCGCTCGGCAGGTGAGCAAGCAACCACTCTCGGTGGGCGCGCCGGTGCATCCCGACATCGAAAGGTCGTTGCAGAGCGCGTCGCAACGACCAGTCGTGCCGCTTCCCGCGGCGCCCGACGCGCCGCTGGACGCACCCGCGCCCGCAGTAGCCCCGGAGCCGGCAGCGCCTCCAACACCGGCGCCCGCCGATCCACCCGACGACGCCCCCGCCGCTCCGGCACCGCCACCCGTGGAAGCACCGGAGCTGCCGCCAGTCGCGGTACTGCCGCCAGTCGCGGTACTGCCGCCGCTCGCGGTACTGCCGCCGGTCGCCGTGCTACCGCCGCTGGCGGTGCTGCCGGATTCGCCCGCGCTGCCCGTCGTCCCGCCGTCGTCCGTCGTGCTCGAGCAGGCCAACAGAATCATCGACAGGGCGGACAGCGACACCAACACGTTGCATGAATTCATGATCGCAAAAGCTAGCACGGCGGCCCGCCGCGAGCGCGCTCCCCCGCTCGGAAGTAGTGTCCGGACGTGCGCGTGACGGCTCAGAAAAGCGACGCCGCGTAGTAACAAAAAAACCTGTATTTCCCAGCACTCCGGAGCTTGTCACTCGGGGCGACGAGGCGAATACTGAATCTCATGAACGCGCGCACATCGCTACTGACTCTCCTCGGCGTCGGCTTGGCCTCCACCAGTTGTTTGCCAACGGATACTCGGCCGCCGCCGAGCGAGCTCTTGATCACCGGCACCGGCGCCACACGAACCGTCGACGGTGTGCCCGCTACCGAGACTTCGGATGGATGGGCCATCTCGTTCTCCCAAACCTTGATCTCGATCGGCTACTTCGCCGCCGAGGGTGACGAGTGCGCGCTCTACTCGAGTCCCGGCTACGCCCGCGTGATGGAGATGACCCGCTCCGGGGCGCAGAAGATCAATCTCGTGCATGCACTCGGCACCTGCATCCTCGACTACGAGCTTTCGAGCTCGGGTCTCGACGAGCCCGTGGGGGAAGGAGTCACCGAAGAAATGCAGACGTTCATGCTCACTCCCGAGGATGACCCCTATTCCGTGCAGGCATCAGCCAACATCTACGTGGTCGGCAGCGCGAGCAAGGACGGCGTCGAAAAAACGTTCGCGTTGGCCTACCGACACGGCGTCGACTACGAAGCCTGCGGGCCCATCGTCGAAGACGTTCACATGCCGACGACCGTCATGCTCGAAGAAAACGGCAACGCCGTCGTCGACGTGTCGGTCGACAGCAGCGCCCTGTTCCGCGACACCCTCGACGACGAAACGACGACGATCGGTTTTCAGGTGTTCGCAGATGCCGATACCGTCTACGGCAACGACGACGGAGAGGTCACCCTCGATGAGCTCGAAGCCGTGCCCCTCGCCGACATCATGTCCGAAGGCCGATACGACGACGCCAACGAGGAGCCCGTGCTCGAGGTGGAAGACAAGAACCTTCCCGAGGAGCTCACCACCCTCGGGCACTACGTGTACTTCCAGCTCTTCCCGTTGATCTTGCGGGTGGAGGGCAATGGGCTTTGCCGTCAAGACCGGTTCGTCAACGACCGGACGCCCCGCTGACGCGACTCAGCGAACGACGACAGTCTCGCACCCGAGAACGATTTCGACCCGCGCGTCGACGTCGCTCTTGACGGTGTCGCAGATCGAGCCGCACAGAACGATCTTCGTATTGTCGGGGGAGTACTGCCAACCTTCGGCGCCCGCGGCGCAGTCCTGCGTCGTATCCTGGAGGATCGGCATCGGATCCGGAGTCCCACCGGGGAAGTAGTCGACGTTGACCTTGCCGAGGTCGACCATCACGCCGTCGGGGCTCGGAGGAATGTCGAACTCACAAGTGATGGTGTTGCCGCTGATGGCGGCCAGCGCCGCGGACAGATCCGCCGCGAAGTCCACGCTGGTGGTCATGTCGAAGTGACAGTCACCGACGTCGCTGGCCGTAATCGAGTGGTCGCAGCCCGGGTCGTTCGCCGTGCCGCCTTCCCACGCGATGCTCGACAGAAGCGCGCGACCGTTCTCACTGCCCGGCGCACCGATGGCGAACGTGCGGATGTTGACCGACCGCGCCTTGGGGATCTCGGCTTGAATCAGCGTCGTCGCCTGCTCCGGGTCGCAAGTGTCCGCCCCGTCGGTGATGAGCACGACGAAGTTGTTCCCCGGCAGACGCGCCTGCTCGTGCAGATGTTTGTAGCCGAGAATCGTCGCACCGATGATCGGCGTCGGTCCGCGGGGGGTCGTGCTCGCGATGCTCGCGGTGAACGTGTCGAATTGGGGTTGATCGACCGGCAACACGGGCACGTTCGGCGAGGATTGTGCCCCGCAGACGTTGTTGTTGCTGAAGTAGGTCAGCCCCGCGCTCGAGCCGGGAGGCAGCTGCGAGATGGCGTCGAGCAGACCCGCCGTGACGACGTCCCACTTGGTGGGCTGCGTCGGATCGACCGGCACCGGGTCGGCCTCGCAATCGGCCGAGGTCTGGAGTGGTGGCAGGTTGCAGTTCATGCTCCCGCTGCGGTCGAGCAAGAACAGGATGTTCGAGGGCAAGAGCTCGGACTCGATGCTCGCCGAGGCGCACCCCATCGGGGGAGCCCCGCCGGCGCCGGGATCACCGCCCGTGCCGCTACTCGTGACGCCATCGACACAGATCGCCTGACACACGGGGCCGTTATTGCCGAGGCAGAAGCACCGCTCCGGGCACGTCGTGCACCCACCGCAGTCAGGCGTAGCCGTGCACCCTGGACCCGGCGGCATCGGCGGCTGCCCACCGCCGTCCGCGGACGCCATGCCGAAACCACCGAAGCCGTTTTGACGCGGCGCGGTTTCGTCCGAGCACGCCATGCCGGCGGCCAACAACACGACGAGCGACGACGCTCCCATCCACTGATTCGTTCGGAACATTTTTTTGCGCTTCACGGGCACGTCGGCAGGGGGTTGCCGAAAATGGTCGCCTTCCAGACGCCGGAGCCGCCGAAGGCATTGTTCGCCGTCTCGACTCCGCTCCAACCGCCGGGAACGAAAGTGGAAGTGTTGGCGTCGTAGCCTGCGGTGACGGTGCCAGACCAGGGTACTGCGACGCCGATGGCGACGTAGTCGGCGTTGACCAGGAGCCCGTCGAACTGAAACGTTCGGCAATCGAGCCGCCCGCTGATCGTCGCCTGATAGGGAAAGGTCTCGTTGGCAACGCCGGTCACCGAGCCTTGACTGATTTCGAGGAACTCTCCGCTCTGGCCTTCCACCAGGGTCATGTCCACGTTGCCAACGACCGGAATCGGCAGGCCGATGAAGGTGAGCGACGACGACCACATGCCGTCGAAACAACCGACGTAGCGACCTGCCCGACAAGGGTTGCCCGGCGGAGACTCCGGCCAACTGAAAGTCTGGGAAGGCACGGCGCCGGTTCCCATCCCGCCGGTTCCGCCGACACCCGGCACGCCGGCGCTGCCGCCGGCACCCGCCGTGCAAAACTCGATGCACGCGGTCTGATCGTTGCCTTCGCAGGTGCAGAGCGCCGCGCAACTCGTGCAGCCGGCGCAATCCGGAGCGCTCGAGCACGACGCGACGGGTTCGATGGGTCCTGACCCGCCGGTTGCCGCGCCGCCAGTACCACCGGGACCGCCTTGCGCGTTGCCGCCAAAACCGCCGCTGCTCCCCGCGCCATCGGAGCTGCACGCGAACGCCCCTGCAAGCAGCAAGGTGGCAGTCCACATCATGAATTTCATGTCATCACTCTCCGCTAGCCGAACACAGTTTACGCGCACGCGGAGACAAGCTCAATGAACGACGGGGGCAACCGCGCGACACACACGATCAAACGACCGCACGACGGCGATGGAAACCGGAAAACGCGTCACGGGCGCGATACCGGTGTCTCGAAAGTCGTGGAACTCGTCGCCGGCCGCGATACCCTTTCAGGGTCGAATGAAACGGCAAGAACTCGCGGGCTTGATTCTGACGGTGCACGCCGCGCTCGCGTGTTCATCTGGCGATGGTGGCTCGGCGCTACCGCCGCCAGGGTGCGAGGCGTTCAGCTTCGAGCGTTGCAACGTTCTGGACGAAGATTGCCAACGCGACGTTTTCGGAGCGGTAGCCTGCTTGCGCGACCAGGACCCAGGCCCGCTGCCGGAGATCCGCACCATCAGTCGTGCCGACGTGCAACCGCTCTTCGAAGAAATGGCGACCGAAGAGCTCGCAGAGTCGCCGCAAGATCCCGACGTGACTCGGGCAGCGGAGTTGCTCGGCCTGGTACCGCCGGGCGGCCTCGAGCCGGCGGCCATCTCCGAAGCGCAGGCGACCCTCGTCGCGGGTTTTTTCGACACCGACTCCGGGGCCATCACCTTGGTGGCGGAAAACGCCAGACGAGATGGTGCGGTCGGCCTGCTCGCCCACGAGTTCGTACACGTGCTGCAAGATCGCCGACACGACTTGAGCGCGGTCCCGCCGGACGACGCGAGCACCGACACCAACCTCGGCGCTTCCGGCCTCGTCGAAGGGGAGGCTTCTCTCTATTCGACCTTGTGGGAAGTCTCGAATCTCGGTCGCACCCCTAGCGACGTCGCGTGGCCGCGCCTGTTCGCCAACTCCACGGCCGACGCCGACCTGTTCATGCAAGAGAGCGAGTCTCCACTGCTCGACGCGTTTCTCAGTTTTCCCTACACCTACGGTTTCCGATTCGTCCACGCGACATGGGAGACGACCGGCCAAGAAGGCATCGACGCGCGCTACGCCGACATGCCGAGCACCCTCGAGATCCTGCACGGCCGAGCATCGATGGTCTCCGCTCTACCGACGCCGGAGCCCGCGACTGGCTACGAGCTCATCGGCGTCGACGAACTCGGCGCCCAGCTCACCGCGTTGTTCGCTTCGAAAAACCGAGTCGGACCTTCGGCGCGCGAGCTCACTTCCGCGTGGCGCGCCGACTGGCTCTGGATCTTCGGCGCCACCGACTCGGACGATACGTTGGTGATCTGGAGGATCCTCTTGGACGATTTCTCGGCCGAAGCCCTGACCGAGGACGTCAACGATCGTGCCTCGCCGACGGGCGCCTCCTGGATGGCCCGGCTGGCCCCGAGCCCCGACCTCGGCCTGAGCGCGGTCATCGTGGTTGGAAGCGACCCTGCCGCCGTCTCGACCGCGGTTTCGAGCTTCGCGGATTCAACCAACGGCCAGAACGGCGGGCCCTCCGGTTCGAGCCGCGAGGCTCCGCCTCTTTCCATCGGCCACCGACTCGGCAGCGGCTGCCTCGTCCATTGACTTTTCGCCTCGGAAACCGCGCGACCCGTCGGACGTGGCACACTCTGAGCCGCGGCCCGAGTACGATGCTCGGTGTTTTCAGGCTTTCAGCGAGGCATGGGGATTGCTTTTGACTGCTCCCGGAGGAACTCGAATGAACACTGTGTTTCGCACCATCGCGCTCGGATGCATCGCGGCGCTCGGCACCGTGCTCGATCTCGGGCAACGCGGTGTCACTCGTGCGGACGCCCTCGCCATCGACCCGGCGTCGGACACGCTGCTCGTCATCGACGGCGCCACACGAACGCTGGTCGAGACTCCCCTCCCCTGAAAACGGCCGCCGCGCGCCAGCCGCCACGCGGTCCAGCCCAATCGCGTCCACCTGCCGCGGGGGTAAAGCCGGCAGCGTGCTTGACGAACATGTGCCGGGCCATTAGTTAACCAGTCAGTTAATTGATTGGCGAGTTGACGTCGGCGCTGGACCTCGACCACACGTTTTTTGCGCTCTCGGACCCCACCCGGCACCCCGCCGCAGTCGCGAACGACAAAAAAAGGAAGCCGAGGACCGATGACCGAAAAGCGACACGAGATGAGGTACCCGGGGGAGTCCGACGAATATCGCGCCAAGCGCAACGAGCTGCTCGAAGCGGAGATCGCGCTTCGGCAACAGGTCGAGGATCTCGCCAAGCTACGACGCGAGCTACCGGACGGTGGTGCGCTCGCCGAGGACTACGTCTTCGAAGGCGTGGACGACGGAAAGAAAACCAAGCTCTCCGAACTCTTCAGTGACGGGAAGGATTCTCTCATCGTCTACAGCTTCATGTACGGACCGGACATGAAAGCGGCATGCCCCGCGTGCACGTCGTTTCTCGACGGTGCGGACGCCTACTCGAGGCACGTCACGCAGAGAACCAATCTCGTCGTCGCCGCCAAGTCGCCCCCGGAACGAATTCGCCGATGGAAGACCGAACGAGGCTGGAACCGACTGCGCATGCTCTCGTCCGCCGGCAACACCTACAACTCGGACTACTTCGCGGAGACTCCCGACGGCGAGCAGATCCCGGCCTGCAACGTGTTCCGACGAACGTCGAAAGGCATCGTGCACTTCTGGGGCGCCGAGCTGCTCTACGCCAAGCTCGACGGGCACCCCCGGCACGTCGACTCGCTCTGGCCCGTTTGGAGCTACTTCGACATCCTGCCCGAAGGCCGCGGCGACTTCTTCCCGAAGCTCAGCTACGGATGATCGCCGAAGGTGCACACTAGCGGCGCCCCTTGAACCCCATCATTTCTTGCACGACCGATTCGCTCTCTTCGGCGATTTCGGCCTCCTCGGCTGCCAGCTCGGCGCAGTCCTCGCAGACCTTCTTGCGCTTGCCGTCCACCTTGATGCTCACCAGCTCGTCCGCTTCGTCGCCACAGGCTTTACACGTAGGCACGGAGGGCCTTTTCGAAGAGACCCCATTGCGTGTCAAGGCACCTCACGGCTCAGGCGTGCTCGGCCAAGGGGAACATGCACTCGAAATCCCGGCTCTCGCGGACGGCGGCGTTTCTTTCGCTCTCACCGAGTTGCTCGAAATCGTCAGCGGCAGCGTAGCAACCAGGAAGTAGCGACAACTCCCCGGGGGTGCAGATCGCGTGAACACCGGGGACGGAGAGCGCAAAATGCACGCCGCGGGTGATCGCGTCCGGATCGGTGTGCGGCTCGTACCACGTGCTCGCGAAGCGCTCTCGCTCGCCCCACGGCCGGCGGGCGACGCTCTTGATGGCCATCACCCCGACGTCGTGTTTCCCGCACTCTTCGAGTAGCGCCTCGGCGTCCTCGCGGTAGCTCGGAATGTTCCAGAGACCCGGTGACACGGGAAACATGACCGTGTCGAGGTCCCAACGTCGGAGCGCCTCGAGTTGCGCCCGCGGTGTTTCGAGATCGTGACCGGTAATTCCGACAAAGCGCGTGAGCCCCTCCTCGCGGGCGCCCAGGATGGTTTCAACCGCGCCGGCTCGTTCGTCGAGCACCGCGACACTCGTCACCGCGTGCAACTGGTAGAGGTCGAGGTGATCGGTCCGCAAGAGCTCGAGGGAATGTTCGAGCTGCGCGCGAACACCCTCGGGCTGGCGACGAGTGGTTTTGCAGCCGAGAAAGATGTCGCTCCGAATGTCGGGGATGAACGGCCCGACGAGCGACTCCGCCTCGCCGTACCGCGGCGCAATGTCGAAATGGTTCACACCGCGTTCGATCGCCGCTTCGATCGCCGCCTCGGTCTTGCCGGGATCGGCCTGCCAGAAAGCCGCGCAGCCCAGAATCGCCACCGAGCTCTCGTGCTCGGTCCGACCGAGCCGTCGACGCTTCACTTCCTCGAGCTCCGCTTGCCGTTGAACACCGTCGGCGAGCCTACCTTGCTTGGCCCCCCGTCGCGCACACCGAGCCCTCCCCCCACGGAAAGCCCCGTGGCCCCAATAGCCGAGGGCGGTCCGAAACTCGTGCCCCGGGCGCGTGGCCTTCGCGGTTAGGCGAAGAAATTGCGGGTTCCAGCGCGGGACCCACCTCCGGGGAGGTCGCCGAACAATTGCCGTCCCATTCTGGTTGTGCGAAATAGGTGGGGTTCTATGGCGGTGGCGGGAACCGCCCAAAATCCAGGAGCTCGAGAAATGAAGATGGTCGCGCGCGCAACTACTTTGGTTTCGATTGGTCTCGTGTCGATGGCGATCGCGTGTGGCAGCGACGGCAACGGTGACGACGGCACGGGCGGGAGCGCCGGAGCGGGGACCGGCGGCAGCGCCGGCGCCGGCACTGGCGGCACGGCCGGAATGGCCGGCAGCGGCGGGGGTGGAACCTCCGGGGTCGATCCTTCGAAGCAACTCGACGAAGTCACCAACGCCGAAGCGATGACTCTTTGCCAGGAGCTCAGCGACTACAGCGCGATGCAGCTGCCGAGGAGTCTCACCGATCCGAGCTCCTGCACCGTGGCAGCGCTCACGATTCAGATGAACATGACCGAAGCCGCATGCGATCAAACGGTCACCGATTGCATCGCGGCCGGCGCGCCGGCTCCGGAGCCACCGGACTGCAGCGCGTTCATGGCCGGTGGCACCTGCACCGCGACGGTCGGTGAAACCGTCGCCTGCACACAAGCGCTCATCGACGCGACCGCCGCCGCGTTCGCCATGCTGCAGTGCTCGCTCGCGGGCGCGGACGCGACCACCCAGGTCATGAACATTCTCGACATCACGCTGCCCACGGAGTGCGACACGGTCGAGACGAAGTGCCCCGGCACTTTCATGTAGACCGCTGAAACCAAATTTCGCGGACTGCCCGAGCAATCGGCAGTGGCGGTAGCGTTGACGCTCGCCCTCGGGACCTGTACATTCGTTCAGTGATTGTCGGCGACACGCTCTGGTGTGGGTCTAGAGCGAGCGAGGTGCCGCGTGAATGCTCCCCATGCCCGGATTTGCTGCCTCGATCTCGACACGTTTTTCGTATCGGTCGAGCGGCTGCTCGACCCGTCGCTCGAAGGAAAGCCCGTCATCGTCGGTGGGCGGCCCGGCAGTCGCGGTGTCGTCACCGCCTGTAGCTATGAGGTCCGGCCCTTCGGCGTGCGCTCGGGCATGAGTCTCACCAAAGCCGCCGAGCTGACCCCGTGGGCCGTTTTCCTGCCAACTCGCCACGACACCTACGGCCCCTACTCGAAACGAGTCCGCGAGATCGCGGCGACGTACTGCCCCGTGATCCAGGTGGCGAGCATCGACGAGCTCTACATGGACTTCACCGGTTGCGAGAACATGTATCGATCGCCCGGGGACGGCAGCGACGACCACGTCATACTTCGCGTGCTTCGCGAGATCACCCGAAGCGTCCGCCAACAGACCGGCCTGCCGTCGAGCATCGGAGCCGGCACGAGCAAAAAAATGGCCAAGGTCGCCAGTGGTCTGGCGAAACCCGCCGGCGTGCTGCTCGTCCCCGCGGGTCTCGAAGCCCGGGTGCTCTCGGGGCTACCGGTGAGAAAGCTGCCGGGGATAGGGCCGGTCGCCGCTGGCAAGCTGCATGCGCTGGGCATCGAGACGCTCGGACAAGTGGCCCGGACACCGCTCTCGGCGCTTCGTCGGATCTTCGGCGCCTGGGCGGAGCCCGTCCAAGACGGCGCTGGCGGTCGAGGTAGCGCCGACCTCAGCCGCGACCGCCCCGCGTTTCAGGAGCACGACCCCGAAGGCGGCATCGTCGGCAGCATCTCGAACGAGCGCACGTTCCGTGAAGACGTGCGCGATCCTTCGACCATCGATCGCATGCTTTGCGGTCTGTGCGAACGAGTCTGCTGGCGAGCCAGAAAGCGGGGGGTTCGCGCGCGCACCGTCACGCTGAAGCTGCGCTACGCCGATTTCCACTCGATCTCGCGCTCCCGAACCATGACGCCGACCTGCTCGGAGCTCGAGCTCTATCCGGTCCTGAAGGATTTGTACGTGGCCGGAAGAACGCGACGAGTGCCGATCCGTTTGTTGGGGGTGCAACTGTCGAACCTGGGCTTCTTCGACGGCCAGCTCTGCTTGTTCGGCGACTCTCAGCCACTGCACGAGGGCGTCGACGCCATCCGAGCGCGCTACGGCTTCGACGCGGTCCGCCTGGCCACCGCGAGAGACCCGCGCGAGGAGAGAGAAGACGGAGCGTCGCGAGGCCGAGCGTCGGGCTGACCCGGCGGACTCGTATCTTTGTCCATGAGAGAAGAGAGGACGGAGTCGACGAGGCGGCTTCCACCGCACCCAAATCCCGAAATGGGCAGGAGTTGCTGTAGGCTGCTCGGCAGGAGGTTGCGCATGAAGGGGCTTTACTTCGGGGTCATGGCAACGGCGTTGGCGAGCACGGCGTTGGCGGTAGCGGCGTGCGGAGGCGGCTCGAGCACGTCCGACGGTGCGGACGGAAGCTCCGGCCAGAGTGGTGGGAGCAGCACGGGCGGCTCGGGAGGAGGGACCAGCGCTGGTGGCACTGGCGGTAGCTCGGCGTCAGGCGGAAGCACCTCGACCGGCGGGACCGCGGGAACTGGAGGCTCGGCTGGTGGCGGTACCGGCGGCGCGGCGGCGACCGGAGGCTCGGCAGGTGCGGCGACCGGTGGTGCCGCGGGTGCAAACGGCGGCTCGGCAGGCATGGGCACCGGCGGCAGCGCCGGCGGCGGAAACAACTGCCTCGTCGATTGTGCCAATCGCGGCCTCAGATGCTGCGGCGACCGATGCGTCAACCCGGGCAACGACGTCGACAACTGCGGCCGGTGCGGCAACGAATGCACCGGACGCTTTCCGTTCTGCGACGCGGGAACCTGCGGAGCTCCGACGTGCAGCGCCGGCACCACCTGTGGGGGTAACGAGCAATGCTGCGGCGGCGACTGCTGCACCACCGGTGAGCTGTGCTGCGACGTGCCCGGCGGTCCCGTCGGCGGGTTGCCTCGGTGCATGCCCCCAGTCATGGGCACGTGCCCGCAAGGTTGTCCGAACTGTCCGTGCGCGTCCCCGTCGACCCCCATCGCGACTCCAGACGGCGAGCGGCCCATCTCGGAGATTTCTCCTGGCGATTTGGTCTACAGCGTCGAGGGCGAGGGCATCGAAGCCGTACCGGTGGCGCAGGTTCAAAAGAACCCCGTGTCCGGCCACTACGTCTTGCGGGTGAAGCTCGCGAGCGGCGTCACTTTGGAAATCACGGGCGCTCACCCCCTGGCAGACGGTCGCCCACTCAGCTCGCTGAGCGTTGGCAACGAACTCGACGGCGTCGTCGTGCTTGATATCGAGCAAGTGCCGTACCAGCACGATTTCACCTACGACATCCTCCCCGCCTCGGACACCGGCACTTATTTCGCCGGCGGTGTGCGAATCGGCAGCACGATGAGCCACCGCTGAGGAGGGCTGCTCGGCCTCAAGCGGGAGTGCGAGTGGTCAACTGGTCGACCGCATGCACCGGCGGGGCGTCCCCGGTCATGAGGTGCGTGATCGCCCCGTAGACCAGTCGCTGGCTTTCGACCATGTTCTTGCCCTCGAAAGCCGGCGAGATCACCCGGATGACGTAGTGGCCGCCTCCGCCGCTCACTTCCACTTGCGCGGAATCGATGGCCGATTCGATGGCCTGCTGGATCGCATCGGGAACGGAGCCTTGAAAATCGGTGGGGTGAGACATGCCCGCTCCTTATAGGGGATCCGATTCAGCCGAACCAGCGAGGCCATGGCCTTCGACCCGAGTACATGTACTCGGGTCGAAGATCCAGCGGCATGCACGCTCAGAAATCTCGGACCAAAGGGCGACGAGCCTTCGACGATTGACTCGTGAGCGTCCTTCGTAAGATCCTTCCAGGCCTATGTTCATCGACGACGCGCGCAAATCGCTGGGATGGGGATTCGGGTTGGCAATCGTAGCGTTCACCCAGGTGGCGTGCGGGCCGGGTGGCGTCGCGGACGGGATCCGGGAGCCACCTCCAACCGGCGAAGAAGCCATGGATGGTTGGAAGTGCGAGTCCAAAGAGGACGTCAAAAACGCGGCGGAGCCGCTCGTCGTCGATTGGCCCGGAGGCATGCGCGGCAAGCTCGAGACGCGGATGACCAAGGGCGTGGCGGTGGTCAAGTACGACTGCGAAACCATCGAGCTACTGGAAGACTGCACCGCCGGTGGGACCTACGGGTACATGGGCATGACCACCAAAGAAGAAATGGTCCGCCTCAAGTCCGCCGACGAGGTCAAAGCCAACTTGCCGCTCAGCGGCCTGTCGATCGTGGCGAAAATCGGCGCAGAAATGCAGCGCGACACCTCGCTCGACATCGCCACCGTCATGGTCGGTCGCCGACGCACCACGGTGCAGGAGGTTCGACCCGAACAGCTCGATGGTCGATGCGACGGGGCGAGTCACTTCGTTCGCGGCGCGATGGTCGGCGCCTTCGTCATGAAGAGCGGTTCGAAGGCCAAAGTCGAAACCGTCGCTCAGGTTTTCGGAGCCGGAGCTTCGGCGGGAAGTGCCGCGTCGAAGATTAGCCGGACTCAAGATGGCTACGCCGACAAGTGCAAGGCCAGCTCTCCGGACTCCTCCGAGCCACCGGGGCAGTGCGGCGCGCTCATTCGGCTCGAGCTCACGCCGATCCGCAGCCTCCAGGACGAGCTCGCGGGCAACGGTGAGGGTGGAGGCGGCTGCCCTGCCGGCCTGGTGCGCGTTTCGGGCAAGTGCACGAAGGCAACGAAGCGCGTCGCCTACGAATGCAAGACAAACGACCCCATCGATTGCGGGCGCCAGTGCGACGCCGGGGATATGGCAAGCTGCGTGCACCTGTCGGTCATGTACGCCGCGGGCAAGCAGCTTCAAACCGATCACAAGAAAGCCGTCGCCTACGCGAAGCAGAGCTGCCAGGCGGGATTCGCCGGCGGTTGCAACGCCCTCGGTCGGGCCGCCGACTACGGAAACGGAATCAAACGCGACCCGCAAAACGCGTTCCGGCACTACAAGATCGCGTGCGACGGCGGCGATCCCGACGGTTGCGTGGCCATGGGGCTCGCGCTTCGTGACGGACGCGGCATTCCGCGTGACTACAAACGCGCGAAACGAATCCTCAACCGCGCGTGCGAAGGCGGCGAGCCGTCCGGCTGCAGCGCCCTCGGCGAGATGTACCACAAGGGCCAGGGGCCCGAGATCCAGGAGATGGACCCGAAGGAACGTGGACTCGTCGCCGTCCAGCTCTACCAGCGCTCGGCCGCCGGCGACTGGCCGGACGGGTACCGGAATCTCGCATCGCTCTACACCGACGGGCTGATCCTCGCCCGAGACGACGCCAAGGCGCGCGAACTCTACAACAAGGCGCTGAAGCGCTACCAGGTGCTCTGTGACGATAGCGGCGTCGGCCGCGCATGCCACGAAGTCGCCGGCATGTTCCGTCGCGGCGACGGCATTGCGGCGAGCCGCGACAAGGCTGGCGAGTACTACGACCGCGCCTGCGGCTTCGGCTTCATGGATAGCTGCGTCCGACTCGCGCTCTTCTACAAGAACGGCGAAGGCGGAAAAGCGCGCGACGTCAAGAAGTCCTGGGCGCTGATCGAGAAGGCGTGCGAGGTCGGCAACGGCTGGGGATGCACCAAGGCCGGCTACTACGCGCAACAAGGCATCGGCCGGAAACTCGACAAGCCCGGAGCCGCCAAGTTCTACGAAAAAGCCTGCACCCTCGGCGACCCGAGCGGGTGCAACGATTACGGCTGGTGCGCGGGCACCGGATTCGGCATCCCGCGAGATTTCAAAAAAGCGCGGACGCTCTACATTCGCTCTTGCGACATGGGTAGCCAGTTCGGTTGCTACAACTCCGGCCTGTTTCACAAGAACGGAACCGGTGGGCCGAGGGACGAAAAGAAGGCCATCGCGTACTACCGGATCGCCTGCAACAAGGGGTATCGGAAGGCCTGCGAGCACCTGGCCGAAATGCTCGACCGCAAGAACCCTCGAGAAGCGCTGGCCATTCACGAGCGCGCGTGTGAACAGGGCAGCTCGGCGAGCTGCTATCAGGCTGGGCTAGCCCACCTCAACGCCAAACGGGGCGTTCGCCGAGACGAGAAGCTCGCCTTCGCGCGCATGCGCAAGAGTTGCGATGGCGGCAACAAGTTGGCCTGTAGCTACGTCGGCGACATGTACCGAAACGGCATCGGCGTGACCGTCAACCTCTACTCGGCGAAAAAAGTCCTCGAGACCGCATGCCGCAAAGGCGAGTACTACGCCTGCGCGAGCCTCGGCGAGCTCGTGGAGAACGGGCTCGGTGGGAAGGCCGACGTGAAACGTGCCTTCTCCCTCTACGAAAAGTCCTGTTCCCGTGGGCGCATCAACCTCGGCTGCGTGCACCAGGGCATGCTCTACGAGACCGGAACCGAAGGCGTGAAGAAGGACAAGAAGAAGGCGCAAGATCTCTACGATCGAGCCTGCAAAAAGAGATCTCCCATCGGCTGTTTCCTCGCCGACGTCATCCAGAAACGCGGCAAGAAGCTGCCGATGCAGGACAAGCAGATCTTCCGCAAGTTCGAGCGGAGCTGCGCCGCCAAGAAAAACGCCGAAGACTGCGCGGCGGTGGCATTCATGTACCTCGTCGGCAAAGGCACGACGATGGATGAGGAAACCGCGGTCGTTTATCTCAAGCGTGGATGCCGCGGTGGTTTTCAGCCGGCGTGCACCGAGATGCGCACGCGGCTGATCCAAAAGTGAGCTGTGGGCCGCGTCGACCTACCAGTCGACGATGGCCGAGCCCCAGGTAAAACCGCTGCCGAACGCCACCATCGCGACCTTCATGCCGCGCTCGAGCTTGCCGTTGCGAGTGGCTTCGGCGATGAGCAAAGGAATCGTCGCGGCAGTCGTATTCCCGTACTTGTGCAGATTGTGCACCAGCCGATCCTCGGGGATGCCGATCTGATCGGCGACATACTGGTTGATGCGCATGTTCGCCTGATGGAAGAGGAACAGATCGATGTCGTCTCGGGTGATCTCGTGGTCGCTGCACGCCTTCATCAACGATTGAATCATGCGCTCGACGGCGTTGCGGAAGACCAGCTTGCCCTCCATGTAGGGCCACATCATCTCCGGAGTGACCCGCCCGCAGTCGTCGTCGCCCACCGGAATGTACGGCCGACGACGCATGTCCCACCCCTTGAGGCAGAGTGAGTCAGCGTACCGACCGTCCGCGCCCAAGTACCAACCGCGAACACCCCGGTCCTCTTCGGTCTGGCTCACGACGACCGCCGCCGCGGCGTCGCCGAACAACGATGAAACCTGGCGACCCCGCGTCGACATGTCCATCGCTGCCGAATGGCATTCCGCGCCGACGATGAGCACGTTTTTGCAGCCGCCGGCTTTGACCATGGAAGCGGCCGTAGCCAGCGAGTAGATGAACGCCGAGCACTGGTTCCTGACGTCCAGGCACGGGACGAAGTTGGGGTTCGGTCCGTCGCAAAGTCCGAGCTTTTGCTGCAGATACACGCCGGAGCCGGGAAAGATGGCATCCGGAGAAAGCGTGCCGAAGATGATCATGTCGAGATCCTTCATCTCGATGCCGGCGTCTTCAACCGCCTGCTTCGCCGCCGGGACCGCGAGATCCGAGGCGTTGACCCCCTCGGGCGCGAATCGTCGTTCTTCGATCCCCGACCGCTTGTGGATCCATTCGTGATCGGTATCGATGCCGTAGATCTTCTTCAGATCGTCGTTCTTGATGACGGTCTCTGGGACGTACATTCCCGAACCGGAGATGTAGGCATTCGGCAAGAGCAGGCTCCTTTTTGGTGGCCCGCTTCCTAGCCGAATTCGGCACGATTCGAGGGCCACACCGCCGTGACAGAAGCGTGACTGATCGTGTCAATCGCGCGGCGAGCCTCCAAGAAGGGGCTCGGAGGAAACGGCTATGTTTTCAAGCCGGCGCCCCGACCCGTCAGCCGACGGCTTCAGCGGTTCGGTCGAGCGGATAGTGCGCGCGTTGGCTCGTATTGATCTCGAGGATCCCGAGGCCGGCGAGCAGTCGGATGACGGGGTACGTCGGGTCGATCTCCCACTTGCGAGCCGCAAAGTTCGGGCTCATGCCGAACTTGTGGTGGTTGTTCTGAAAGAGCTCCCCACCGGTGACGAAATCGAACGGCAGGGTGTTGCGCGAGGCGTCACCGTTCTCGAAGTTCTGGTAGCCGTACTTGTGACCGCACCAGTTCACGATCGCACCCTGAATCGGGCCGATGACGAAGTGAATGGGGAGGAGCAGGTACCACCATGGCGACGGGGCCACCGCGATGTAGAACAGCGAGTAGATGGCGCCCCAGCCGACGCGAGACACCCAGGTCTGACTGAACTTGTCGAGGCTCGGCCACTCCGGCACGTCCCCGTCGAACTTCGCTTCGGGCTCGACGCGATAGTAGGCGTAGTCGTCGTAGCGCTTCTTGGTGTCGAGCATCATGCTCGCGACGTTGGTGTAGTTGAGCGGCGAATGCGGATCCTTCTCGCTGTCGCTGTAGGCGTGATGCTGTCGGTGCAAGATCGCGTAGCCACGGGGATGGAGGTAGCTCGCGCCCTGGGCGACGTAGGTGAACAAGTGGAAGAACCGCTCCCATCCCTTGCTCATCGTGAACATCTTGTGCGCCCCGTACCGATGCAGAAAAAACGTCTGGCAGAAAATCGCCGAGAGCCAATGCCCGACGATGAACGCGAACAGGATTGCGACGGCGTAGGTGGCGGGAAGATTGGGGAACAACATTTCGGTGACCTCGGAGGGTAGCCTAAATCCCGCGAGAGCGACGCGCCGCAAGGGTTCAGTCATTTCACGCCGGCACGCGTCAGGATTCAGTCACGGGATCCTCGTCTCATTTCCGTCGTGTTTCCAATTTTGCGACACGGTGCGAAGCGCAGGTAGCACTCGAGCCACGCGGCGAACACGCCCGTATGGAAGCGCGTTCGCCCGTGTGCTCGGTTGGCCGGCTCGCCACGATGGCGGGCCCGTTCAACCGCAGCAGCCTCCTTGCGGAACCGCGGCATCGTCGACGCAGCAAGCATCGCTGTCCCCGATCGCAGGACCGTCCGTCGCGACTGGTCCCAGCGAGTCGGCGTCGCCCTTGAATTGGTAGAACTCCCACATGAGCCCCTGGGGGTCGTGGGTGTAGACGGTGCTCTTCTCGGCGTAGCAGCAGGTCTCGTTCTCGATGACCTCGTGCTCGAGGCCGCTCGGCGCGATCCGTTCGAGCTGCGTCTCGACTTCGGCTTTTTCCATTTCGAAACCGACGTGATTGAGTCGCTCGCTGGCGTCGGGGGCTTCGAAGAGCACGAGCTTGAGCGGCGGGTTCTCCACGGCAAAGTTGGCGTACCCGGGTTTTCGCTTGTTCACTTCGACTCCGAAGAGCTTCGAGTAGTACGCGACGGCTTCGTCGAGGTCCTGAACGTTGAGGGCTAGCTGAAATCTCATGGCGGTTCTCTTTCTTCGTTGCTTGGTTGGTTGGTTGGGCGGTTTCGTTGGGGGCGAGATGCTTCGGCGGTTTTCGTTGGGGACGAGAGGAGACCGAGGGCTCAACAGCACCGGGTGGATTTCTTCTTCGACCGCGATGACCGAGCTCGGACGGGGTTCTGGTCGGCGTCGACGCCTTGGCAGCACTTCTCGTTGAGAAAACCGACGAGGTTTTTCATCGCGACGAAGTCCGGGGCATAGATGAGCGAGCGCCCCTCCCTGCGCTGCTTGACGACGCCGGCATTCTTGAGCTCCTTGAGGTGGAACGAGAGCGTCGGTCCCGGCACGCCCAGCGAATCACTGATGCTGCCCGCCGGGAGGCCGCCAGGACCGGCCCGAACCAACAGTCGGTAGATGTCCAGGCGCGTCTCCTGCGCAAGCGCCGCGAGGGCTCGAACGACGTCCGGCGTATTCATATTTCTAAATCTATCGAAATATAGAGCCGTGTCAAGACTTGTCGAGCAGAAAAACGCCGCGACTGCAGATCACATCGTAATCTGGGTTCGAGTGCAGTTGCCGTCGTTGATGTTGAAACGCGTGCCGAGCTCGGGCACTTCGAAATCGGACCAGTCCAGCGGCTTGAGGTCGTGGGGGCCGAGTCCAGCGGCGGCCCAAGTGTTGCTCGTGAACTTGTCGCTGTTGGCGGTGAACGTGAGATTGCCGCCGTCCGCAAGGAACATCCCGTACTTCTTGAGGGCGCGGGCCACCACCTGGGCCGCGGGGGTCAGCCCGCTGATGTCCACGCTCTGTTTGAGTCGCAACCGAGCGGTGTACGGCGGCGCCGTCGAGGGGCCGCCCGTTGCCGAGGTCGAATGGGTTCCGGGCGCGACAAAAACGTCGGCCCGAATGTGGGCGTTCGGAAGGATGAAACGAATCGCATGGTCGATCTCGCCGGCAACCACCTCGTCCGCGGTGAAGAGCAGCGGTGCAATCGGCAACCCGGCGGCGTCGGCGCTCGTGCAGTACAGCCCACGACCGTCCGGAGGAGGCACTTGGCTGATGTCCCACACGGCCTGGCAACCGCCGTCGAACGTCGGGCCTTGAATGTCCGCTCGCCACATCTCGAAAAGTCGGCATTCGTCTCGATCGATGACGATCAGATGGCAGTCTTCACTGTTGACGTCGGGGCATGCGTAGCTGTTGGAGCCCTCGATGGATCCGCCGGCGACGATGGGCGGCGGTGCCGTGTCGCAGTGGTTCCCGAAGAAGTTCGAGCTCGGGACGAACGGCATGTGCGGCGTCGTCGCGTCGGCTTCGAGAATGGTCAGCGAGAAGTCCGTCTGAAATCGGGTGCCGGTGTCGTGGTTGGCATCGAGGTAAGAGATGATCGCGGCAGACTCGGAATCGAGGGGCGCGGTGTCGACGGGCGTGTTCCAGGGGGCCCCCGCAGGAAAAAGCTGTTCGGACGTGTTGCCGCAAGAGTCCGTGGCTCCCGAGCCCCCAGCGCCCGCCTGCCCGCCGGACCCACCGGTTGCGGGGCTACCCGCTTGTCCGCCGCTACCCGAGACTCCGCCGCTACCCGAGACTCCGCCGGTTCCAGCTCCCGCGCCGGTGCCCGCGGATCCCCCAGTGCCGGGCGCCCCCCCAGAACCAGATCCACCGCCGGTGCTCGGACCGCCGCCGGTGCTCGGGCCGCCGCCGGTCGAGGCTCCGCCGGTTCCTGGTCCCCCACCCGCGGAGGTCACGCCCGCGGAACCTCCCGAGTCACCGTCATTCGATCCACTCGAATCCGAGCAACTCGCCAGCGCGCCGGCGAAGAGCAGCCCCACAAAAGCCCAACCGCGACTTCGTTTCATGAAGCGGATGTTAACCCCAACGTTCGCCGGGGAACACCGGCCCCGGCAATTGCGTCTATGATGCAGCTTCCATGAAGCCGACGGACGCTTCGGCGGAGTGTGCGACGAGTGCGGGGGCACGAGCCGTGTCCACCGGTGCGAACACCGTGAGCTGCGTCGCTCCGGCAGAGCTCGCGCAGACCATGCCCGGCGACTCGAGCCCCGTTGCGCCAGCGAGCCCAGCGGACGGCGCGCGGTTCACCATCGAGGGCGAAATTGGTCGCGGCGGGATGGGGGTCGTGAAAGCCGTACGCGACAACGTTCTGCGCCGGCTCGTGGCGATGAAGGTGCTCGAACAAGACGACGAGACGCCCGCGGCTCTGGCCCCGCGGTTCGTGGAGGAAGCACAAATCACGGGGCAGCTCGATCATCCGAACATCGTTCCGGTCCACGACTTCGGCGTTGCCGCCGACGGTCTCGAGCTTCATTTCACGATGAAGCTCGTCGAGGGGCGAACCCTGAGCGATCTGTTCTCCGAGCTGCACGCACGACCTTTCGACAGCGACGCGCTCGAACACGCTTTGCGCATCATTCTCAAGGTGTGTGACGCCATCGCGTTCGCCCACAGTCGGGGCGTCATCCACCGTGACATCAAACCGGACAACGTGATGGTGGGAAGTCACGGACAGGTGTACGTCATGGATTGGGGTATCGCGCACCTGGTCTCGGGCAAGCGGATCGCCGAGACCGAAGTCGTTGCCACCGACCGCGGCGGACGCGACCTCGAAGGCACCATCATCGGCACGCCCACGCACATGGCCCCCGAGCAGGCTCGCGGAGACATCGCTGCGATTGGGCCGACGACGGACGTTTTCGGGTTGGGAGCGCTTCTCTACGATCTGTTGACCGGCCGAGGCCCCCACGCCACCGAAACTCCTCATCGCACCATCGAGTTCGCTCGTGAGCGCACGGTGCCACCGCCCGAAGAGCATGGCATCTGGCCCTCGCTGCCACCGGAGCTTTGTCGGATCACTTCGCAGGCCCTCGAGACCGATCCGGGCGACCGACACCCGAACCCGCAGGCCTTGGCCGACGACATCGAAAAGTTCCTCAAGGGAGGCGGCTGGTTCAGCGAGACCCGTTTCCTCACCGGCGAGCTGATCATGCGCGAGGGCGACGACGGTGACTGCGCCTACATCATCGTCAAAGGGCGATGTGAGGCCTTCAAGATGGTCGATGGTGAGCGCGTGCTCCTGCGCGAGATGGGACCCGGCGACGTCGTCGGCGAGCTCGCGGTGCTCGCAAAAACTCCCCGAAGTGCCAACGTCGTCGCGATCGACGACGTTCTGGTCAAAGTCGTCACCGCAGACTCGCTCGAACGCGAGTTGACCCGGAACGCCTGGCTGCACCGCTTCGTCAAGACGCTCGCAGAACGCTTCCTCGAAGCCGACGAGCGCCTCACCGGCCGCCGCCCGCGCTGAGCTACCTTTCGGCGGACCTCATGAGGACGCGGCACGCTTCGTCCTTGAGCTCGTCGATGGGGAACCGAGTCTCGCCGCCTACGGACTGGACTCCACTCACCAACGAAACGAGCCCGTGCGCCGTCGTCCACGCGACGTTGGCCAGTTTTCTCGGGTTGGCCGCCGGATCCAGCTTGCCCGCCGCGCGGTCGGCATTCAACTTCGCTTCGAGAGCTTCGTTGACCGACCAACTCAAGGGATAGATCTCCGACTCGAGTAACCGCTTTTCGATGCCGATGACCTGCGGCCACACGTAGACGACGCGGAACGCGTCGAGGTCGCTCGTGTAGTGATCGACGTAGGTATGCAACAACGCGACCAGGGCCTCGACGCCCGTCGGCGCGCGCGCGATCGCCGCGCGCAGAAGCTCCACCTCTTTCTTCAGCGCGGCGACGGCGAGCCCACCGACGAGCTCCTCCTTCGATTCGAAGTAGTAGTAGACCGCCGACTTGCTCACGCCCGCTACCGACGCGACCGCGGCGATCGTGAAGTGCTCGATGCCGCGTTCGACGAGCAGAGTTCGCGCGGCGTCCAGAATCGCTTGACGCCGCGACTCGTGTCGCAGCTCCTTTCTTTCGAGCCGGCGCGCTTCCGCGCTCGGTTCGCGCGGCGCACGTTTCGTCAAAGCAGCCATGAGAACGCGGAGCGTATCGCGTCCTTGGCGCCCCGCTCTAGTACTTCTCCGTGAGTTACAATGATGCGGTCGAATTCCCAAGACAGCATCCGTTCGACAGATTCTTTCGCCAGAGCTCGGTCCCGCGTGCTGGCCTTGATGAGCCAGCTCTGTCCGAATTTTCCGTCCGCGTTGCTCATCTTGAGATAACTCCGCGTCCACCATCCGACCGGGCTACGGATGTTGAAGGCCAAGTCGGTGAGCATCAAAGAAGCCGTCGGCCGATGGAGGAACACGACCTCGTTCATGAACGGCGCGCCCGCGTAGAGTTCGAGATCGATCGTGTCGCCCCACTCCACCGTGTCTTCGGTCAAGGTGGAGTGGAAGTCGACATCCTTGCGCTTCTTCTTCAGGCCTGGCGCGCCGAACACGCGGGCGTCCGGAAACGCCTCGGCCCACGGCTTGACGAACATGTGGTGGACCCGGCTGGGCGCCACGATGAAGCGCACCGGAGCGATCGCCTGAAGCGCCCGCCGGAGCTCCCCATCGAGGCGGCCCGGGGAATGCACCCACAGGCCGTCCGGAGTGCGAACGACGGTAGTTTTTGTACCGAGCTCCAGTCCCATCGGTTTCAGCGGGGTCTTCATGCTCCAGATCGAATCGGTGACCATTTCCAGGCTCATCGAGCTACCTCCAGTGCCACTGACGCACAGTCTAAAATTAGACTATTGGACGATTCGGGCGGCCCGCAAGGGCCGCGAGCGCATTTGAGTGCCGCGAGCGCCCGACTCGCCCTGGCAAGGTCGCCATCGCGGTATTAGCTTGCCGCGCACTCATGCTTGCCTGGGCCGCCAAGAGGTTATTCGGAACAGCGAACGAGCGAGCGATCCGCAAGATCCGCCCGCGAGTCTCGAGAATCAACGATCTCGAGCCCAAGTACGAGGCCTTGTCCGACGCGGAGCTTCAGGCGATGACGCCGAAGTTCAAGGAGCAACTCGACAACGGCGCGAGTCTCGACGACATCCTGAACGACGCCTTCGCCGTCTGCCGCGAAGCCAGTAAGCGCACGCTGAAGATGCGGCACTTCGACGTGCAGCTCGTCGGCGGAATGGTTCTGCACAACGGATCAATCGCCGAGATGAAGACCGGCGAGGGCAAAACTCTCGTCTCCACACTCCCGGCGTACTTGAACGCTCTGTCCGGCAAAGGCGTGCACATCGTCACGGTCAACGACTATCTGGCCCAACGCGACTCGGAGTGGATGGGCCACATCCATCGCTACCTCGGACTCGAAGTGGGCGTGGTGGTTCCCCAGCAGGGCGACGACGAAAAACGCCGGGCGTACCTCGCGGACATCACCTACGGACAGAACAACGAGTTCGGGTTCGACTACTTGCGCGACAACATGAAGTTCTCCGCGCTCGAGTATCAACAGCGTCCGCTCAACTACGCCATCATCGACGAAGTCGACTCAATCCTCATCTACGAAGCGCGCACGCCTCTCATCATCAGCGGCCCGGCGGAAAAATCGAGCGAAAAGTACCGCACGATCAACGAGATCATCCCCAAGCTCCAGCGCGACGAGCACTACAACGTCGACGAAAAAGCGTTCAGCGTGACCCTCACGGACGACGGCGTCGACCTGATGGAAAAGTTGATCGGGATCAAGAACCTCTACGATCCGGTCAACGTGCAAACGCTCCACATCGCATACCAGTTGCTCCGCGCCCACGCCCTCTACAAGCGCGACCAGCACTACCTCGTCTCCCCCGACGGGAAGGTGCTGATCATCGACGAGTTCACCGGGCGCGTGCTCTCCGGCCGGCGCTGGAGCGATGGTCTCCACCAGGCGGTGGAAGCCAAAGAGAACGTGCGCATCCAGGAGGAAAGCCGCACCTTCGCGACGATCACGTTTCAGAACTTGTTCCGCATCTACGACAAGCTCTCGGGCATGACCGGCACGGCCGAAACCGAGGCGCCTGAGTTTCACTCCACTTACAAGCTCGATTGCAGCGTCGTCCCGACGAACAAGCCGATGATTCGGCAGGACGACGAGGACGTCGTCTACAAAACCGAGCGAGAGAAGTTCACCGCGGTCATCAAAGACATCATCGAAAGCCACGAGCGCGGCCAACCGGTGCTCGTCGGGACGACGAGCGTCGAGAAGAGCTCGGCCATCGCGAGGATCCTCAAGAAAAAGAAGATCCCCCACCACGTCTTGAACGCCAAACACCACGAGAACGAAGCCTTCGTCGTCGCCCAGGCCGGCTCGCGCGGCGCGATTACAGTGAGCACGAACATGGCAGGCCGAGGCACCGACATCGTGCTCGGCGGCAACCCCGAGATGCTCGCCAAGCTCGAGTTCAAAGAGAACAATCGGCTCCCCGAGGCCGAGCCCGAGGAGTTCGAGGAGGTCGTCGAAAGATATCGCACCACGGGCGACGCCGAACGAGAGGACATTCTCGAGCTCGGCGGCCTTCGCATCATCGGTACCGAGCGGCACGAGTCGCGACGAATCGACAACCAGCTGCGCGGCCGTGCCGGTCGGCAGGGCGACCCGGGAGCGAGCCGGTTCTATCTCTCACTCGAAGACGACTTGATGCGCATCTTCGCTGGAGACCGCGTCAAGAACCTCATGGACCGCATGGGCATGCCGGACGACGAGCCCATCGAGCACCCGTGGGTCACCAAGAGCGTGGAGAACGCCCAGCGCAAGGTCGAGGAGCGCAACTTCGACATTCGCAAGAACCTGCTCGAATACGACGACGTCATGAACTCGCAGCGCAAGACGATCTACACGCTGCGCCAGCAACTGCTCGAAGGCCGCTACAAACCGGAAGAGCTCGACGAGCTGGGGAAAGCCACGGGCGAAACGCGCAGCATAAACATCGTCGAGGACATCCACGAAGAGGCGCAAAAGAACGTCGCGACGTTGCTCGGCTACTTCACCGACGATCCCCTCCAGCCGACGGACGACGAAGGAAACCCGCGGCCACCGACCCGAGAAGAATTCGAAAAGGTCAAGGAGCTGACCGAGCTCAAAGCGCTGCAGACGGACGTCTACCAAATCTGGGGCGTCAAGCTCGAGATCGGAGAGCGGCTCAAGCGCACGCCGGTCGAGACCTACGACGAGCTGGTCGATCTCGTCGCCCGCGGCTTGAGTGAGCAGCGCGAACGCATGCTCGACCTGATCGACAGAGTGGCCAGCGCCGTCATCGAAGAAAGCTGCCCCACGAACGTCCCTCCGGAAGATTGGGATTGGGCAGGGATCCACTCGGCATTCAAGGAGCACTTCAAACGAGACCTCGACGACGAGGTCGACGAACTCGGCGACATCGAGCAGCTCGCTCGCGATATCTTCGCCCGCGCCGAAGCGATCTACGACGAAAAAGAGAAAGCCATCGGCGTCGAAAACCTGATGCGCCTATTCCGCCACTACTACCTCGAAGAGATCGACCGGGCTTGGATCGACCACCTGACGAACATGGAGCACCTCCGTGACGGGATCGGGCTCCGGGGTTACGGCCAACGAGATCCCAAAAACGAATACAAGAAGGAAGGCTACAATCTGTTCGTCAACCTGATGGCGAACGTCTCGAGTAGCGTGCTCGAACGGGTGTTCGACACCGAAATCCAAGCCCGTGACGAGATCGCGGAGATGGAAGCCGAGGCCGAAGCCCGGCACCAAGAGGAGCTCGCCATGCTCGCCGCGCGACACGCTGGGGAGCAGCCCGCCGGTCCCGACGACCCGGACGCCGAAAGCGCGCTCGAAGCGCTACGAAACGCCACGGCGTCGGTGCCGGCACCGCAACCTCAGAAGCGAAATCAGCCGAAGATCGGTCGCAACGACGAGTGCCCGTGCGGGTCCGGCAAGAAGTTCAAGCAGTGCCACGGCGCTGCGCTGCTCGAAGAGGCGTGAGCCGCGCGCCGCGAGCCCGTCTGGGCCGCATGAGCTTTGGCGCTGGGTTTCTCGCCGGCGCCATCGGATGCCAGAACGGAGCGTCGAGCGACGTGGACGCAGGTCCCGAAGCATCGACTCCCCGCGCCCGCGTCGACCTCGTCGATGCCGAAGAATGGCAGCTCGTCGAAGAGGCCGACGACCCGTTCGAGGACCGCCCAGACGGTTTTCGTTGTCTCGAAGCGAGTTATCGCGCGCAAGACCTCGGGGGAGAGCGCGTCTTCGACGTCGAAACCGACACCTGCGAGTACATCACCGTCACTCAACCGTCTCTCGCGGACGTGCTCGCAGGAGACTTTCTCAAAGCTCGGGTCTTTCACTTCGACCTTCGAGCGCCGAGCCCGGCAGAAGCGCATGTGGCCATAGGCATCGGGAGCGACGTGCCGGTCGACGTTCGGGTTCCCATTCCCTCGGAAGGTGCGCTCATCGGCCCGGTTTGGCAGGCCCCGCGAGACATCGCGGCCGGGACACCCGTGTACTTTCACCTGCACAACCACGGTACCAACTCCTGGGCGATGGTGGAGCTCAGCTCGGGTCCCGAGCGGCCACCTGGGTCCGATGAGACAGACGCGTCCGCCGAACAGTGAGCTCGGGGGGCGAGGCACCGCGGGCGTCGACCTTGACCGACCTCGGCTGAGCGTTTACCGGTATTGCATGCGCCGATTCGTCCTCTTCAACCGCTCGACAGCCGCGTTGGGAGCCGCTGTTCTCAGTTTCTCCTGCACTGACGCTTCGCTGGATGACGGCGGAAGCGATGGCCCCGGTCTCAGTGGTCCCATCGAGTGCGCCGCGGACGACAGCACTTGGCAGGGGATTCAAAAAGTCATCTTCGACGGCTATGGGTGCACGAACGGCGCATGCCACGGTCACCCGAACGATCCCGCTGGCGGTCTCGATCTCGATCCGGCCGTCGCGTACCAAAACCTCATTCGGGTGAACGCGCGCGCCAACCTCAGCGAGCCCAAACCGCTCGTTTTCCCTGGTGAGCAGAGCTTGAGCTTCCTCTACGAAAAGGTTGCCGCCGGGACGCGCGGCAACGAGCTCCCCGAGGGCGGTGGCGATCCGATGCCGCTCGACGTCTCGCCATTGAGCGCCGACCACCTCGAAGCCCTACGCCTGTGGATCCGCAGCGGCGCCCCAGAGACCGGCATCGTCGAAGGCACGAGCGACCTGCTCGAGTGCGGCCTGTCGAACGAGTTCACGGCGAACAAGGTCCCGGCTCCGCCTGCGCCGGCCGTCGGTGAGGGGTTGCAATTCGTCTCCGGGCCCTGGCCGGTCTCCCCTGGCACCGAGGACGAAGTCTGCTTCGCGACCTACTACGATCTGACGCAGACTCCGGAGCTCGTGCCGGAAGAGTTTCGGCTGGCCTGCCCGACGACCCAGCTCACCGGGAAGGACTGCTGGGCCTACAACTTCGACCAGTTGACGCAGGACGCGCAGTCCCACCACAGCATCATCTCGGTCTATCACGGCGACACACCGACCAGTGACCCGGCATGGGGTGAGTGGAAGTGCAACACCGGCGACTTCGAAGGCATGTCGTGTGATCCAGCCCAGGTCACCGTCTCCGCCGCCAACGGAGGCGGAGACTGCGGTCAGCTCGCCGCGTGCGCTTCGACGGTCACCAGCAGCTTCGCATGTGTCGGCTGGGGCCCGGCGGACCAACGCTCGAACCGCGTGGGCATGGGCGGCGCCCAGAGCCCGGTGTCCGGAACCATGAACCCGGACGGCGTGTACTCGGTCCTACCCATGAAGGGCGTCATCGTCTGGAACTCCCACGCCTTCAACTTGACCGAGCAAGAAACGACGGTCGAGCAGTACAACAACTTCTGGTTCGCGGGTCCGAGCGAGCGGATTCACATCCGGCGCGGCATCTTCGACGCCAAGGACATCTTCGTCGCGAACGTGCCGCCGTTCGAGCAGCGTACCTACTGTTCGACCTACACGATGCCGCAGCACGCGAACTTGATGAGGTTGGGCTCGCACGCGCACAAGCGGGGCTGGCTCTGGCAGACCTGGCTGCCACCGAACTCACCGAACTGCAGAGTCGAAAACGACTGCCAGCCACGGTCGGACGAGCCGGAGTACACGAGTCGCATTTACAACGACCCTGTGACTCTCAGCTACGACCCCCCACTCGAGTTCCACGACGCCGACGCGGATTCGCGCACCTTGCAGTTTTGCGTCACCTACGACAACGGCAAAGAGGACCGGACGCTCGTCAAGCGCAACTCGACGTCGGTCGGCTCCTCCTGCGTCGGCGACGCGTACTGCTACGGCGGTCCGAACGAGGGCATGGCGTGTGGCAGCGACGACAGCGTTTGCGGGGAAGGCGGCGTCTGCGACGCTTGTGTGGTCGTCGGCGGGGCGACCACCGAGGACGAAATGTTCATCCTGCTCGGTTCCTACTACGTCGCGGAGTGAGCAATCACAGATCCGGGGGACTAGCGTTGCCTCTGCTGGCCACGCACTTTCCCGGTCAACGTCATGTCCTCGGGATCGAACGAATCGACGGCGTTGCTGACGGCGATGAGTAGGTCCGTGGCGCTACACGGCTTCTGAAGGCAGCTCACGTCACCAACGTCGGCACCGATGTTTTCGAGCTGCTGATGACCCGAGACGAACAACGCGCGCACGCCGGGGTCGAAGGCGCGGATTTTCGTCAGCGCTTCGTCACCACGCATTCGCGGCATGTCCAGATCGAGAATGAGTAGGTCGGGGCGCCTGGCGAGATCGGTGTATAGCGCAACGGCTTCCACGCCATCGCGGGCCTCGATGACTTCGTAGCCCCCCTGCCTGAGCACTCGGCGGAGCGCTCGACGAACGATGGCTTCGTCGTCCACGAGCAAAACCGTCGCTCCACCGGGTTCATTCATGCTGGCCGGGATCCGGGTCATCGGCGTGGCAATGCCGACGCGGCTTTGTGCGCGCGTCGACAGCGGGAAGTGCACGTCGAAACGAGTCCCGCTGCCAAGCT
The DNA here is from genome assembly GCA_029261965.1 of Polyangiaceae bacterium. Classification (GTDB taxonomy): domain Bacteria; phylum Myxococcota_A; class Polyangia; order Polyangiales; family Polyangiaceae; genus JAJDAH01. The sequence goes on from JAJDAH010000238.1 coordinate 68,413, forward strand.
CGCTGGCGACCTCGATGACCCCGGAGTGACCATCGACGAGATCGCGCACGGTCGCCAGACCGATGCCGAACCCGGAACCGCGCGCCTTCGTGGTGAAAAACGGCTCGAAGATGTGTTCTCGAGCGCCCGGATCGATGCCGACGCCAGTATCTGCGACGCTGACGATGACGTCGCCACGCGCGGCTCGCACCGGCGTCTTGCTCGGGCCGCGAGCGGCGCGAGCTTCGATCGAGAGCGTGCCCCCGTCGAGCATCGCGTCGCGCGCGTTCACGCAGAGGTTCATCAGAATCTGATGCAACTCGGTGGGGTCCCCTTCCACTCGGAGCCCCGGCTCAATCTTGGATTCGATCTCGATCGAGCGATCGAACGTCCGTCGCACGACCTGCACGACCTCGTGACAAAGCGTGCTCAGATCGACGGTCTTGTGCCCAGCGCCGGTGCCCTTGGCGAATTCGATGAGACTTCGGCTGAGAGCTGCGGCGCGCTGCGCGGCACTCCGCACGTCGTCGAGGCATTCGCTGACCGCCGGACTTCCGACCTTGGCTTCGGGAGGAAGCTGCGCCAGATAATCCGCCGTAGCGGAAACCGCGCCGATCATGTTGTTGAAGTCGTGCGCGATGCCCGCCGTCAACCGGCCGAGGGCTTCGAGTCGTTGTCGTTGATGGATGGCGTCTTCGAGCGGATCTCGGCGCGCGAACACCAAGACGACGTTGGGTCCGAGCTGGATCTCGTCTCCAACGGCGAGAAAGCGGCGGGTGATTCGCACGCCATTGACCGAAGTCCCGTTCCGGCTCCCCAGATCTTGGATCACGTAGTCGTGATCGTCCGTTTGTCGGATCTCGACGTGATGCCGAGATACTTCGCTGTCCTCGAGGAACACCGTTGCGGATTCCGAACGACCAATTGTCGCGACGCGATCGATCGTGAACTTTCGGCCCACGCTGGGGCCGCGCGCGACCACGAGCATGCCCCTACCCTTCGAGGCCGCCTCCTCGGCAGCTTCCAACTTCTGACCGGCTTGCAAACCCGACAACTCTCCCCCCGCCCTACGCGACCCGTAATTTTAACAGGTCCTTGAGCTAATTACCGTCCGTAATACAAGGGAGGTGTGCCGTTGACGTCGAGCCCTCGCATCTTGAGTTGGGGTGAGCTTCTCTGGGACCTTTTCCCCAATCGTGCCGAACTCGGCGGTTGCGCCGCAAACGTCGCGTTTCACGCGCATCAACTGGGGGCGCAAGCCCTGTTGGTGAGCCGGGTCGGCAACGACGAGCTCGGCCGAAACGCGGTTCGCGCGCTGGCCAAGGCTGGTCTCGACGTCGAGCACGTTCAGGTAGATCCCGTCGAACCCACCGGCGCGGTTCGGATCGAAATCGAGAACGGTGAGCCTACTTTCTCGATCGCCACGCAAGCCGCATGGGACAGCATCTCGCTCACCGCGAAAGTGGTCGAGCTCGCCGCCCGTGCCGAAGTGCTCTGCTTCGGAACTCTTGCCCAGAGAACACCACTCAATTCGCGGGCTCTCGACGAGCTGGTCCGGGCGCTCCCTAGAGACTCCGTTCGACTCTGCGATTTGAACATACGACAGCCCTTCGCCACGAAGGAAGTCGTGGAGCGGGCACTCTCTCACGCGACCGCCGTCAAGCTCAACGAGCACGAAGCCAGCGTGCTCGGCCGCATGTTCGAAGCAGATGATCCGGCAATGTGGATGATACACGACTGCGGGGTGGAACTCGTCGCGTTGACGCGCGGAAAACGGGGCAGCGTGCTGACGACGAGCGACCGCCGCTTCGAGCACCCGGGATTCGAGGCCGCGACCGGCGGGGACGCGGTTGGCGCCGGCGATGCCTTCACGGCGGTTCTCGCATTGCACCTGGCGCGCGGCTCTTCGCTTGCGGAGACCAGCCGCGCCGCCAATCGGTACGCGAGCCATGTCGCTTCGTTTGCTGGGGCGATGCCGGCGATTTCCGACGCTGTTCGCGCGGCGGGCCTTGGGCTATCGTCCGACCCATGACTCCGAACGAAAAGAACATTCTCCGGTCGCTCGTCGTCGTCGCTTGGGCGGACGGCACGGTCAAAGGTCCAGAAGCCGCCATGCTCGACGGATTGCTTTGGGCTTTCGATGCTACCGACGAGGACGAAGCAGAAATCCGGGAGTACGCCGCTAAAAAGCGCAGCATGAGCGAGGACATCCCGCTCGACGATCTCTCCGCGGAGGACCGCGAGCAGCTTCTCGCCCACGCGGCGCTCTTGACTCATGCCGACGGGAAGCAGACGGCCGCCGAAAAGAAGGTCTTGGCCGGCCTGGTCAAGCTCATCGGGTTCACTCCCGAGCAGGCCAAACCCATCCTCAAAGATGCGCGCACGCGAGCAGCAAAGCTCGCCAGCAAGATTTAGCCCTCTCGATTGGAGAATGCGCCGCCGCTCGGCAGCGTTTCGCTCTTTGATGCCAACGCGCACGAGCTGGACGATCCCGCTCTCGGTCGCCGCGATCTGGGCTGCGACGGGCGCAGTCGCCGCCTGCTCGGTCACGGGTCCCGAGTCGCCGCTCCGTGCCGTGGCCCAAACCGCGACTGCCGTATCCGAGCTCGACGTCGAACGCGCCGCTTGCCGGAGCCGCATGTTGCACATCGAGAAACAGCCGGCCGAGTCTGGGGCTCCCGAATTTCAACGAGCACGCCCGCAAATCCTGGGTCGTGCCCGTGGCGAGCCGGTCATTTGGTTGCGCGAGCCTCGAGCCACGCCGCCACACACGCTGCCGCCGGACGCCAGAACGCTCTTGAAGGCGCTCGAACCGGCGCGCCCGGTCACCTGGACGCGAAGGCTTCGAGCGAGATACCGGCACGATCCGGATCTACTTCGAAAGCTCGTGCTGAGAGAGGGCTACGTCTACTCGTCGGATCCACAGATGGCCCTCGCCCTGGTCAACGGCTTCTCGCTGACGGATCTCTTCGACGAACCGGAAATCTGGCTACAGCGCGGCGCAAGAACGCTTCGCCTGCAGCGGAGCGACGGCCGTCGGCCCGAGTACCGACACGCGGAAGGCGAGCTCGCCGGGGAACGAGCGCACCTTCTGTTTGCCGACCGCGTGGCGCGGACCCGCCAAGGGCTCTCGGAACCGCTACACCGCGATCTACGCCATCTCATGGAGCGGGAGGGGGTAGACCGAGTCGACGTCGAGCACCTCGGTAGCTCGGCGCTCGTCGCGAGGCTTCGACTGAAAGACCGATGGCTGTCGGCCGTGCTCCGCTCGAATGGGCCCGAGCTCGAGCTCGAATGTGTCGACGCGGACCGGGACCATCGCGACGCGCTATCGACCTGGCAGGAAGAAGACCGGGTGCGACGAAACGCTCTCGCCGAGCTCCGCAAGAGCATCACCGCGTTCGTGACGGAGAAACCTCGGTTCGATCGGCCGCGGGACGCCGAAGATCACTTGAACGATGGCGAGCTTCGACCGTTGTGGAACTGGGCGTACAAAACTGGCCGTTCCGGGTTCACCCTCGACGAAAAATCCTACGCCGTCTTCGACAGCCGAGGGCGACCCACACCACCGCAGGTCTGCATGGCATTCGTGCTCGACGCTTTCGAGCGAGCCTCGGGCAACTGGTACGAAACCATCGACAACCCCCGAGGCCGGACTCGCGGCACCCTCGACTTCGACGAGCACGACATTCAAAACCGTTCCGGCGTGTTGGCGTTTGCAGAGTACGCCGAGAGCAAACCCGACCTGTTCGAGGTCCGCCGGTTTTCACGAGAAGAACGCATCGAGTTCGGTCGCCGTACGGAGTTTTTTGCGTTTCTCACCGAGAACGCCGACGAGATCCGACCCGGCGACATCGTGGCGATTCGCGGAGTGAAATCGGACGGCGTGGTTCATCAGCACAGCCTCCTCATCGAAACGGCGGATCCGGTCACTGGTTTCCCCCACGGTCTAGCCGATCAGATGAGGCACCCTCGGCGGCGCACGTGGGAAGCGATGATGGCCGAAGCTCCACGGCGATCGATCTACTACCGCGTCCGCCCGAAACCGGCGCTGCTCGAACGGTTGGCGCGACGCGATCAGCGACCTTGATCGCGCCGGTCCACCGGGCCATCGAACGGCGGCGTTTGCATGCGTCCCAGGGCACAGATTCTCACGCCGAGGAGCTCCGCCTCCACCCGTTCGAACAAACGCGGCGCCGACGAAATGCCGACCGCAGTGAGCTCTCGACAGAGAGGCGCCACGAGCTCCCACGCTTGCTCGACCGAGTCAACGCTCGTCACGTGCAGATTTCTGCCGACCGGCGGAATGACGATGACGCCGGACGTGCACCCCACGAAGCCGCCCACACCGCCGCGCAACTCCCCACCGTAGGCCACGGTATCGCGATACTGCGCCAGGTCAGCGAGCTCGTCGGCCGAACGCGGCCCGGGCGGAACGAGGCGCGCCGCCTGCTCGAGCTCTCTGGCAAGCTCGGCCGCTAGCGTCCGGGCCTCCGTCTCCCTGCCGACCGCCAGCACCAAGCGCGGACTGAGGCAACCCCGCTGGTCGAACGGCACGACGTCCCGCACGATGGCCGCCGAGGCCCCACCTTCGGCCGATCCTAGATCGAGCAAGACGATGCCCATGCCCGAACCGTGTCGATGAATCACGACCGATTCGGGAGCCTCTTGGGCAACAGCGTCCAGAGTTTCGTCTCGACCGTAGATCCAGAGATGGTCCCCGGCAGTCGGACGAAGCTCGTCGGCGATTTCGAATGGACCCCCGGCCTCCGAGAGCAACCGCACGGTGTCCGGCTCTCGGCGCGACGGGCGAACCACGACTCGGGCGGACTGTGCCAGCGCGAGCGCGAGCGCTCGATGCGCACCGGTGAAGACATTCGAGCTCAACAGCACGTGGGCCGCCGGTGCGGGTTCCACCGACTGAATGAGACGAGCGAGCTCGGCGTCGCTTGGAGCCGTCTCGAGGCAGCGCTCGAGAGCTAGCGCGACTCCCGCCGGCGACAACCCCGTCGAAGAAGGCAAGATCTCGCGAGCGCGAGCCCCGATGGGATCGGAAGGATCGGCCAAGCGGCGGGCCGCCGAGACGAGCCGTCGGATCCGCTCCGCGGCTGGACCGTCGAACGGGGGTTCGCTCACCGCGCACGCACCATCTCCTCGACCGCCAGCGAGCAGCCCCGAGCGGGCGCCCCTGGCCGACGGCCAAGCAGCTCGATCCCCTCGCCCTGACGCCGGACGAGGTCCTGAGTGACGACGGCCACGGCCGAGTCGACGTTGCCCAAGTCGACGAAACGAGCGAGGCCGGCGTCTCCTTCCGGCACCGCCTCGAGAGACGAGGGATCGACCGGAGTCACCCTCAGCCATCGCGGCGGCAGATAGACATCCGGCGGGCCGACGAACTCTCCGCCTTCGAGCGTTCCTTCGTAGAGCTGGCTCGTGAGCTCGGTCATTCCGTACTCGCCCACGACGGACGTCGTCGGTATGCCGAAGGCGCGCGCCACCCCGTCTCGAAGCTCGACGGCATCGACCTCGCGGGTGCGACCTTTGAAACCACCTGTCGGCATGACGACCGACCCAGCCGGCGCGTCGATTCTCGACGTCCCGAGGGCGTCGAGTAGCGCGACCAGGGCAAACGCCGTCGCTGCGACGAGCAGCCCTTCCCCCCGTTGGGCCGCGACGCTCGCCGCGCGCCGCAGACGGTCGACATCGACGGAGTTTTCCGTGAGCAGGTAGCGCTCGTCCGCGTCGCGACCCGAGATCTCGACGGAGCCGAATCGTTCGATGAAGAACCGGACCATGCGAGCGAGCGACGAGCTGGGGGAGGATGTCGTGAGCGCCACGACGTGCATCGGGCGCGGAGCCAGGGCTCGGGCACCGTGAAGTAGCGACAGCTCTCGGTAGGTTTCGAGAGTGCGCATCGGATGGCGGCCTGTCGCCTCTCCGCTGGTGCCACTGGTTTCGAATCGAGCCACATCGAGACTCGGCTCGTGCACGGCGACTCGTGTCAGCCGAAACGCTTCCGACGGCACCGCCGGGATTTTTTCCACCGCACGCAAAGCCCCGCCGTGCCGCTCCACGAGGCGACGAAACCCTGGGCAGCGCGCGCACTGAAACTCGGCGATGGCGAGAGCTATCTCGTCGAAGGTCTCCTCGGGCTCGGAGGCCAGCGCGAACGCCCGCACTCGCGCATGCAGACGCTCGGACTCATCGACCAGCGCGGGCTGGCTCATGCTCCGATGGCGCGGAGCGATTCCTCGAGCGCCCCGGCGAACGACTCGAGCAGCTCCTCCGCGATGGTCAGCGGGGGAGTGAGCACCAGGGTTTCGCGCTGGCCCCCGCCGCTCGAAACGATGTACCCGCGTTCGAGCAGCTCGCGCTGAAGCGTGACAGCCCCCTTCGCCGAGGGGGTGCCTCGAGCGCGCCCGCCGAGCTCGATCCCCAGCATCAGGCCGGCTCCCCGCACCTCGACGGAATCGAGGCTCTGGGTCGCGCGCCGAAGCCGTTCCAGCCACCGCTGCCCAACGTCTCGGGACCGCTCGACGAGCCCACCTCGTTTCAGAGTGTCGAGCGTCGCGATGGCCGTGGCACAGGGCAGCGGCGCGCCGGCGAATGTCGACGTGTGCACGACTTCCTCGTGCTGCTGCCATGCCGCCATGACCGCGTCGGTACCGATGCACGCGGAAATAGGCAGTCCCCCTCCGAGCCCCTTTCCGAGGCACACGATGTCGGCGACCAGTCCCGCCGAAGGCGAATACAGCATCTGACCGGACCGCCCAAGCCCGGTCCAGATTTCGTCGGCGATGACGAGGGTGTCGCTCGCCTTCGCCATCCTCCCTACCTCCTCCAAGAAACCATCTGGTGGGAGCCGGACTCCGGCTCGACCCTGGATCGGCTCGAGCAGAATCGCCCCGACGTTCGGGGAGCTGAGCGCGAGTCTGACTCGCTCGAGCGCCTCGTCGCCGTCCGTGGCGGTAGGCCAAGGAGTCCACTCGATGTGAGGGTTCAGCTGGGCCGAGAAGGGCTCGCGGTAGCTCGACCGCAAGCCGCACGCGGCGAGCGGGCCATAGCTCAGGCCGTGATAGGCGCCCTCGAACGCGACGATTCCTGGTTTGCCCGTAGCGAGCGCCGCAGTTTTCATGGCCGCGCTGACCGCTTCGGCTCCGGACTGAGCCAGAATGACCTTGGCCCCAGCGGTGGGGAACAGCTCGGCGAGCCGAAGCGTCAGCGCTATCTTGGCTTCGGACGGGTGCACGTCGCCGAGCGCTTGCAGCAGTCTCGACGTCTGCAGCTCGATGACCCGCGCGATCGATGGGTGGTTGTGCCCCAGCAGTTGCGCGCCGAACCCCGCGGCTAGATCCACGTAGCGGTTGCCATCGACATCGACGACGTTCGAGCCCTTGGCCGTCGAATAGACGACGGTGCCCGGCGTCCACAACGACGTAATCTTCGAACCGGGTCGCTTCGCACGCGTCGGTCCCATCGGGGCGGCGGCGACCGAGGCACGCGTCATCCACGAGCGCGACTGCGGTCCGGGGGGCGTCGCCGTGATGACCGGCGCGTCGTTGCCGGGTTTCTCTTCCGGCGGCGGAGGGATCTCGCTGAAGCTCACGGCGCCACCCTGCTACATGCGGGGCGTCATGTCAGGCTCAAACGAGCCGCGAGCCTGACCGGGAGTCAGGAGCACACACGATTTCTGCCCGACCGCTTGGCCTCGTAGAGCTTGGCGTCCGCACGCTGAATCAAATCGTTCGCGGTCTTGTCGGACTCGAGCATCACCGCCGCGCCGAGGCTCACCGTGATCGGAATGCGCTCGCCCTGGAACACGAAGCGGTGTTCTTCGACTTTCGCTCGAATGTCCTCGGCCAAAAGCACCGCGCCGTCGAGCTCGGTCTCGGGCAATACGATGACAAACTCCTCTCCGCCGTACCGCGCAAAAACCTCGTCCCGACGGATGCGCTCCTGTACGACGCGCGCGAGCTCTCTGAGCACGTAGTCCCCCGCGAGGTGACCGAACTGGTCATTGCAGCGCTTGAAGAAATCGATATCGAACATCACGAGACAGAGATCGCGCTCGTGACGCCGCGCGCGGAGAACCTCTCGTTCGAGGGACTCGTACAAGTAGCGCTTGTTGTGCACCTGAGTGAGACCATCCACGATGGTCATCTTGTAAATTTCTTCGTGGTACTTCGCTTCGGCGTCCGCCCCGGAGAGATACTTCAGGATGGTCGGCCCGACCTTGATGCGGTCGTTGTTGTTGAGCAGCCGCTCCTTTGGGATCTGTTCCTCGTTGACGTAGGTTCCGTTCGTCGAGCCCTCGTCGCACGCGTACCAACGCTCACCACGGCGCTCGAGGCGCGCGTGGCGCCTCGAAACCGAATCCCCTTCGAGCACGATGGTGTTGTCGGCGCCTCGTCCGATCCGAAGTGGTCCGGTATCGAGCACGAACCGCTTGCCTAGTAGCGTCGGTTCCTTGGTGTAGATCACCACCAAGCAATCGTTTCCGGTGCTGTCGCTTTCGCTGAGCGGTCGCTGAACGACCTGCGTTACCCGGGTTTTCTCGTCGAATTCGCTCAAGGTCGGGGGTCCGGGAGTTTACGGAGCAGGGTAGGAGGGACGCCGGGGATGGACCCTCCATAGTAAGGAGTGGCGCGGCTACAGTGCACCACTGAACAGGCTAACTCCGCGGTATTGTTGACGTCAAGGCGGGGGAAACACGGCACCACGACGCGGCGACCGCGCAAAAACCCTCGCGACGGCGGGAGTGCAACCGGCTCATGGCGTCCTTCGTCGGCCGAACGGCAGCGGCGCGAGTCGCGGGTTTCACTCGAGCGGGACGTCCAAACCGACGAGCTGCATCAGTCGAAGGGCATTGCCGGCCGTGACCGGCCCTTCGCGGAGCTTGTAGTCGAAAGTCATCTCTTCGCCCTTCACGCTCTCTCGGAAGTGCACCAGCTCGACGCGCGAAGCCAGCTCGTCCGTCAGGTTGCACAGCTCCATGTCGTGCGTTGAAACTGCGCCGGTCGCCCCCCGGCGCAGTAACTCGCTCAGTACCCACCTCGCGCCGATCTGCCGCTCTCGCGAGTTGGTGCCGTGAAGGATCTCGTCGAGCAAGAACAGGACCGGTTGCCCGTCCCGCGCGCCATCGAGTACCAACTTGAGCTTGCCGATCTCGGCGTAGAAGTGGCTGACGCCTCGCTCGAGAGAATCGCTGATCCGCACGCTCGTACGCACGGCGAGAACGGACAGCTGGAGGCGCTCGGCCGTCACCGGTGCGCCCGCGTAGGCCAGGACCGCCGCGAGACCCATGGCCCGCAGTAGCGTGCTCTTCCCGCTCATGTTCGAACCGGTCACGAGCATCGCCACGCCCGAATCCGGCAAGTTCACGTCGTTGGCCACCCGCGCGGTCGACGAAATCAGTGGGTGAGCCAAGCCCTGCGCTACCAGCTTGGCCCCTCCGTCCTCGAACTCCGGCCAGCATGTGTCGGGTTCGTCGTACGCAAACGCGCCGAGGGATCCGAGCGCCTCGAGTTGTCCGAGCGCTCGAAACCACTCGCGGACCGTCTTCCCAGATCGCTTCTGCCAACGCTCGAGCCTGAGCACGCAATGAATGTCCCAAAGCAAAAGTGCGTTGACGAACGGGTGAATCAACCCGTTGTGCCTGAGCTCGAACCATCCGAGTCCCTTCTCGAACTCACGCATGGACTCGCTGGGGCGCTGTTTGCCGACGAGCACGCCTTCGCGCAAGCGACGCAAGAGCGTCGACGGGAGGTCGACGCCCTCGAGCAGCTCGAGCATCGGGCCGTATCGTAAAAACGCTCCCTCGGTGGAGGACACCGCCATGAACACGCTGGTGGTTTCGCCGCGCATCCGAAAGCCGACGACGAGCTGGATCAAGAGCGGAACGCCCCACAACGCGGCGGGCAACCCGAAAGCGAACGAAAGCGCCAAGCCGAGCAGCGTGAAGACGGGCAGGATTCGAGCAGTCCAAACCACGAGCGGGCGGTCGAGCAAAAGTGGCGCACCCTCCGCCCACTTTAGCAACGGCTCGGGATCGGGTACGACCCGCCGTTTGCTCTTCTCCGAGCCCGGCTTCTTGGCGTCGTTCGGATCGACGACTGCCATCGCGAGCGCTTCGAGCTTCTGGCGAGTGTCGAGTTCTGGCCCGAGGGCGCGCGCCGCCTCCTGGCATCGGCACGATTCGTCGACCGTTCGAGGCTCACTGAGAAGCGTTGCGAGCGCCTGTTGCCCAAAGTGCGTGTGCGCGGTGCAAAGGCGCTGAAACAGCGAGCCCCGTCCAAAAACGTCGAGGTCGTCGGCGTATGGGTGTCCGCTGAGCTTGAACGACGCCCCGTCGTCTGGCAGCTCGTGCCAGCCGTCGCTCACCCGAGCGAGAGCGTTTTGGTTCACCCTTTCCCATCGCCGCGCATCGTCTTCACGCTGGATGACGCGTCCGTGCCACACCACCAAGACGAAAAACCACAAGGCGCCGACCGCGGAAATCGGGGCGGTGACGAGCGGCGTGCTACCGGCCACAGCGAACAGCCCGGAGATCGTCGCCGTGGCGAAAGCCACGCCTCGCAAATTCGAAACCAAGCGCGAGCGTGCCCCATGCTGCTCGGCAAGCGCGGCGTGCTCCCCAGCACGCTTGGTGTACAGCTCGATTCGTTCGGTGCGATTCGGCACGGCGCGAGGCATTATCGACGAAGAGTCACGGGGCTACGCGATGATTCGCTGAACCGCCGGCGCAATCAACGAAAGCGGCGACACTTCGTCGACCACTCCCATCTCCGCCGCGGCGCGGGGCATGCCGAAAACCGTCGATGTGGCCTTGTCCTGGGCCACCGTACGTCCGCCGGCGACCTTGATGGCGGCGAGACCCGTGGCGCCATCCCGCCCCATTCCAGTGAGAACCACCCCAACGACTCTCGGGCCGTAGGCCTGTGCAAGAGAGGCAAAAGTCACGTCCGCCGCGGGTCGCAGTCCGTGCACGGCTTTGCCATCGTCGAGAAGCAGGCGACCGTGGCGAGTTACGGTCAGGTGCTGTCCGCCCATCGCGACGTAGGCGCGACCGGTCTCGAGTCTCTCGTCGCCGCGAACTTCCGCGACGGGAAATCGTGTGAGCTCGTTCAATTGCTTGGCCAGGGCGGCCGTGTAGCCGACCGGCATGTGCTGCACGATGATGAGCGCCGTCTCATCGAGCCGGAGTCGCGGCACGATTTGCGACAAGGCCGCGGGTCCCCCGGTCGAGCTCGCGATAGCGACGATTCGCATGCCCGGCGGCATGGATTTGGGCGCGCTGCGTCTCGGCCGTGTGGCTCTCGTGCTCGACGACAGCGGCGACGAGTCGAGCGACGGCGCCTCGCGGGTTTCCAGAGCGGCCAGATTCACGGTGCTCGCCTCACGAATCTTCTGGATCAGCTCGCCTTCGATAGCCGCCAGGCTGGCGCTCACCTCACCGCTCGGCTTCTGCACGAAATCGACCGCGCCGGCGGCCAATGCCTCGATCGTCTCGGCCGCCCCTTCGCGAGTGTGAGCGCTGAGCATCACCACCGGCGTGGCTCGCTCTCGAAGAATCGCACGCGTAGCCTCCGCGCCGTTGAGCCCGGGCATGTTGAAGTCCATCGTCACCACGTCGGGCCGGTGCTCCACCGCCATCGTCACCGCCGAAGCGCCATCGCCCGCTTGTCCGACGACTTCCATCGCTGGTTCGCGTTCGAGCATGCGTGTGATCAGACCCCGCATGAATGCGGAGTCGTCGACGACGAGCACGCGGATGCGGGCAGACACGAAACCCGGACTCTACTTCTTCGTCCGACTGAACTCGATGATCAACGTCGCGCCGACCATTTCCGTGCTCGGCCGCCCCACATGACGGCGATCCACGACGTCAGCAATGCACTTTCCAGCCGCTTCGTTGATGCTTCGGCGTTTGACGATGCTCGGGCCCTCAGCGCGCCCGCGCTGGCGCACGAGGAACCGCACGTGGAGCTCGCCCTTGTCGCGATACATTCCGCCGTTTTTCTCGATGCACTCGACATAGCGCTTCGTCGGGATGCGGAGCTTCGACAGCGCTTTCGGCAGATCTCCTTCGTCGACCTTCAGCGGGCCTACGGAGAGGGAGATCGTGTATTCGGGTGTGGGAGCGTCCGGTGGCAGGGGGACGGCGCTACCGCTCGTGGACGGGGCAGCGCTCGTGGATGGGGCCGCGCCCGGATTTGGGGCGGCGGGTGGACGCGCGCTCGACGATGGCGCAGCCGCTGGTTTTTTCCTTGCGCCTCGCTTGCTCTTGTCGCTCGAGTACGTCTTCTTCAGCAGGAGCCAGGCGGCCTCGTTTTTCGTGATGCATCGAATGAGCCTCCCGCTGCCGTCGTTCACACGCCCCCAGGGGCACTTTTGGTCCTTCGGGCCGTCATCGGCGACGGCAGGGGGCACCAAAAAGAAGGCTGCAACGAGCCCGGCGAGCAACATCCACGGCGCACGGCTGGATCGCTGGGGTGTGCTCATCATCGACTCCCGTCAGGCGCGGTTTTCTTGAACCCTTTGAGTATGTACGCGGTTTGCGGCTCGGTGATTCCCTTGAGCTGGATGCCCCCCATCTCCTCGACGTCGACAAAATCCTTCACGAGGGCGTAGTTGGCGGCGCTGAGCAGCACGCCCCCCAGCGGCGCCTTGGACTCGTGCCGCTGAGCACGGTTGACCGTGTCCCCGATGCACGTGTAGTCGCGCCGAACGAACTTCGACCCGATGTCGCCACGGACGATGGGTCCCGAGTTCACCCCCACGCGCATCACCAGCGGCGTCTCCTTGTCCGCGTTGAAATCGTCGAGGGCGCGTTGCATGCCCCATGCCGCTCGCGCGGCTCGGAGCGCATGAGGCTCGTCGAATTCAGGACGATCCTCGAAGACGGCCATGATGGCGTCACCGATGAACTTGTCGATGTCGCCGCCGAGGTCCTTGATGACGACACACAGCGCGTCGAAAGACGCGTTCAGGATGGCCACCACCTCGGCCGGACTCATCTTCGAGCTCATGCTGGTGAACCCGGAGATGTCGCTGAAAAGCAGCGTCGCGTCGATCTCGAACGCGCGAACCGCGTACATTTCGCCGCTCGATGCCTGTGCTTCCGCGGCCGCGACCGCACCTTCGCTGATGTAGAGGCGCGAAGCCTGCTTGTACCGGGTCAGTCGCGCTTCAGCCAAGACACGCTCGACGATGGCGATGCACTTGTCCGTGGTGAACGGCTTGACGAGATAGCTCGTCAGGCCGGCAGCGCGCATCTGTGCCTGATCGCGCTTGGTATCCCGCGCGGTGAGCATGACGATCGGTGCGTCGCGAGTCTGGACGGCACGACGAAGCTGCACGACGAGCTCGAATCCCGTCATGCGCGGCATGTCGTAGTCGGTCAGCACCAGGTCCGGCGGGTCCGCCACCGCCTTGTTGAGGCCGTCCTGCCCGTCGACGGCAGTGTTCACCCGAAATCCTTGTCGCTTGAGGCAGTCGGCCACGAGGTGTCGAATCGCCGCCGAATCGTCGACGACGAGCACTCTCTCGCGCATCGCGATCATTCGCGAAGCCAGTAGCGCGTGAAGGCGACTGACGAGCTCCTCGGCGACGACCGGTTTGACGAGGTAGTCGTCGGCCCCCGAATCGAAACCCTTTTCGAGATCGGCGGCCTCCCCCAGGGACGAGCAAATCACTACCGGAATCGACGCGAGCTTTTCGTCTTCTTTGACAGCGAGACACAGCTCGTACCCGTTCATCTTGGGCATCTCGACGTCGGTGAGAAGCATGTCCGGCGGGTCCTCCCGCAGCATGCCCAGCGCTTCCTGACCGTCCCAAGCTTCGGTCACTTCGTAGCCGGCCCCCGTCAGAATGGGGACCGTGTGGCGATGAATGAGGTCGCTGTCGTCGACGAGCAGAACCCGCAGCTTTCCTTCGGCGCTGCGCTCGACGGCGCTGAGCAAATCCTGGCCCTGAAAGGGCAGCTGGATCGCCCGACTGAACCCGGCGCGCCGCGCGTCTTCGCACGCGGCGACGTCCAGCCCGAGGTAGATCGCGTGCTCGGGCGCCGTGCCGTCACCGCGCGCTTCTTCGAGAACCTGCACCGCCGAAACTCCGTCCACCATAGGCGCGAAGAGCACGACCGCGGGCGGCTCGTCCGCTTGCTCGAGCAGGCTCGGCAAGTCCCCCGCAATGCTGAGGGTGTGGCCGGCAGGCTCGAGCGCTCGGTGAACGAACTCTCCGAGCACACCAGGGGGTGTCACGAGCCCGACTTGCATCTCGCCGCGCATCTTAGCCCCGCGGCCGCTGAGGTCCGCTCGGGAGGTCCGAAGGGGCCCTGTGGACGAAAAAAAGCACATTTACTATACATTTGTTCAGATGAAGTATGTAGACCGATCGTCATATTGCCTGGGTGAACGCCCCCACGGCCACCCGCCAGCGCCTGGTCTCGACCGCCGGCGATTTGTTTCGACGTCAGGGCTATCACGCGACCGGTCTCAGTCAGATCGTCAAGGAGAGCGGAGCTCCGCGCGGATCGCTCTACCACTTCTTCCCCGGCGGCAAAGAAGAGCTGGCGTGTGCCGCGCTCGAAGCTTCGGCGGCGCAATTTCGCGCCGGGCTACTCGCAGAGATGGCGAGCGTCGACACCCTGGAAGAAAAAGTGCGAGCTACCTTCGACTTCGTCGCTCGCGAGCTCGAAACATCTGGGTTCGAGGCCGGCTGCCCCGTCGCCACCGTGACGCTGGAAGCTTCGAGCAAGAGCGCGCTTCACGCCGTGTGCGCTGGCTACTTCGAGCAATGGCGCAAGTTCGTCGAAGGCATGCTCGTCGAGGGTGGCATCGAGACGAAGCGTGCCGTCGGATTCTCGACCGTCATGTTGTCCGCCATCGAGGGCGCGATGCTGATTTGCCGCGCACGCAAGAGCACCGAACCGCTCGAGCAAGTTCGAGACGCACTCACGGCCATGTTGCCGAAAAACGCCTGACCTAACACTTCTTAACGAATGTTCTCCCGCAGTCTTCACTTCAGAGCTCGAGGATTCGAATGATGCAAGCGAACGAAGACATCGACAAGCTGATGGAGCGCTACCAAGCCGGCGACGAGAGCGCGTTCGACGAGCTCTACCGCCAAGTATCCCCAAGGCTTCTGCGTTTCCTGGAGCGGCGCACCTACGGGGCCGATCGGGCGGAAGATCTGCTCCAGGCGACCTTCGCCAAGGTGCACCGGTCGAGGCAGAGTTACGACCCTCGGCAGGGCGCCGCGCGGTGGCTCACCACGATCGCCCGAAACACGTTGTACGACGATTGGCGTCGACGCGAGGTTCGCAAAGAGGAGCTCACCTCTACCGGAGCGGTGCCCGAGCCTGCCCCGAGCAATCCCTCGGAGACTCTCGGGGCGGCGCTCTCGGTGCGACGCGCCGTGGCGCTCTTACCGGCCAAGCTGCGCGAAGCCATCGAGCTCACCTTTTGGGGAGGGCTCA
Source organism: Polyangiaceae bacterium (assembly GCA_029261965.1). Lineage (GTDB taxonomy): Bacteria > Myxococcota_A > Polyangia > Polyangiales > Polyangiaceae > JAJDAH01. The sequence continues at coordinate 83,870 of JAJDAH010000238.1, forward strand.
CCAGCGCGGAGGCGGCGGACGAGATCGGAACCTCTCGAAGCAACGTCAAGGTCCGAGCGCATCGCGGCTACCGCATCCTACGAACTGCCCTCGCCGACTAACTCACCTCTCGTGGTGCGGGAGCGAGGCAGAGCAGGATCGTCGCGCCGACGCTGATCGGCGCGAGCAGGAGCGACGCGGCCGCCGCGGTCCCCCAAAAACCGAAGGCGAGGTAGTCCGACAGACGGGGCGCGCCGGACCTCGCGTCGAGATCGATCTTCTTTTGCACCTCGCGGACGGGCATCTCGAGGAACTTCGGATCGAAACCGATTCGAAAAAGGTTCTTCGAGCGTCGCCCTCGGAGAAAAGCGGCAAACGTGCGCTTGGGCGCCGCTATCACGCCGAGCCCCGTCCCCATCAAATCGAAACCCAACGCTGCCACGTAGCGGCCGCAGCCACTCGCCAGCTCGAACGCCGAAATCTCGGCTTCGCCGAGCAGGTCGGTGCCGTACCCGGTCAGCACGTGATGAATGTCGTGGGCGCGCGGAGCGCCCCCCAGATCAGCCGAGGGAGGCACCCAAAAACCAACCCAGAAACGCAAAGC
>JAJDAH010000239.1 GCA_029261965.1 Polyangiaceae bacterium
GCCGAGGTCGCGCGCCAGCGCGCGCCGCAGTCGTTCGAGCTTCGCGGCGTAGTCGACGAGAGCGTCGACGCCGCCACCCACTGGCAAGAGTCCTGCTCGAGCCATGCGGGCGTAGGCACGGCCACGAACGATGATGCGAGCCTCGGCGGCTTTGCCCTCGATCGCGAGCGTCTCGAGCTTCTTTTTCATGGTCCGCTCGATGCGATCCAGCTCGGCCATCTGACGGTCGATGTCGGTGAGCTTGGTCGGCATCGGCGCGACGGCCGAGTGAATCGGAGCGGGCTGGGGCAGCGCGCCGCCCGAAGTGAGCATTGGAGAGGTCGGCAGCGCCAGCACGAGCGGAGCGGGCCCCGCGGGGCTCGCGGGATCAAACGCTGTCGCGGATGCCGGCAGGTCGCTCTCGCCCGGATTGGGATCCGACCCGGGCACCGCTCCCGCGGTGGCCGTGAGCAAAGCAACGGCAACGAGTGCTCGACTGCGCACCGTCAAACGACCAGGAGCTTCCTCAGGCTAGTGAACGCTGCCAGAGCGCCGAGCCCGCCACCCATGCCGACCATCACGGCGATGACGGACCACGGAAGAAACATCGGCGCCATCCCGATGAGAGTCGCGAGCTCGCCCTGAAAGTGGCTTCTGACGATGGCGTAGAAGACTGCCAAGAGCGCGATGGCGACCACCGCCCCGCTGGCGCCTTGCGCCGCGCCCTCGATGACGAAGGGCCGCCGCACGTAGCCGTCGGATGCCCCGACGAGCTTGAGCACTTCGACCTCGCGGCTACGCCGCTGGAGCGCCAGCCGAATCGTCGACGCCACGACGCTGATGACCGCACCGAACACGATGATCGCGAGCAGCGCTGACGCGGTCACTCCGCCCGCCAGCAGCGCCGCGAGGCGGTCGGTCCACACGCCGTAGGTTTCCACGCTTTCCACCGCAGGAAGCGACGAGAGTTGGGTGGCGATTCCCGCCAGCGTGTGCCCCTCGGCATCGTCGTTGACCTTGACCTCGAGCGAGGCGGGGAACGCCTCGGCCGGAAGCTGAGCCAAGACGTCGTCTCCCATTCCCACGAGATCTCGGCGCGCCTCTTCGGAGGAAACGAAACGCACGTCAGCCACGCCCGGTGTGGCGCGAAGAGCCTGCTCGATTTCGGCGGCGCGTCCGGCGTCGACCCCAGCAGCGAGGAACACCGAAGCGCGACCGGCCTGGGCCCAGCGAGCTCGCAGTCCATCGATGTTGACGACCACCAACGCTGCGGAAGCGAGACAGACGAACGCTACCGCCACCGAAAACACGCTGAGGGCGTGAAGCCGCCAATCGTTTCTGCCGCCGCGCCACGCTCGTTGCAAATCCGTCATCTGCGCCTGCCTCAAGCTACGTCGCGAACAGCGACGCCGGGTTGATCACCGCTGTCTTCGTCGGCTTCCGCCACTTCGTCGAGACCGTGGGGCACGTCGTGCGCCTTGCCCTCGTCGAGGACGACGACTCGCCGCGGCCGAATGTCCAAGAGAGACCGGTCGTGAGTCGCAAAGATGACGGTGACGCCGGTATCGTTGATGTCCTCGAAGAGACCTAGGATGTCGACCGCGAGCTGAGGATCGAGATTGCCCGTGGGCTCGTCCGCCAGCACCAGCGCGGGCTCGCCGACGATCGCGCGGGCAACGGCGACGCGCTGCTGCTCGCCACCACTCAGGGTGCCCGCGAGATCCGGCCCTCGACCGGCCAAACCCACCCGTTCGAGGACCTCGCCGACCCGCGAGCGAATCAGCCGTTGGGGCAATCCCAATACTTCGAGAGGAACGGCGACGTTTTCGAGCACCGACCAATTCGGAACGAGCTTGAAGTCTTGGAAAACGATTCCGATGTTGCGGCGGAGAAACGGGATCGACGTCGACGTCAACCGACCGATGTCGCGACCCATGAAGAGAATGCGTCCTTCGTCGACGAGCTCGGCGGCGTATAGGATTCGGAGAAGCGTGCTCTTGCCGGCGCCTGAAGGTCCGGTGAAAAACACGAACTCGCCACGCTCGATTTCGAGATTCATGCCACGGAGCACGGGGGCGTCCGCCCGGTAGGCCTTGTGCACGTTCTCGAACACGAGAATCGGCTTGGCTCGGGCAGTCGGGTCGAACCGGTTGCCTTCACCCCGGAGCACGGGTCGAAATGCGTCCGTCCGCTGGCCAGGCTGCATGGTCTCCCGGGTACCAGGGGGCGCGAAATCCGAACAACTTTTGTGGGCTCCCGGGCCCGGATCGACCCCAAAAGCTCCACCACCACCCAAGGGCCTTAACCGGCGGTCGTGATCCTGTAGACTGGCCGGCGCTCTTCTGGAGGGAGAATGACTGACCCCATCGTCGCCGCCCGAACAGCCCGCGAAAACCTGGCCAAGGGCCTGAATGCACTTCAATCTCCGGGGGTTCCTCCGGAGCTGATGAGCGTGGCGGAACCCATCGCCCAGGCCATGAGCGCGTTGCACGGCATCGAGGCCTCGCAAGGGGCCAGCGCTTCGCAGAGCGCGCCCCCCGCGTTGGATGCCGCTCGTGCCGCGCTCAACCAACTTCAAGTCGCCGGCTCCTCGCATCCTGCGGTCGCGCAGGCCACGGAGGCAGTGGCGGGCTCCCTCAGCCTCATCCACTCGCTCATGCAAGTCGCTCCGGCGGCTGCTGCCGCCGCCGCCCATCAGCCAGCGCCCGCGCCGATGCAGCCCGCGCAAGCGGCTGTCGGCTTGGGCGGAACTCACGTGATGGCGCCGGAGACTCAACCGTCTCCAGGGGGCGCGCACGAGCCCGCACAGCCTCCGCCCGCGGTGGCGGTTCAGCAGGCGCAGTACGCCCAGACCCAAGCCGCCCCGCAGTATGCACAGCCGCCTGCCGCGCAGCCCGCGCAGCAGCAATACGCGCAACCACCGGCGCACCAGTACGCGGCGACCCAGGCGGCGCCGATGGCACCCGCTGCGGCGGCAGCCGCAGCCGCCGCGGGTGCTCTACCAGGCGCTGGCGGGTTCGCTCAGCAGGGTGGCTTCCCGCCCCAGCCCGCCCCGCAGCATGCCGCCCCACCGCAGCATGCCGCCCCACCGCAGGCGGGTGCAGCACCAGCGACACCTGGCGGACCGGGTCGCGTCAACTCGATCCCGACGCCGGCGGGCGCCACCGTGGTCGAAGCCGAACTCGGCGCGCACAGCGGCACCAACTTCTACAAGGGCTTGGCAGGAAACGACGTCGTCGACGATGGCGGCATCTTCATTGCCACCTACCAGATCCCCGAAATCGGAACGCAGCTGCGGTTGGTCGTGAGCATGCCGGGTGGCTACGAATTCGAAGCGCTCGGCCAAGTGAGCTGGACGCGAGACGCCCCCAACTCCGGCGCGGATGCACCACCAGGCTACGGCGCGAAGTTCACCGAGATCACGAACGAAGGACGTCAGCTCGTTTATCGCTACGTCCGCAACAGAGAACCGCTCTTCCACGACGATCTCTGATCGGCCGGCACACACGGTTTCGAGCGCTACCCTCGGCGGGTCGTGCCAAGATTCGTGTGAGCCCGCTGTGCCTACTGTCGAGTCTTCCTGCTCCGCTCGGAAGCGCGCTGTCTGGGCTGCGCTCGTCGCGACATGCGTCGCGTTGTTTTCCTCCGAGGCGCGCGCGGCCGGTGACCCGTACCTGCGGTGGTACACGGTGGAGACGCCGCACTTCCGAATTCACTATCATTCGGGCCTCGACTGGCACGCGCAACGCCTCGCGAACCTGGCGGAGACGATCCACACACGACTCGTCCCTCACCTCGGTTGGGACCCGAAAGAGGTCACCGAGGTCGTGCTGACCGACGATACCGATGGCGCCAACGGTTCGGCTCGTGCGCTCCCCTACAATCTGACGCGCCTGTTCATCTCGGCACCGGACGACATGAGCGTGCTCGGCGACTTCGACGACTGGTTGTCCGTGCTCTTCACCCACGAGCACACGCACATCCTGCACCTCGACAACATCACGGGGCTACCTGCGATCGTGAACACGATCCTCGGCAAGACCATCGCCCCGAACCAGTCTCAACCCCGATGGATCCTCGAGGGGCTCGCGACCCATCGGGAGAGCGAGCACACGAGCGCCGGGCGGATCCGTGCCACGCAGTTCGACATGTTCCTCCGCGCCGACGTGCTCGAAGACAACATCGCGCCGCTCGATCAGATGAGTCATTCGGTGCGCCGCTGGCCGGGCTCCAACATCTGGTACCTGTACGGCGGCCGGTTCTTCGACTGGATACACAAGACCTACGGCAAGGACACGATCGCCACGATTGCCACGGACTACGGCGCCAATCCCATCCCCTGGGGGCTCAATCGCTCGATTCGGCGCGCCACCGGGAGCACCTACGAAGAGCTGTGGCGAGGGTGGGTGGCCTATTCGAGAAAACACTACCGAGCCCAAGCCCGACGCATCAAAAAGCGCGGCCTCCGGCAGGGCACTCGCCTGACCCGCCACGGCCGCGGCGTGGGCTACCCGCGTTTTGCCCCCCCTTGTGCACGCAAGGGTCAGCGCGAGGAAATCTACTACTCGGTGGACGACGGCCATCGCACCGCGGGCATCTATCGGCTCCCGCTCGACTCACGGACTCGTGCCGCGGAAAAAGACGCAGAGCTCGTGGCTCGAGGAGGTTCGACGGTGAGCTTCGACCCCGAGTGCGGCCTCGTCTTTTCGCTCACCGCGCCATCGAAACGACGCTTCCGCTTCCAGGACATTTTCCGCCAGAAACCCGGAACCAGGTCCTCGCGCGGCCCGGAAAGATCCCGCAGCCGATGGACCGTCGGCCGCCGCGCGCGCACCCCCGCCGTGAGCCCGGACGGGCGACGCATCGTCTACGTCACGAACCGCGCAGGCACAACGACCCTGCGCATCGCGTCGATTCGTCCCGAGGGCGGCGTCCATCGCGAACGCGCGCTCGTGCCGAGCGTCAGGTTCGAGCAAGCCTTCACCCCGAGTTGGTCACCCGACGGCAAACGAGTCGCCTACAGCGTGTGGACCCGCGGCGGCTACCGCGACGTGCGCGTCGTCGACGTGAAGACCGGTAAGTTTTGGCAGATCACCCGCGACCGCGCGCTCGACCAACAGCCCACGTTCGCCCCCGACGGGCGCCACCTCTACTTCGCCTCGGACCGAACGGGGGTGTCGAACATCTACGCGTACAATCTCGAAACGGCGAAGCTCCGGCAGGTCACCAACGTCGTCAACGGCGCGTACATGCCCGAGCTCACCCCCGACGGGAAGACGCTGTTCTACGTCGGATACACTCACGACGGATTCGACCTGTACTCGATGCCCGTCGACGAGGGGCGTTGGCTGCGAGCATTGCCGCCGCCCACCGATCGGCCCGATCCCCCGATGGAGCCTCCAACCCGCCGTTGGCCGGTGGAGAAGTACCGAGCGATCCGAACGCTTCGACCCTATGCCTACGACTTCGAGTATGGCGACGGCACGTTCGGTCGCTCGCTCACCATCGGCACCTCGGGAGCCGACGCGGTGGGCTTGCACGCATTCGCCGCCGAAGTCACCGGCCAAACCGAGCTGAGTCAGCCGGTAGCATCGATGACCTATTCGTATCGGCGCCTGCCGTTCGACCTGCGAACGACGGTATTCGCCAACGCGGCACCCCGACGGGACTTCCGGTTCGGCGACCAAGCGCCCATCGTCACCGAGCGCAGCACCGGGCTGAGCACGGGGCTGTCCTACGGGATCCCGGGGATCTTTCAGTCGCAAACGTTGTCGCTGTCGTACTCGGTTCGCCGATTCAAATCGACGCTGCCCGTCGCGTCGCTCATCGATCCGTTTGCGCTCACTCCGCGCGATCCGTTCGAGGGTTTTCTGGCGATCGTGACCCTCGGCTGGTCGTACTCCACGGTGCATTCTTCGGCGTACGCCATCAGCTCGGAAAGAGGTTTTCGAGTGGCCGCCGTCGCCGACTACGCCGACGAAGCCACCGGAAGCGAGGTCACCCTGACGAGCATTCGCGCCGACATGCGCGGCTTCGTCGAGATGCCCTGGCTGCGTCATCACGTGCTCGCCCTCTCCGCTCAAGGAGGGAATTCCACCGGCAGCTACCCTCGCCGCGGGCTCTTTTTTACCGGCGGATTCGTCGACCAGAGCGTGCTCGACTCTTTCATCGACAACGTCGGACAAGGGGCGTTCGTGCTGCGGGGCTACTCGCCGAGAAAGTTCGTCGGCTCGGCGTTCACGCTGATGAACGCCGAATATCGGTTCCCCATCGCGTATCCGGACCGCGGCATGAGCACTCTGCCGATTTTCCTTCGCAGCATCAGCGGGGCCGTGTTCGTAGACTACGGAGGCGCGTTCAACCGCCTGAACCTCGACAATCCTCGCGGGGACCTGCACCTCGGATACGGCGCGGAGCTCTGGATCAATCTCGTGGCCGGCTACTTCAACAGTGGGAACATTCGCGTCGGCTACGCCCGCGGCACCGACTCGGAAGCGGTGCGCGGTGGGCAGACGTACTTTCTCGTCGCATCGCCGTTCTGAGGGCGGGGCCGTGAGCGAGTCATGACGCCAGCGATTCTGTTCGACATCGACGGCACGCTCATGTTTTTGCGCGGCGTGGGCCGCCGCGCTCTCGATCGCACCCTCAGCGAAGTGTGGGGGCTCGAAAACGCACTCGAGGGGGTGAGCTTCGCGGGCGCGACCGACAACGACATCGCGGCGGGGATCGCCCCGGGCCGGGACCCGGGAGAACTTTGGCCGCGCTACTTCGAGCTGCTCGCGGAGGGCATCGCCGAATTCCGCCGACCCGAGCCGCTCGCCGGAGTGCCGCGACTGCTCGACCGCCTCGACGAAAAGAACGTCCGGATGGGGTTGCTCACGGGCAATCTCCGCGGGGGCGCGAGGATCAAGCTCGACGCCGTCGGCCTCTGGGGGCGATTCGACCAAGCCATCTCCGCGTTCGGTGACGACGGCGGCAAGCGCAACGAGGTGGCTCGGGCGGCGCGACGTCGCCATGGGGATGGCCCGCTCGTCGTGGTCGGCGACTCGGTCGCGGATGCGGAGGCCGCCGCACACATCGGCGCCAAGGTTCTGCTGACCGCAACGGGCCCCCAGCCCCGGGCTCAGTTGGAAACCGCCGGGGCCGATCTCCTCGTCGACGACCTGACCCGAACCGACGAGCTCGTCGCATGGCTACTCGAAGCGGCTTCGGTGTCCTGAGGTCCCGGTCCAAGCAAGCGGCGGTTTAAGTAAGCGGCGGTCTAAGTAAGTTGGCCCCCGTTCGACGCCCCTTGGATAACCAGGGCATGCGATTCGCCGCCCCCATCTTTCTCGCCCTTCTTGGTGCCTGCATGGCGCCCCAGCCGCCTTCGGCGAAGGCCGTCGAGGCGGCCCGCGACCTCAACACCGCCAGCCGCTTCGGGCGGATGGACATCGCGATCGAGAACACGAGCGCATCGTCGCGCGAGCACTTCATGAAGCGCCGCTCGAACTGGGGCAAAGAGATCCGAGTGGTGGACGTTCAGCTGAGCGGCATGCAAATGCCCGACGCCGAGAACGCCATCATCTACGTGGACTTCAACTGGATGCGCATGAGCGAAGGCCAGATGCGGAGCACACGCATCATGCAACGCTGGAAGAACGAAAAGGGCTGGAAGCTCGTCCGCGAGAAGCGCGCGAGCGGCGACATCGGCCTCTTCGGGGAGCCGGTCGTGATTCTCGGCCCCAAGCAGAGCAAGGACGTGCACTTCGCGACTCGCTCGATTCGCTGAGAGCGATTCGAGCGGTCAGCGCGACGCGGACCTTCAGCTCTTCTTCTTCTTTTTCTTCTTGCCGCCGTCGGTCTTTTTTGCGGCTTTTGCTGCTTCCATGCGGCGGGCGAGACGCTCCTTGAGCTTCGCCTGCCGCTTTTTGCGGCGCATCTTGAGACTGCAACGACTGTCGAACTTGCCCATGGGAGGGGCAGGGGTTACCGCATTTCGGCCCGGACCACCAGGGCACCGAAAAAAAGTCGGCAACCGCGGCCAGCGCGGTCCCCGTCAATCAGCGATCTCGCCTGGGAGGCGAGTCAGCCGCTCGACGCGTCCTCGAGCGTGCGCTCGCGGTCGCGTACTTCGAGCCGGTATCGGCTGTTCACCGTCTCGATGTAGAACACGTCGCGTGACGCGAGCCGCAGCACTCGCTTGACCGGCGTCGTCACGTACTCGTGCATGCCGTCGGAAAACTCGATCACTACTACGGAGCCCTTGCGTGGCGCTCGCACCAAGCGACCTGCCACGGCTCTCGATCCGCGTCCGAGTTTGCGAAGCACTACCTGCATCGACTTTCCTACCTTAGCAATCCCTCAGCTGGCGTCCACCGGTGCGTTTCGTTAGTCGCGGCGTTCGTCCACACGAGACCAAATTTTCAGTAATTTCCGCGATGCGCCAATGTGGGTACGCGTCGCACACGAACCGCGCGTCACGTGCCAAAGAACGGCTCCGCGAGCCGGTTCCTGAGCGCGATTCGGTTTCACCGCAGAAAACCTGCGTCTTCGGGGCTCCTCAAGGGCTGGTCACGCCCTTGACACCCTTCTTCGCAAAGTACGCGCGGAGCACGTCGCGTGCCAGAAGTGGACCCTTGATCCGCCAGGTCGGCGTGTTCACCACGAGAGCAGACACCGCCACCTCGGGCTTGTGGGCCGGAGCGAAGCCGATGAACCACGTGTAGTGGCGGTTGGCCTTGTGGCGCGTGAGCGTGCCGGTCTTGCCAGCGATCTGCATGCCCGGGATGAACGCACGACCACGCTTGTCGTGGAAGGTCTTGAAGCCAGAACCGCTCGCCACGGTTTGAATCATCATCTTGGTCACTTGCTTGGCGGTCTCCGGCTTGATCGCCCGCCGCACAGTGACCGGCCCACGCTCGTCGACCCACACCCGCTCGGGCCCATCGAGCACCGCGCGGACGATGCGCGGCCGGAGCGTGACGCCCCCATTGGCCACCGTCTGAGCGATGCTGGCGCCCGCGAGCGGCGACAAGCTGGTGTGCCAGAACCCCGCCGAGCTTCGAGCGAACTCGAGCGGATCTTCGGGGATCTCGATCTCCGGCGCGTCGTTCTTGACGACGAAGGGAATCGGAGCTCCGAACCCGAAAGCGCCTCCCATGGCCGTCAGATCCTCCGGAGTCAGGTGCTTCTGGGCGAGTCTCCCGAAAACGACGTTGATGCTGCGACCCATCGCCATGGCCAGCGTGGCGCACCACTTGTCCCGACGCGGATCCTCACGCAGCTCGTCGGCGAGGATGCGGCTGCGACCTCCCCGGTAACACTGCTCGGTCTTGGCCTCGAGCCCGCCGGTTTCGACCAGTGCCGACCCCGTGATCACCTTGAAAACGCTCGCCGCGGGTGGCTCCGCGCGCACGTTGACGTCGATCTGAGCGCCCTTGTTCACGTAGCTGGCGTAAACCAAGAGTTCGCCGGTCTTGATGTCCATCAAAACCGCACCGGCTTCGGGCACCCGATAGGTCTTCATGACCTTGCGGGCGGCTCGCTGCAGCACCGGATCGAGGGTCAGCTCGGCCTGTTTTCCGTCCTCGAGCGGGGCGAGCACCCGGCGGGGCCGGAGCTTCAGCCGAGTGAGATCGAGGCCAGGAACCGGAGGTTTTTCCTCCGCCTTCTTTTCGGCCCGCTTCTCGACTTTGCGGAGGGGGTCTTCGAGCTCGATGCTGCCGCGCACGACAGGCACGAGGGCCAGCACGATCCCAACCGACGCTCCGATACCGAAGATGCGACTCCACTGCCTCATCGCCTTCCGGGGTTACCCGTCAGACGTTCAAACGGACAAAAAAGCGGCGGTCCGACCGCCTGCTGGCCATCGCACTGCCTGCTGGCCGGGGATCACGGCGGTGTGATGCAGACGCCCAGCGTGTCGCCCATGAACACCGGCGGCATCGCCAACGGGCCACAAACTTCGCCCGCCATCATGTCGCAGTCATTCGGATTGTTCGTGCGGCACCACTTCAGGCAGTCCTGGGAGCCCGCGTTGTCGACACATTGGTAACCGGGCGCGCAATCGAGCGTGCCGCCCCCTGTGCAGGCTCCCGGGCCCATGCCGGTTCCGACCGAAAAACAGTCAGTCGCGCCGCTCATCAGCATCAAGCAGCCGAGCCCCGGACCGCACACGAGATCCGGCTCCCGCGGATCGCAGCCGGCCGAGCAAACCCGGGCGCCGGGAATGGTCAGAGGCATTCCGCCGAAGTTCGCTTGAATTTCTTGACACTCCTGCCCCACGCCGGGGCAGTCGATGTTCGTGTCGCAGAACGGGCGACACGAGCCGCCGAGGCAAAACAGCCCCGCGGCGCACGGACTGAACTGCGAACACGCCTGGAATGCCAAACCTACGCCGTCGCGGGTGCACGCGGTTCGCCCACTCATGAGGTCGAGGATGTCGCACTTCTGGCCGACGTCGCAGCCGCACTGCGGAAACGTGTCGCACCGCCCCTCGGGAGTGGGCGCGGTGCAGCTCGGCGCGTCAGCGGACCCTTCGAGCATGCCGCCACCGAAACCACCGGTGCCTCCGCCGGTGTCCACGGCCGCATCCATCGGCGTACCGCCGGTGCCCGAATCCACGGCCCCACCGGTTCCGCCGGTGCCCGTCGTGCCACCAGTTCCGGCATCCGCCGGGGTGTCCACGCCCGAAGCGGAGGAACAGGCCACGAGCCCAATCGCGAGCAATGCCGAGTACCTGAGCATGAGAAAAACTCTACCACGCCGGCCGATCCGCCGAGTTCGTAGTAGGATCCGGGCGAATGACCGAGGCCGGTTTCAGCGCCAACCTGGAGGTGGACAGCACTTCGGTTCTTCAGGCGCTTTCTGGTCCAGGGGGCCGCGTACTCGGCGAGCTCGCCCGTCACAGCGGCGCCGAAGTCAGCCTGCGCGGCAACGTCATCCTGCTCTCGGGCGACGAGCCCGACGTGTTGGTCGCCCAGCGCTTCCTCGTGGACGCAGCGAAGCTGGTGAGCCGCGGCGTAGACATCGGTCCCGGCGACGTCGCTCGGTCGCTGAGATCGCTTCGCGGCAATCCAGAAGCTTCGCTGGCGGACCTGCTCGACGAAGCGATCGTCGTTTCACCCCGTCGGCGGCAAGTCGTCCCCAAGACGCCCGTGCAACGCGAGTACGTCGAAGCAATCCGGACCCACGATCTCACCTTCGGCATCGGGCCCGCGGGAACCGGGAAGACCTATCTCGCCATGGCCATGGCGAGCGCGGCGCTGACTCAACGGCAGGTCAAGCGCATCATTCTCACTCGACCCGCCGTCGAAGCGGGCGAGAAGCTCGGGTTCTTGCCGGGGGATCTCGCCGAGAAAGTGAATCCGTACCTGCGCCCGCTCTACGACGCGCTGCACGACATGCTGGAGTTCGACAAGGTCGCTCAGCTCCGCGACCGGGGCCAGATCGAAGTGGCACCGATGGCGTTCATGCGCGGGCGCACGCTCAACGACTCGTTCGTGATCCTCGACGAGGCCCAGAACGCCACGAGCGAGCAAATGCGCATGTTCCTCACCCGCCTCGGCTACGGGTCGAAAGCGGTGGTCACCGGCGACGTCACTCAAACCGATCTGCCCCGCGGCGCCCGCAGCGGGCTTCGAGAGGCGCGGGATCTGCTCGCCCCCATCGACGAAATCGGATTCGTCGAGTTCAGCGAGGCGGACGTGGTCCGACATCCGCTCGTGCAACGAATCGTGGTCGCCTACGAGGCGCGGGACGCCGAAGTGGCGCGACGGGCGAGCCCGAAACCGAGCCCGGACGCGGCGACACCGAAGCCGCCCGACGACGAATAGCCGCCCCGCCGACGAGCGGCGACTGTCGTAAGCATGACACCGCCCCGAAACGGGTTCACAATGGCGTCCTCCCGAGACCCTCGGTGGGATGGATGACGAGCAAGATCCCCGACCTTCGCGAAGCGCCCCGACGGCAGAGCGGGATCCACGAGCTCAGCCCGCCAGCCCAGCGCGCCGTGGACGCAGCAGCCAAGCTCGCCGAGACGTTGTCGAGCGACGAACGGCTCGAAGACGTCATCGTTTCGCGGCCTCATCCGCTGCTCGTCATGGTGCGGCGCAAAGAGCAGGCCGTGCTCATCCTGACGGCGGCAACCTGGGACAAAACGCCCGAGGTGCTGGCTCCCTACGCCGAGCAATTGACCGGATTCGCCGCTCGCGGCGTCGTGCTCGGTCGACCGTCGGACACCGATCTCAAGAAGCTCATGAACGCGGGCATCGGCGCGATGCTCCCCGCCGAGCCTTCGATCGACGAGCTCTACGTCGCCGTCCAACAGGCGTTCGACTTCGTCGACGTGAAGGGTCGCAGCGAGAGCCGTGGCAAGTGGGTCAACCGCTACCGCTACGAGCTCGGCGAGCTCATCGAGATAGCCCGCGCCATCACCACCGAGAAGGAAATCGACAAACTTCTCGGCCTCATCCTCGAAAAAGCGCGCTTCGTCACGGGTGCCGACGCCGGCAGCATCTACGTCGTCGAGGGCGACGACGTGGAGATCAGTCGTCGCCAACTGCACTTCAAGCTCAGCCAGAACGACAGCATGAGCTTCGACTCGAGCGAGTTCGAGATGCCGATCAACCCGCGCAGCATGGCGGGTTTCGTCGCGCTCGAAAGAAAGACGCTGAACATCGACGACGTGTACGACTTGCCGCCGGGCTCGTCGTTCGGCTTCGACCGCTCCTTCGACGAAAAGACTGGCTATCGCACCCGCAGCATGCTCTGCAGCCCGCTCGTGTCGAGCAAGGGCGAGGTGATGGGCGTCGTCCAGCTGATCAACAAGAAGCGCGAGCCGAAGCAAAAGCTGTTCACTCCGGCGGACTTCGATCGTCAAGTGATTCCTTTCGACAATCGAAGTGAACAGCTGCTGAGCACCTTGGCCGCGCAGGCCGGGATTTCGCTCGAAAACGCAATTCTCTACGAAGAAATCCGTGGGATCTTCGAAGGGTTCGTTCGCGCGTCGGTCGACGCCATCGAAGCTCGGGATCCGACGACCAGCGGTCATTCGCGACGCGTCGCCGAGCTCACGACGGGCCTCGCCCACGCGGTCGAGCGGATCGACACCGGCCTGTACAAAGAAGTCACGTGGACGCCGGAGGACCTGCGCGAAATCGAGTACGCCGCGCTGCTGCACGACTTCGGCAAAATCGGCGTGCGCGAAAACGTCCTGGTGAAAGCGAAGAAGCTCTACCCGCACGAGCTCGAGGCGGTGCGAGCTCGCTTCGACTTCGTCATCCGTACGATCGAAGCCGACGTGCTCGCGCGCAAGGTCACCGCACTGGAACGCGGGGCGTCACGCGCCGAGCTCGAAGACCTCGACCGCGAGCTCACCGAAAGAAAACAAGAGCTGCACGAAGCCTGGAACACCGTGCAACAGGCCAACGAGCCGACGGTGCTCGCCGCTGGCGACTTCCGCAAAATAGAAGAGCTCGGTCGCCAGACCTACGCGCGCTTGACCGGCAGCATGGGCACGCTGCTCAGTGAAGAGGAGGTGCGTAGCTTGAGCGTGATGCGCGGCTCTCTCACCCCGGAGGAGTACGACGAGATCCGAAGTCACGTCTCGCACACGTATCGATTCCTGTCACAAATCCCGTGGGGGAAGTCGTTTTCACGCATCGCTCCGATCGCCGGCGCACACCACGAACGCTTGAACGGCACGGGCTACCCCAACCGGCTTCACGCCGAAGAAATCCCGCTCCAGTCGAAGATCATGACCGTGAGCGACATCTTCGATGCCTTGACGGCGAGCGACCGACCGTACAAACGCGCCGTACCGGTGGAGAAGGCGCTCGACATCCTCGGGTTCGAGGTCAAAGACGGCCACGTCGACGGCGAACTCGTGAGGATCTTCACCGATGCACGCCCGTGGGAGCCCGTCATGGGCGCGCTCTACTAGCTTCTAGCTCACCGCCGGATCATTTCTTCTTTTTCAGGTTCTTGATACCCGCGCTGACCATCGTGGTCGCAAAGCTCTTGGTACTCGGCTTTCTCGGAGTGTCGGGACGCTCGACCGCCATCACTTCGCTCAGAGGCTCCGCCTGACCTGACTCCGGCGGCGGAGAGTCCTCCGCTCTTCTCAGCTCGAGCACCGTCGTGCGGTCGTCGCCTTCGAACTCGACGAGGGTGCTGGTGCCGCTCGAGTCCGGCTCCCAAGCCACGCTGATGGGAAGCACACTGTCGCCCTTGGGGGGTGCGGTACCGTCACTGTATTCCGACCAGTCGATCGAGTCGGGCCCCCTGGTGGCCGTGGGGATGGTCCAACCGGCCTTGTCCCCGGCGAATATCGGACGCGGCAACGGCTCCCCCGTGATTTCTTCGTAGGCGCGTCGAGTGGCGTTGCGCATCGCGACGGCATCCGGCCACCGGAGCGAGGGTTGAAACTCGATGGCGCGGTCGACCAGGTCGAGCACCGGTTTCGGTATGTCCGGAGCCACCGAGCTCAGCGGCCGACCGTGGTGAATCATCGCGTTGACCAACCGCTCACGGGTGGTCGTGCCGAGGTGCACATATTCGCCGGTCAACGCCTTGAACATCGTCGCACCGACGGCCCAGACATCGGTCCTCGGGCCGACGAGTTCTCGACGGCCTCGTGCCTGCTCCGGTGGCATGTACGCCGCCGTCCCGATGATCATGCCGCGCCGGGTGTTTCGTTTGTCGTCGAAGGGGTGCTCTTTGACCTTCGCCAACCCGAAGTCCAAGACCTTGACCATTCCGTCCTTGGTGAGGAAAAGATTCGCCGGTTTGATGTCGCGGTGAACGATCCCCTTCATGTGGGCGGCGGCGAGCACGTCGAGCACCGGCTCGGCGATCAGCAGCACCTCTCTGGGGGACAGCGTCTTCTTTCGCCGCAGACGACTGTCGAGAGGCTCGCCCTCGAGCAACTCCATGACGATGAAAACCGTCCCGTCTTCGAGCTCGTCGTCGTCGAGAACGGTCAACGCGCCGGGATGTGCCACGCGGTTGGCGGCGTACCCCTCCTGGAGGAACCGGCGGCGCACGTCGTCGAGTCGCGCGTGGGTCCGGTGCAACACCTTGATCGCGACGCGGTGCCCGTTGCGGTGGGTCGCCGAATACACCGTCGCCATCCCACCGGTCCCGAGCAGACCGTCCACGGTCCACTTGCCTCGAAGGGTCCTGCCGATGAGCGACGTCGGGTCGTCGACGGGCATGTGCAAACCCTACCTGGATCGCGGCGCTACTTCACCCTCGGGCTGCGGAGGCCTCACAACTTCGGCACTCGCGGCGCCAGCGGCACACGGGCCTCGGCGCGCGGTTCTTCCAGCGGGCTAGCCGTGCCCACGAGCACGCCCGGGTACATCGACGCTCGTACCCCCGGCAGGATCGACGGAACTCGACCCTGCGGCGCCTCGCTCGGATCCCCGAGGCTCTTGAGCACCTCTTTGACGACACCTTTGAGGGTCTCGAACACACCGTCGCCGAACTTCGCCGAGGCCCCGAACTCCGGCACGTCAGCACGAATGCCGAGCCGCCGATGCAGGATCTCCACCGGCGGCACGTTGGCAAGGTCTCTTTTGTTGTACTGAACCGCGACCGGCAGCTGGTCAGGGTCCACCCCTTGCAGCCGAAGGTTGTCGCCCAGATTCGCGAAGCTCGCGATGTTCGCTTCCTCGGCGGCGGGCTGACTGTCGACCACGAAGACGACTCCGTCCACGTTGCGGAGAATCATTCGCCGAGTCGAATCGTGCGACACCTGGCCCGGCACCGTACAGAGCTGCAATCGAATCTGGTAACCCTTGAATGCGCCCAAGAACATGGGAAGCAGATCGAAAAAGAGGGTCCGCTCGCTGTCGCTGTTGAGACTCAGCAGCTTGCCCCGATGCTCTGCACGGGTGCGCGCATGGATGAGCTCGAGGTTGGTCGTCTTTCCACCCAGGCCAGGCCCGTAATAGACGAGCTTGAGCAACACCTGCTTTCGGCCGTGGTCGACGCTAGGCATGAGAAGCGCCTATGGTAGCAGGGCGCGACGGCAGATGTCTGACACTCGCCCACTGTTTTCGCTCGTCGTCGAAACCGAACGAGCAGTTTCCGAAATCACGAGCCTACGCCTGTTCGAGGCCGGCGCCGCCGGGCTCGAAGAAGGCGACACCACCGAAGGCGCGCGATTCGTGGCGTACACCGAGGACGCCGACGAGCTCGAGCGCTTCCGAACCGCGCTGACGGAGCTTCGCGGGGAGCTCGAACAGCGCCTCGGCAGACAGCCCAAAATCGAGTCGCGGGTCTTGACGGATCGACAGAGCACGTGGCGAACCGAATGGAAGAGGTACGTGCGCCCGGTCGCTCTCACCGAGAGAATCGTCGTTCGACCCGTGCACATCGAAGCCGACGCGGAGCCGGACTGGCCCAGAAACACGACCACCATCGTCATCGAACCCTCGTTTGCGTTCGGTCTCGGGCACCACGCGACGACGAGGATGACCGCCCGACGACTCGAAGGTTGGATCGAGCGGGCGCCGGACTCCACGGTGCTCGACGTGGGCTTCGGCAGCGGACTGCTCTCGTTCGTGGCGTTGATTGCCGGGGCGCCCAGTGTAGATGGTGTCGAGGTCGACCCCGTCGCCCTCGACGCGGCATCGACGAATGCCGATCTCAACGGGCTCGGAGAGCGTTGCCGATTCTCGATCGGCGCCCCCGAGGACTTCGCGCGACCCTTCGACCTGGTCGTCGCCAACATCGACGCGGACACGCTGATGCGACTCTCAGGCCAACTGCTCGACCGCCTCGTCCCCAAGAGTGGCCTGCTCATTGTCGCCGGCATCCCGAGCGAACGCGTCGACGAGGTTGCGGCGCACTACGGCGCTCGAGGAGGCCGAGAAACCCACCGCGAAGTCGGACCGGATTGGGCGCTGCTGGAGCTCGCGCGACATCAACCCAAGGTTTGCCCGTAGACCGCGTCTGCTCGGTTCCCAGGAGGCCAAATCATGCGCTTCTTCGTCCTCGGACTCACTCTGGCGGTGGCCGCGTGCTCGAAACCCGAAGCCGGACCGACCGCAGCGTCGAGCTCCGCCGCGCCGGCGCTGAGCGCCGTCGTCGATCAGAACGACTGCGGCGAGCTCGCCTGCCGGCTCTACGACTCGCCGGTATCGGCCTTCGACGCCGTGCTCGACGAAAAACCTCTCGTCCTCGCGATCGGTGAGACCCACGCGCTGAAGGGCAAGGAAGGCGTCGAGTCGACGACCAAACGGTTCATCGAATCTCTGTTGCCCCGACTCGAGAACCGAGCCACCGACCTCGTGCTCGAGCTCTGGGTCCCCAATCTCGAATGCAAAAATAAGGTCGCGAAAGTCGCCAAGCGCCAGAAGCCGGTGACAAAAAAGCAGGCCGAGGGCAATCAAAACGAGTTCATGCGACTCGGCAAGGCGAGCGAGAAGCTCGGCATCAAACCCCACGTGCTCAAACCGGCCTGCGACGAGTACGACAAGATTCTCGAAGCCGGCGCCGGAGACATCGGGCAGATGCTCGAAATGATCGCGCGGCTCACCGCGCGCATGTCGAAGAAGATCGTCGACCGGAACGCAAAATCCGCGCCGGACAAGATGCTGGTGGCGTATGGAGGCGCGATGCACAACGACCTCGTGCCGCGCCCCGGGATGGGCGCCTGGAGCTTCGGTCCCGATCTCGCGAAGCACACCAAGGACCGCTACGTCGAGCTCGACTTGATCGTGCCCGAATTCATCGGTGACAACGAGTCCTGGCGATCGCTGCCCTGGTACGGGCACTTCGACCCGACGGCACATCCGGGTAAGACCACGGTGTTCAACCCACGCCCGGGGTCTTACGTGCTCATCTTTCCGAAGGGGATGGCTGCAGCTCCGCCCGAGCAGTGATACGCCGTCTGGAGCATGATCCGCCAAACCGGCCCCATCGTCGTCGCCTGCGACTTCAGCGAGAGCGCCGACGAGGCCATTCGCCAGGCACACGCGATCGCCCTCGACGAAGGCGCGCCCCTCGTCGTTTGCCACGTGATCCCGCGCCCCATTCAGATGCACGCCCTCTTCACCGAGCTGAACATGCGTGACCTCGACAACCTCATCGAGCGCCAAGTCGGTCTCGGCGACAAGCTCGCGGCGCGGGTGCAAGAGCTGACCGGTCGGGGCGACGACGACATCGAGATCGCAATGGAGTCCGGAGAGCCGTACGTCGAAATCGTGCGAAAGGCGGAGGACCTGCACGCGCGACTCGTGGTCATCGGCAATCGCGGAGCGACCGGCCTCGACCGTCTGCTGCTCGGTAGCGTCAGTGAAAAGGTCGTGCGGTACGCGCACGCCCCGGTGCTCGTCGTCCGTCGGCCCGAAGGCAAGAAGCTCGTCGTGGCAGCTACGGACTTGTCCGATCCGGCCACCCCCGCCGTCGAGGCGGCGGCGCGCTACGCCGAAAAAAGAGATTCGAAGCTGACCCTGTTGCACGTCGTCGACATCGAGCCGTCACCCGCTGCGCTCGCCCTCGCCCCCTTGGGCGCCGCGCCGCCAGTGCCGACCAAAGAAACGGTCAACGCGGTCCGCGATGCGGCGCGCTCGACTCTCGAAAACCTCCTGGCTCGGTTTCGATGCCAGGGGGAGGTGCAAATCGAGCAAGGTCGAGCAGCCGAGGCGATCGTCGAGTTCGCCACTGAGACCGAGTGCTCGTTGCTCGTCGTAGGCACCCGTGGCCGAACGGGGCTCGGTCACCTCACCCTGGGCAGCGTGGCCGAAACCGTCATCCGCGACGCACCGTGCTCGGTCCTCGCCGTGCGACTAGCCAAAGAGGGCTAGTTGCCGAAAGTGAAAACGAGGGAGCTCGAGGCGGTCGGACGCAACGAGCCATGCCCGTGCGGTAGTGGGCTGAAGTTCAAGCGCTGCTGCATCGGCGCCAGCGTCGCGGAAGAAGAAGACGCCTCGGGCTTTTGGCTGTGGGCGGCTCTCGGCGCCGCCGTGCTCATCGGCGGGGGCATCGCGATGCAAAGACTCGTAGAGAGCGGAAGCTCCGACGAGCCCGAACGAGTCTGGTCCGAAGAACACGGCCACTGGCACATCGTCGGCGAGCCCGGACACTCGTACGCCGCCCAACCGCGGAGCGAAGCGCCCGGCGCCGCGCCTCCGGGAAAAGTCTGGTCTGAAGAGCACGGCCACTGGCACGACGTTTCCGGCGGAGTCCCCGCCGGCGGCTACGCCATCCCAACGGTCGTGCCCTCCGGCGGCCCCCCACCCGGCCCCGCTCCCCCCGGAAAAGTCTGGTCCGTCGACCACCAGCACTGGCACTAGCCCACGCGTCGCGCGGCTGCGCCGCGCCCCTCTTCGTCTCGCTGGGAGTTGGGATCCGTGATAGTTCGGCGGGCAAATGCCGGAGATTGTCGAAGTCAGTGCCCGCGAAATCCTCGATTCGCGTGGTAATCCCACGGTCGAGGCCGAAGTCATCACCGCTAGCGGCGGCAACGGCAGAGCTGCCGTTCCGAGCGGCGCGTCGACCGGCGAGCACGAAGCACTCGAGCTCCGCGACGGCGACGCGAAACGTTTCGGCGGCAAGGGCGTCAAGAAAGCGGTCGACAACGTCAACTCGACCCTCGGGCCCGCCGTCGAGGGGCTCAACGCCCTCGACCAAGCATCGATCGACTCGCGTCTGCTCGAAGTCGACGGAACCGACAACAAGTCGAAGTACGGCGCCAACGCCATCCTCGCCGTCTCGCTGGCCGTTGCTCGCGCCGCCGCGGATACCGTGGGTCTGCCGGTGTGGCGTTACCTCGGTGGCGTCTCGGCGCGCGTGCTCCCCACTCCGATGATGAACATCGTCAACGGAGGCCAGCACGCGGACAACGGACTCGAGGTTCAAGAGTTCATGGTCATGCCGCTCGGGCTGCCGACCTTCGCCGAGGCGCTACGCGCCGGCACCGAGATCTTCCACGCCCTCAAGAAGGATCTCGCCAAGGACGGCCTCACCGTCGCCGTCGGCGACGAAGGCGGTTTCGCCCCGCGACTCGACTCGAACGAAGAAGCCATCACGCGGATCATGAAAGCGATCGAATCGGCGGGCTACCGGCCGGGCGACGACGTCGCCATCGCGCTCGACGCCGCCGCTAGCGAATTTTTCGCCAACGGCAAGTACACCTTCGACAAGTTGGAGCGCAGCGCCGACGAGCTCATCGAGATCTACGCCGGGCTCTGCGACAAGTATCCCATCATCAGCATCGAAGACGGCCTCGCCGAGGACGATTGGACGGCGTGGAAGAGTCTGACCGACAAGCTAGGAGCCCGTGTTCAGCTCGTGGGAGACGACCTCTTCGTCACGAACCGGGTCCGCCTCGAGAAGGGCATCAAAGCCGGCGTCGCCAACTCGATCCTGATCAAGCTCAACCAAATCGGCTCGCTGACCGAGACCCTCGACACTATTCGCACTGGGACTGCGGGCGCCTACACGTCCGTCATCTCGCATCGGTCCGGCGAAACCGAGGACACGTTCATCGCCGACTTGGCGGTGGCGACTAACGCCGGGCAGATCAAGACGGGCAGCTTGAGCCGGAGCGATCGGGTCGCGAAGTACAACCAGCTGCTCCGGATCGCCGAGCAGCTCGGCGATGGCCAGGTTTACGCCGGCCGTACGCCGTTCGAGCGCTGAGCCGTCATTTTTTCTTTAGCCGACGGAGGGCCGACGAGGCCATGGCGTGACGGGCGTTCGCCGAAGCGGAAGTCTTGCGAAACTTGCCAGAGGATCTCGACGCTTTCCGGATGCGTTTCTCTAGGCTCGAGAGCACGTAGTCGGTTTCTCCGACGATTCCGATTTGCACCCCGGAGCGAATGTCCTCGTCGACGAGCTCGATGGCGCTCGCGTACAGACGTAGCGTCTTGCCGGTATCGAGCAGCCACTCCGACTGCTTGACGAATCCCTCACGCTTTTTGTCCCGCAGCTTGCTCGGGATCTTCGATCGACCGAGGCTCGACAGCTCCTTGCCGACGTTCTGAAGGGTCGATGCCCGCGCTCGGGCCTTCTGCATCCTGCCGAAGTGCAATCTCTTGGGCAGATACTTGACGACTTCCGGGTTGCCCGGCGACCGCGGCGGAACGTTGCCGGCGTCGAACATCAGCTTGCCGACCTCGGTGCCGTCCTCCTGCCAAGCCTTCCAGATGCCATGCAGCTTGCTGAAGGTGTACGCGCCTTCGGCTTTCTTCTGTCCGTTCCGGTACCAGATGGTCGCGTCCCCGATCAGCAAACCGTTACGGTAGGTCACCTCGTACATCTTCTTGCCGTTCGGCCACCACGCGGTCCACTTGCCGTGGCGTCGAGCGTTGGCATATTCGCCCTCGCGCCACTTCGAGCCGTCGGGCCACCACACCATCGACGGTCCTTGCCGCTTGCCGCCTTTGAGCTCGCAGAATCGAGCCAAGTGCTCGGGGTATTGGCCGCCCTTCAGCGTCGTGCCCGCCGGACAGGCGGCGGGTTCCGACGCGGCCGGCTGGCTCTCGGCGTCTCCGGCGGAGCTTTGCCCCGAAACAGAGATTGAGAGTCCCAAGAGCAGAGCAGAGGGAAGGTGTCTAAGAAAATGGCTGTCCATCAAACGCGGAAAGTTAGCGCGAGTGAAGTGCGGCGTCCACGCGTATTTAGAACACGGCGAGCTTCATGGGCCAGCCGCGGGGGCTACGGTTTTGCCTGTTTACCTAGGCGGTTACCTGGGCGCCCG
This sequence comes from Polyangiaceae bacterium, assembly GCA_029261965.1. Classification (GTDB taxonomy): domain Bacteria; phylum Myxococcota_A; class Polyangia; order Polyangiales; family Polyangiaceae; genus JAJDAH01. The sequence continues at coordinate 21,674 of JAJDAH010000239.1, forward strand.
CCTCGCGCGGCGACGAGCAACGGCTCGAGATATTCAGCGTCGATTTCGTCGCTCCAGATCACCAAGTGGGCGCGAACGCGAATCGCCAGCTTGTTGAAGCTCAGCCGATCGAATCCGTACACGTCTTCGGGCACCACGATGATGAGCGGCCGATGCTTCGCGGCATCCACCGCGGCGAGCATCAGGTCGGACTCTTCGACCCTCGCGGATACCGCCGCGGCTACTCGACGGCACTCTCTCACGAGACGAGCGGACGCGTGCACGACCAGAATCACCGGGGGCGGAGCGTCCGCTCTCGGGGGGTCGGGCGTTTCGCCGGCGATGACCTCGACCTCGTCCCACGCGAGCTCGGTGATCTCCGATTCTGGTTTGCCGCGTGCCGGCGGCGGAGTGGGCGCGCGGGGCGGCGCGACCGATGCGGCCACCATCACGGCTCCCGTCGGCGCGTTGGGAACCGGTGGAGGTTGCCCGGTCCGCCGGAAGTAGACGTCGAGCGCCTGCTTGATTTCGTCGGGCGACGCCACCATCAGCCGGACCTCGGCGTTGGCGTGCTCGACGCATTCGGCGAACATGTCGTCGTCGGTCGGATCGTCCGTCGCGACGTACAACGTCTCTCGCCCCGCGCTCCGGCGCACGTAGACCGGAATCACCGAGTGCCGTCGGACGAGCTCCTTGGGAAGGAGACCCACCAGCTCTGGCGAAAAATCCACGTGGGCCAGCGACACCCACGGCAAGCTGAGCTGGTGTGACAAGACTTGTGTGAGCTTGACCGGATCGATGAAACCGCGCTGGACGAGCAGCGCGCCGAGTCGTTCGGTGGAGCTTTGCTGCGCCCGGAGCACCTCGTCGAGCTCAGCCTGACTGACGAGCCCCGCCTCGAGTAGTAGCTCTCCGAGGCGACGGTGCGGCTTCGACACGGAATCGACGATACCGCGAAGCCTCCGTACTTTGGGGCGTGAATGTGCTGTAATACGTGGGATGCGCACGCTCGGCGCGAGCACGGTCGCGGCTCTGTTCACCGCGGCACTTTCGATCTCTTGCAGTGACTCGACGACTGCCGACGGCGGCGGTGCGACCGCGGGCGCGGCGGGTGCGACCGGGAGCGCGGGCGCCGCGGGTGCGGCCGGCGCCGGTGGGATGATGCCGGTCGGGGCAAACCCATATCCCGACCCAGCAGCATGGGAGCCGAACGGCGGGCCCGGCGGACCCGCCACCGAGTTCACGCAAAGTCAGCTCTTCGAACATTGCGCGTTTCTGAGCGGCGACCCCGACAAGACGCTCGACATCACCCAGCACCACAACCTCGTCGTCATGTACGACGGCTACCTCTTGATGCCGTGGGCTCCCGAGCGTGGCGGCGGCGGGCTCACGTTCTTCGACGTGTCGGACGCGTGCGATCCGGTCGAGGTCGGCCGCGGCTACTCGGAGCAAATGCGCGAGACGCATTCGATCGGCTTTTCGGACATCGACGGCCGATGGGCAGTGGTCGACGGGATCATCGAACGAGACGTGGTGGGTGCAGGCGGCGTGCAGTTCTGGGACTTGAGCGACGTTCGGGCCCCAAAGGCGGTCTCCGACTTGACCTACGACAGCTTCTTTTACCCGGACGCCTACGCTCGCGTCGTGCTGAGCGTGTTCTGGCAGGGCAAATACGTATACGCGGCGGCCGGAGACACTGGGCTGCTCGTCATCGACGCGGAAGATCCGACGAACCCGAAGCTCGTCAATACCGTCACGTTCGATCCGGTGCTTCGAGCCGGTCAGGTCCAAGCCGTCGGCAATCTGCTGATGATCGGGGCGGCCAGCGTCGGGCGCACGGCGCTGCTCGACATCAGCGACCCGGCGGATCCGCAACCGATTCCCGGAGGCGAGTACATGCCCGCCGGCGGGCTCTACTACTTCACCAACTTCGCCAACGGGTACATCTACTACGCGCGCAACGATCTCTTCGGCGGCCTCTTCGTCTACGACATCAACGACCCGAGCAACCCGACCATGGTCGGGGAAGCCGGCGTGATTCTCGGTGGCGCCGGTGGCTACGTGTTCGTCAAGGATCAATACGCGTTCACCGGCCAGTCCGACTTCTTCGTGTTGTTCGACATCTCGGACCACGCGAACATCACCGAAGTCAACCGGATGACGCTCCAGGGCGACATGGACACCATGACGCCCATCGGCAACGTCGCCGTGCTGAGCGTGGATGATGGCGCTTGCGCCGTCGAAGGCAGCTGCACGCCGACCGAGTTCGGCACCGCGATCGCTCCGTGGACGACCGAGGTAGATACCGCGCCGCCCAAGATCACCTGGTCTTGGCCCCACGACGGCGCGACGGGTTTGGCCACCACCTCGCGTATCGGAGTGAGCGCGAGCGAGTTCATCTCGGTCAAGAGTGGCTGGGAGGGCTCGGTTCGCCTCTACGAGACCGGCACCGTGCCCGGCGACACGCGAGTCGACGGCTACGTCAACGTGCAGGAGCTCATCATCAACTTCACGCCGGCAGAGCCGCTCCGTCCCGGAACCGAGTACACCTTCGAAATCCCCGCCGGTGGGCTCACTGACTACAACGGGAACGCGATCGAAGAGCCGTTCCAAATGACGTTCACCACGGCCGGATGACGCTCGCGCGAACCTCGTGGACGGCGGCGGCCGTGCTGCTGTTCTCGTTGGCCCCCGCGTGTGGCGGAGCGGGGGCGGCTTCGCCGGCAGCGGTTGCTCCTCCCAGTGGGCCGGGCCCGGAATGCCTCGACGCCGCCGCGGCCGAACGGACCCCGAAGCCCGGAGCTCCAGAGAAAATCGGCGTCTCACACATTCTGGTCCGCCATGCTGAGCTCGATCGCAACGCGGCGGATCGCCCGCGCGAAGCGGCCTGTCTACGCGCACTCGACGCGCTGAAGGCGCTCGAAACGGGCGGAGACTTCGACGAGGTCGTCGGCGAATTCAGCGACGAAAGGGGCGCGGCCACCCGCGGAGGCTCCCTCGGTGACGTGAGTCGTTCCGACGTGCACGAGAGCTTCGCCAACGCCGCCTGGGCGCTCGAGGTGGACGAGCTCAGCTACGTCGTGGAAACCGAGTCCGGGTTTCACGTCATCCTGCGGACGAAGTAACCCGCTCGGCCCCGAGTGGGTTGACGCGGCCCCCCTCCGGCGCCAGGCATCCGGGATGGCCACCGGCAAGAACCGACAGATCCTTCTCAAGTCTCGACCGAAGGGTCGCCTCCAACCGAGCGACTTCGAGTCGCGCGAAGTCGACGTCCCCGAGGTGGGCGACGGGCAAGCTCTGGTGAAGAACCTGTACCTGTCGCTCGATCCCGCGATGCGCGGGTGGGTTCGCGAGGGCGAGTCGTACATCGAGCCAGTCGCGGTCGGCGGCGTCATGCGCGGCGGAACCGTCGGCGTCGTGCTCGAGTCGAAGAACCCGAAGCTCGCCCCTGGCGACAAGGTCATGGGCATGAACGGTTGGCAGGAGTACGCGCTCATCGGCGGCAACGAAAACATGTCGCGCAAGCTCCCGGAGATGTCGCTGCCCCTCACGAACTTTCTGAGCGTGCTCGGGGCGACGGGCATGACCGCCTACTTCGGGCTGCTCGACGTCGGCGAGCCGAAAGAGGGCGAAACCGTTCTCGTGTCGACCGCCGCGGGCGCCGTCGGGTCCATCGTCGGCCAAATCGCGAAGATCAAGGGCTGCCGCGTCGTCGGCATCACTGGCAGCGACGAGAAGTGTCGGTGGATCACTGAAGAGCTCGGGTACGACGCGGCCATCAACTACAAGACGGAAAAGCTCGACGAAGCCATCAAGAAGACCTGCCCGAAGAAGGTGGACGTCTACTTCGACAACGTCGGTGGGGACCAGCTGGATGCCGCGCTGCTCAACCTCAACAAACACGCCCGCGTGGTCATCTGTGGTGCGATCAGCGTCTACAACGCAAAGGGCGACCTGCCCCCGGGGCCCAGCAACTATCTCGCTCTGCTCATCAAGAGCGCGCGCATGCAGGGTTTCGTCGTGCTCGACTACCTCGATCGATTCATGGAGGGCGGCATGCAGCTCGCCCAGTGGATCATGGAGGGCAAGATCAAGCACCGAGAGCACGTCGTGGACGGCCTCGAAAACGCGCCGACGGCGATCAACATGCTGTTCGACGGATCGAACAACGGGAAGTTGATCGTGAAGATCGCCGACGAGTAACACCCGACCTCGTCGCTTCGGAAACACTGCTGTCGGCGCCCGGGGGGCTGACCGTTTTTATCGAAGCGTAAAAGCGACGCAATTTTAGGCAGTTGCACAAACCGGCCCGCGTGCAGCTCGCGGACCCATTGTCGAAACCGGCCGGAAACTGCGGTCCGAGCAATTTCTCCGCGTGCAGTGGGGCGTGCGCCGCCCGAACGGAACTCTCAAGGAGAATTGGACATGAAGAAGCTCGGCACTCTGGCCTCTCTTGCCCTGGTCACTCTGACTCCAGCACTCGCGTTGGCCGAGGAGGCGGAAGTGACCGCTGGCACGTTCACGGCCAACAACGTTTGGATGATGGTCTGCGCGGGCCTGGTGTTCATCATGCACCTCGGGTTCGCGAGCCTCGAAACCGGCCTGACGCGCTCGAAGAACGCGGTGAACATTCTGTTCAAAAACACGTTCATCATCTGCATCGGGCTGCTCACTTACTTCGTGGTGGGCTTCGGCCTGATGTACCCCGGTGAGTTCGGCGGATACCTCGGCTTCGCTGGCGTTGGCCTACCAGTTCCCGAGAACGGGATGACGACGGCGTACGCGAGCGGCGGGTACACCTACTACACGGACTTCTTGTTCCAGGCGATGTTCGCCGCGACGGCCGCTACGATCGTTTCCGGCGCCGTGGCGGAGCGCATCAAGCTCCCGAGCTTCATGGTGTTCGCGACCATCTTCGTGGCGTTCGTCTACACCATCGCCGGCTCTTGGAAGTGGGGCGGCGGCTGGCTCCAGGAAGCCGGCTTCTACGACTTCGCCGGGTCGACCCTAGTGCACTCGGTGGGCGGTTGGGCCGCTCTCGTCGGTGCCATCATCATCGGACCGCGCCTCGGCAAGTACGGAAAGAACGGAAAGATCACGCCGATCCCCGGAAGCAACATGCCGATGGCTACCGTCGGCGTTTTCTTGCTGTGGCTCGGGTGGTTCGGGTTCAACGGTGGCTCGGTGCTGAGCGCCGACCCCGCTCTGACGTCGGTGACTCTGGTCACCACGTGTCTCGCGGCTGCCGCCGGCGGAATCGGCGCGATGTTCGTCTACATGTTCGTGTCGAAGAAACCCGACCTCTCGATGGCCCTGAACGGCATCCTCGCCGGTCTCGTCGGCATCACTGCCGGCGCGGACAGCGTGACTCCGCTCTCGTCGATCCTCATCGGCTTGATCGCCGGCGGGTTGGTCGTCGGCTCGGTCCTGCTCTTCGACAAGATCAAGGTCGACGATCCGGTCGGCGCGATCAGCGTGCACCTCACCTGCGGCGTGTGGGGCACCCTCGCGGTCGGCATCTTCAGCACGAACGCCGAGCACACGATCCTCAAGCAGCTCACCGGCGTGGCCGCCTACGGCGTGTTCACGGTGGTTTGCTCGACCGTGCTCTTCCTCGGCATCAAGGCAGTCATGGGGCTGCGCGTGAGCGAGGAAGAAGAGGTCGAAGGGCTCGACTACGGCGAGCACGAGGCGCACGCCTACGACGTCGGCTCGGGCACGATCTCGGCGATGCCGAAGCGTGAAACAGCACCGATCGCCGCCGAGTAACGCGACCCGCGATCGACTCAACGGCGGATGCGGGCGGCACCATGGCGGTGTCGCCCGCTCGCTTTTTTTGTCTCCTGCTATCATCCGCGGCTCAGCGATGAGCGAGAGCCAAAGCCCGGCGGTTCGGATCCAACCGAGACGATCCGCACCCGGCCTCGGGGGAGGGGCGCCGCGACGCCTGCCGCGCGACTTGGTCGAGCGCGCCAACAAACGGCTCGCCAGCGCGACCCTGATGTGCGCCCTGGCGTTCGCCACGGCATTCCCAGTCATGAACCTCTCGCCTCCCGAATCGATGGGCAATCTAGCCATCGCCAACATCGTCGCAGCGGTGTGCACGATCTTCGCTCTCGGAGCCTACGCCCTCACCCGAACGAAAATCGAGCCCGACCGGCTGCTCGACTTCGGGTTGGTGTTCGAAGTCGTCATGGGCTTCGGCATTGCTTTCGCCGAGACCTTTGCCACGTACTCGCCTAACGCCTCGGTGCGCGGGGTGAGCTGGCTCTGCGTTTTCATCGTCATCTTCCCGCTCATCGTGCCGAGCACGCCGGGCAAGACTTTCATCGCGTCGGTCGCAACGGCGACGATGTCCCCGATCGCGCTCGTCATCATCATCGCACTCGGAGCCCCTGCACCGAGCATGGTGACGTTCCTCTATCTGGTGCTGCCGACGTACTTCGCCGCCGGTCTCGCAGTGCTCTGCACGCGCATCATCAACCGGCTGACCTCCGACGTGGAACGCGCTCGCCGGATGGGCAGCTATCAGCTCGTGCAAATGCTCGGCCGAGGCGGAATGGGTGAGGTCTGGCGGGCGAAACACCGCATGCTCGCCCGCCCGGCCGCCATCAAGCTGGTCAACGCGGAAGTGCTCGCCGGTCGCGAGGGTTCCGACGTGCTCACCCTCAAGAAAAGGTTCGAGCGCGAAGCACAAGTGACCGCCAGCCTGACGTCACCTCACACGATTCAGCTGTTCGACTTCGGCATCACCGACGACGGCACGCTCTACTACGTGATGGAGATGCTCAACGGGGTGGACTGCGAAACCCTGGTGCGAGACCACGGCCCGGTGCCTCCGGAGCGCGCGGCCCACATTCTCCGGCAGGTCGCCGAATCCCTCGCCGAAGCCCACGAAGCCGGGCTCGTTCATCGCGACATCAAACCGGCGAACATCTATCTGTGTCGGCTCGGCGGCGCGGACGACCACGTCAAAGTGCTCGATTTCGGGCTCGTCGCACACACCACTGGCGTCGACAACGACGAGACGCGACTGACCGCCGACGGAACGGTGACCGGAACCCCGGCCTACATGGCGCCGGAAATGATCACCGGGGATCGAGAGCTCGACAATCGCACCGACTTGTATTCGCTCGGCTGCGTCGGCTACTGGCTGTTGACCGCGCAGCTCGTCTTCACGGGTACGCCAGTGCAAGTCGTCTACGGCCACGTCGAAAAGGAGCCGACACCTCCGTCGTCGCGGGTGGTGACCGAAATTCCCTCGGACCTCGAACGGCTCGTTCTCGCGTGTCTGTCGAAAGAACCCGGCGCTAGACCCATGGACGCCCGACAGTTCATCCGGCGGCTCGCGGAGTGCGATCTGACCACTTGGACCAACGACGACGCCACCGCGTGGTGGGCGGAGCACCGGCGGGATCCCGCGCCCGCGAGCCTCGAAGTCGACGAGTACGCCGAGACGGTGCTCCCGGTTCAGTCCGAATCGCTCTGATTCAATCCGAATCGCGCGGACCGGATTCAGCGGGCGCCTGAGATATCAGCGGGACAGCTCGCGAGGCGCTTCGCGATCGCGATCGATGATGAAAAACGTCGGCATGATCTGCGCCCCGGCGACCGAGCTGTAGGCCTTGCCGAGCAAGAGGTCTTCGTTGTCCGCGTCCACCTGCTTGACGTAGTCGCGCAGGAAGCTGCCCTCGAACAAGCCGTTCTTGCCATCGGCGTAGTCGAGCAAAATCGCATCGGACTCCTTCGCCTGGGCGAGATCCTGCGTCAGCTTGACCGAATAGAAACCAAACCGCTTCGGGTCATCGTCGCTCGGGCGACAGGTCCATTCGCGCTCGAGCGGCCCCTGCACGATGGGAATGTTGTATCCCCAGTAGCCGTCGCCCTTCTTGTAGAAGCCTTTTTTGAACTTCTGAAAGCCAGCGATCTTCGTGATGAGGGGCTTGTTGAATCCGCGGAACTCCCACCCGACGAGTTTTTCTCGATCGGGTTGCGTCCCCGCACGAAACACCTGCTCGAGCTCGGAAACGCTCAGCTTGGCCAAGTCTTCGAGGCGTCGTTTCATACGAGCCGAGCCTAGTGGTTCGCGTCGGAAGGAACAAACGCCGCTGCCGACGATGCACGTGACGGCTTCTTCAGCGTCATCACCGTCGGCGCGAGCTGCTTGAGCATCTGGATGACGCCGTCCACGCGTGCGTCGTCACGACGCACCACCAATTCGAGGGCGAGTCCCTCCATCAACCCCATGATCGCCGTCCAACCAATCTCGAGGAACCCCTCGGATCCCGGCTTGCTCACGAAAATCTCTGCGAAGAGCTCGTCGACCTGCGCGTCGATCTTGGCGTTCTCGCGCACGATGCACTCCCGAAGCTCGGGATCGGTTCGCGCCGCGCTCACCAGCTCGAGATAGGCGTAGCCGCTCGGACCACTCAGGATCGACCAAAGAAGCTCGAGCGCAGGGCCAGTGGCATCGACGTCGTCCGGAAGCTGCTCGAGGCCGCGACGAAACTCTTGCACGCGACGCTGAAACAAGTGCTCGAGGGCGCCGGTCACCAGCTGGGCTTTGGTGCCAAAGTGGTGCAGCTGCGCTCCTCGGGACAATCCCGCACGCTCAGCGACAATCTTGCTCGTGGTCCCAGCGTACCCGAGCTCCGCCAGGCACTCGACGGTGACGTCGAGCAGGAGCGCGCGGGTCTCGGCGCTTCGCTCGGCTTGGCTGCGACGCTGCCTCGGCTTGGGGCTCGGGGCGGGTTGCGGTTGGATTTCGGTCACCTGGCGGTCCTTGCTCCTGGGCGCCGGCCGGAGCATTCAGCCTTGCACCTACATGCGATCCGGTATGTATATGCACAACGAGGCTGTTCGAGGTCAAGGTCGAAATCGACCGGAGCGTCAGGGCGAATCGCTGCGGACCCAGATTTTCTGCGCGATTTCTCCACACAGGCTCCACGTTCCTCGTCTTGCGCGGGTTTGGGGCGCTGGCTAGCTTCTCGCGCATGGCCTCCAAATCCAAAGTTGCCGTCCTGAAAGTGAAGCCCGAGTCCGTCCTCGAGGACATCGACCGGGTGTGCGAGCTCGCCGGCATGAAGGACGCGCTCGACCCGGGCGCGACCACCATCCTCAAGGACAACATCTCGTGGCACTACCCGTTCCCGGGGGCCAACACGACGCCGTGGCAGCTCGAGGCGACGATCCTCTCGCTCCGCAAAGCGGGATTCGACGACGTCTCCTGCGTGCAGAACAAGACCGTGGTGACCAACGCCTTCAAGGGCGAGGACCTCAACAACTACGTCCCGCTCTTCAAGAAGTACGGGATCCCGGTCCTCTACAACTTCAAGGACTCGGACATGAAGTGGGTCGAGTACCGCCCGAAGGCGCGGCTGCACGTGCTGCCGGACATTTTCCCCGAGGGCGTGCAAATCCCCGACTACTTCTTCGGCAAGAACATCGTTCATCTGCCCACGCAGAAGTGCCACATCTACACGACCACCACCGGAGCGATGAAAAACGCTTTCGGAGGTCTACTCAACACCAAGCGCCACTACACGCACTCGTGGATCCACCGCACCCTCGTCGACTTGCTCGCGATCCAGAAGGAGATCCACTCGGGTTTGTTCGCGATCATGGACGGCACCACCGCCGGCAACGGACCCGGACCGCGAACGATGTTCCCGGTCATCAAGGACTACATGCTCGCCAGCGATGACCAGGTGGCGATCGATGCCGTCGCGGCGAAAATGATGGGCTTCGATCCGATGGAGCTCGAGTACATCAACGTGGCGCACGCCGACGGCCTGGGCGTGGGAGATCCACGGGACATCGAGATTGTGGGTGACGACATCTCGGGCGAGAGCTGGGGTTTCTCGGTCGGCGACAACCTG
>JAJDAH010000240.1 GCA_029261965.1 Polyangiaceae bacterium
CTGCCAACGTCGGAACGGGTACGGCCGCGGTCGCCGGCCTGATGGCGCTCGCTCGCATCGCACCGCCCGGAGGGATCCTCGAGCCACACCCATCGACGAGATCCGTCGATGCCGCAGCGTTTGCCGGTTTGCTCTGGGGCATCGCGGTGGCGATCCCAGCGGCCCGAGTGCTGCTGCCTTCGCGGTCGATCGTGCTCGATCCGTTGGCGGTGGACTACGCCACCACTACGGCAGGAATCGGCAGCCTGCTCGTGCTCATCGCAGCCGCGTGGCGACTCCGTTCGGTGCGGCGGCTCGAGCTCGGCGTCGGAGACCGTGCGTCGGGCGCGCTGGCGCTCGGACTGACCGCGTTTGCTGTCGGCGTGCCCGCGGCGGGCCTGGACGTCGCGCCACCGGACCGGGTTCTGCCGGTTGCGGTCATCGCCGCATCGATGAGCTCGGCCTGGACGGCCACCACCCGCGAGCCGACCACCGTTTCGATTGCGCTTCGAGGAATTCTCGCGGTGATGATTCTGGGTGCGCCGGTCGCGCTTTTTTCTGGCGTGCTTGCTCGGGAAGCTCCAGCACACGCCGGCACCGTCACCCTCGCCGGCTGTTGCCTGGCGATCATCGTGGGTCTGATTGCTCGCGCGGTGGCTCGCCCCCTCGGCCCGGAGCAATCTCGCTGGCTCGACGCCATCGACAGTGCCAGCCGCGGAGCTCTGCAGCCCGAGCCAGACGCTGCGATTCGCGCAGCACTGATGGAGCTCAGCGGAACGACGTCACTTCCGGGAGCGCGCCCCGAGCTATGGCGCAGCAACCCCGAGGAGGTGCTCAGCGTCGACCTCGCGGGTTACCTGCACACCGCGCAATCGAAAGCTCCCGAACGATTGTACCAGCTCGCGCTCAACGAGCCCGAGCGCACACTTCGCGCGGAAGCGCTTCGGCACGTGCAGGTTCGCAAACCCGAGGTGCGTCCGTTGTTGGCCTGGTTCGACCATCGTCGGGCGTTCTCGGCGACCATCGTGCTCGACGAGGATGGACCCATTGGATTCATCTTGTTGCCGCGTGGTGCGCGGACCGCGCCCATGACGCTCGAAGAGGCGCGCGCGGTACGCGTGCTGGCGGATCGAATCAGCGCGCTCTTGGCTGTCTCGTCGGCCCTGGCCCGCTCGCGCAGCCGCGAGCTCGCAGCGATCGCTCACGCGGACGAGGTGGATGACGAGCGAGAACGGCTCGAGCACATCATTCATGGCGAGGCCGGGCGACACACGGCGCGCGCCGAGATGCTCGCGCGCGGTGTGCGAGTCGCTCTGTACAGCCCAGCCGCGCGCCAGACAGTCGAGCACATCGAGAAGCTCGGGCGCGTCAACGCGCCGGCCACCCTCGAAGTGCCCCATGGCGTGGACGCCAAAGGGTGGGCTGCGGTCCTTCACCTCGCCAGCCCGCGTAAAGGAGGCCCCTTCGTCGTCGTGGATGGGGCATCGAGCATCGAGCACAGTCTCGCGAGGTGGGACGACGCTGACATTTCACCCTTGTTGCTCGCGGATGGCGGAACCTTGCTGCTGCTGGACGTCGCGGCGCTGCCTCTCGAAGTGCAGGAGTCGATCGCTCGGACGCTAGCAAAAAAGGCTGCACTCCCTCCTCGTTCGAGCGTGCAGCGTCAGCAATTGATCGCGACGACGAGAGAGCCCGTCGATGGCCTCGTCCAAGCCGGTCGCCTGAGTAAAAGCCTCAGGCCGTGGCTCGGGGATTCGGTGGCGACTCTGCCCACGCTGGCGGACCGCGCGGAGGACATTCGCGCTCTGGTCCTGGATGGCCTCGCTCGGACGGGCGTGCGAGTTCGACGCGGAGAACCGCTCGGCATCGATGCCAAAGCCCTCAAGCTCTTGACCGAGCACACGTGGCCCGGCAATGAGGCGGAGCTCGAGGGCCTGCTCGCACGTGTCGCCGGCGTGGCCAACGGTCGAGTCGTGACTGCGGGTGACCTGTCGGCCATCGGATTCCGGCCCATCGTCGAGCCCGTCTCGGGGGACACCTTGGCACCGAAACGACGTCGAACCCGCCGATCGCGCGCCCCGCGGCGTTGACGCCGGCCTCAGCGACAGGCGCCGTAGCTCACGCCACCGACCGGCGCTTTCACGGTGACCGCGGCGGCCGGTGTTGGGGGCATAGCCAGGTCAACGGACGCCGCTCGAGATCCGTCGAACACCCGACCCCTGAAGCCAGGTACTCTCTAGCGCGAAGCGCGAGATTCCCGGTGTCATATCAACCAATCGAAAACTACGGAGTCATCGGCGACCTTCACACGGTCGCGCTGGTTGGGTTGAACGGATCCATCGACTGGCACTGCCCGCCGCGCTTCGATTCGCCCAGCGTTTTCGCGAAGATTCTGGACGACGAGAAGGGCGGTCACTTTCGCATCAGCCCGACCATCGACGGAGTACGTCACAAGCAGCTCTACTGGCCGGATACGAACGTGCTCATCACTCGTTTCCTCTCGCCCGACGGCGTGGGGGAGGTCATCGACTTCATGCCCGTGGGTCTCGAGGCGGGCGCTCCAGGGCGACATCAAATCATCCGCATCGTCCGGGTGGTCCGCGGTGCGATGACTTTTCGAATGCAGTGCTCACCGGCCTTCGACTACGCGCGGGGAGAGCACGAAACCGAGATCATAGAGGGCGGCGCCGTGTTTCATACGGTGGACATCGACCTCGCGCTCAGCTCGAGTCACCCGACAAGACTCGATGGCTCCGGCGTCGTGAGCGAGCTCACCCTCACAGCCGATTCGAACGAAACTGCCGTGTTCACGTTCGGACGCGTCTCTGGCGCTGATCTCACGCACTTCGCCGTCGACGGGAAACGCGCTCAGGAGCTACTCGAGCATACCGTCTCGTACTGGCGGACGTGGTTGAGTCAATGCACCTACCGTGGGCGTTGGCGCGAAATGGTTCACCGCTCGGCGCTCGTGCTCAAGCTCCTCACCTACGAGCCGACGGGCGCCATCGTGGCGTCTCCGACGACGAGTCTGCCGGAAGGCATCGGCGGAGAGCGAAACTGGGACTATCGGTACACTTGGATCCGCGATGCGGCGTTCACCCTGTATGGGCTGTTGCGAGTGGGCTTCACCGAAGAAGCCGCTCAATTCATGAATTGGCTCGACGCTCGCTGCCACGAGCCCAACCCGGACGGCTCGCTTCAGATCATGTACGGCATCGACGGCGCCCACGAGCTCACGGAGGAGACTCTGGACCATCTCGATGGCTACCGTTCGTCTCGCCCGGTGCGCATCGGCAACGGAGCGTTCGGCCAACTCCAGCTCGACATCTACGGAGAGCTGTTGGATTCGGTGTACCTCTACAACAAGTACGGGTCGCCGATTTCGTACGACCTCTGGCAGCACCTTCGCCGGCTGGTCAACTGGGTGTGCGACCACTGGAAACTCACGGACGAGGGCATTTGGGAGGTCCGAGGGGGGCAGCGACATTTCGTGTACTCGAAGCTCATGTGCTGGGTAGCGCTCGACCGAGGTCTGCGCCTCGCCGACAAACGTTCGTTCCCCGCCGAGCGCGACCGGTGGATGAAAGTACGCGACGAAATCTACGAAGAGATCATGCAAAACGGCTGGAGCGAAGATCGACAGGCGTTCGTGCAGAGCTACGGCAGCGACGCTCTCGACGCCTCGAACCTGATGATGCCGCTCGTGTTTTTCCTTTCCCCGACGGATCCCCGGGCACTCAGCACTCTCGACGCCACCCTTCGCGGGCCTGCCGAAGGCGGCTTGGTATCGAACAGTCTCGTCTACCGCTACAACACGAGAGAAACCGACGACGGGTTGAGCGGCGAAGAAGGCACGTTCAACATCTGCACGTTTTGGCTGGTGGAAGCGCTCACGAGGGCGGGTCGGACCGATCGGCGGCGCCTCGAGCAAGCCCGGATGATGTTCGAGCAGATGCTGGGCTACGCCAACCACCTCGGCCTCTATGCTGAAGAGACCGGCAACAGCGGAGAAGCTCTCGGCAACTTCCCGCAAGCGTTCACCCACTTGGGGATCATCAGCGCGGCGTTCAACCTCGATCGAGCGCTCGGCGCCCGAGACTAGTCCCCGGGACTGTGATCACTCGAAAAGTCGTGCTGTCACGCCTGGGCGTGGCTCGGCGGGGGCTCTGTGACGCGGGAGTCCGCGGGGTAGCTCGCGGGCGCGACGTCGAGAAGCTCCGCCACGCACGGCTCGATGACGTCGCGCCACGTGGACTCTCGCACTCTCATCTGTTCGCGGTCAGTCAGGCGGCCATTGGCATGCCACGACGCGACCTGCACGCCGCCCGGGCGGTCCGGCAGAGTGATGTTGTCGGCGCTGCGAGCGCGTAGGAACGCGTTGGCCACTTCGCGGCGCACTGTGTGGCCACCCTTCCCTACTGCCCAGCGGACGAACCGCCATGCGAGCTCGGAGTGCTTCGCCTCGTCGTCGGCTATCTTGCTCAAGGCGTCGCGGACTCGAGAGTCCGTGGCGCGGCGCGCCTGTTCGCCGGCCATCACGGCGGCAATGGTCTCCCCGATGCAGCCTTCGATCACGGCAGCCACGGCACACTGCTCCATGGTTGTCGCCGGCGACGCACCGGTCATGTCCAGTGGGCCCGGGCCCAGGTCTTCACCCGCAAACCTCGAAGCGAGGGCGAAGCAGAGCTTGGCGTGCTCGACCTCGTCGAGAGCGGCCTGCTGAGCGTCTTCGACGAGATCCGCCGGCGCGCCAAGCGACAGCAGCTCGATCGTGAAGCGCGCAAATGACGCGATCGACGCATGCTCCATTTGGGCGTCCTCTTGCCACGCGCGGGCCAGTCGACTCCTGGTCACCGCGTCGATGGCATCGGCATTGGCATCGGAGGGCGCTACGAGCCGACGGTCGGCGCCGAGCCAGTCCGACCGCTCGGCGATCGGGGCCACGCGGGCTTCGTCACCCACCAGGAACGGTCGGCCGCAGCACGCGGACGAACAGAACCGGTAGCAGCAGTTCTCACCCTCTCGCCACGGCCCATAGCTGGCGGGGTTGCAACACCCGTCGTCGAGCCGACTCGCGACGGGACATCCGTTGGGAGCCACTTCGCCTGAACCCGGATCCGGAGCCGGGGCGTCGCCACCGAATGGACCCTGAATGTCGACCCAGCTGCCGAGCTCGTCCGGAGGAATGCAGACGTCGTTCGGCGAGCCGAACTCACATGGCCCGATGGGCGGCTCGGGCGGCGGAGGCTCGGGTGGCTGCGAGGTCGGTGGGGGCGGCGCGGGTGGCTGCGACGTGGGAGGCGGGGGCCCAGGCGGCGTCGCGGTCGGCGGCGGCGTCGCCGTAGGCGTCGAGGGAGGCGGATTCTGTGGCGGATTGCTCGTAGCCGGTGGCTCTGGGCCGGGCCCTCCGGGAGGGCCAGCGGTGCCCGGACCGTCTCCTTCCGCTCGTCCCCCGCAGCCGGCGAGCGCCGTGGTCGCCACCACGCCGCCGGTGACGAGCGTCGCCAGCAACCTCAGTCGAAGTGAATGTGTCGAGATCATGTTTCCCTCCGCCGGAGCACGCGATTCGGATCGACACGCACGATGCACGCCTCGTGCCGCCGGATTCAAGGTGAAAACGGCCTGGCCAGAAGGCCGGAGTGTGCCACCAGCGGCACACCCGGGGCGAGGCGATCATTCGACGTCGACCAGGTGGTCGAGCATCTCGTCGCCGTCGAAGACGAAGCGGCCAGAGAACCTCCGCCCATTCAACAACAGCGGGAGCCACAGCTCGTCGTCTGCCCACATTTCGGCGTACGGAATTCGGTCGATCGGAGTCCAAAGAGGCACGGCCTCATCCGTCTCCTCGGGCTCGCCGTCGACGTCGGATCCATCGAAGACGACCACATGAATCGAATAGCCGTCGACGAACTGGAAGCTCAACTCGCCACGCTCGACGACCCCGATCGGCGTCACCCCGAGCTCCTCTTGTACTTCGCGAATCGCAGCGGCGCGCGCCGATTCATGCTCGTCGATCTTCCCGCCCGGACCGTTGATCTTCCCCGCGCCGAGACCTCGCTTCTTTCGGATGAGGAGAATCCGCCCATCGCGAACCACGAACAACAGCGTCGCTCGATGAGTCGGAGCCCACGCCGACCAGTCGATGGCGGCGACGGTTCGAAAAACGGAGACCATACGGCGAATCTGCTCCGACGGGAGCGTCGTCTGTCGTTCAGCCGCTTCCGCCGTTGGCGCCCACACCACCGGCAGAGGCCCCGGATCCCGACCCGCCCAGCCCGGCCGTGCCGCCGACGCCACCGACACCACCGACGCCACCGACGCCACCGACACCACCGACACCACCGACACCGGGCACGCCACCCCCACCATCAACTCCACCGGTGCCGCCAGCGCCACCCGATCCGACCGGGTCGCACTGTTGTCGGCATCCCTGAGCGCCCGGACAGCAGACAAAACCCGACGGGCAACCCGATCGCTGCTCGCAAGAGCCTTCGGTCGTACACGAGCCGATCAAACACGCGCCGAGATCCACCTGACCGGAGCAATCGAGATCCGAGCAACATTCTCTGCAACCGACTCCGGAACAACATCTCTCGGTCGCATCGCACGCCCCGACGTGACTGCACACGTTTCCGATACAAGCGTCGCTCGTGCACGGATTGCCGTCATTGCACTCGCTTGCGGTTTGACACTCGATGCACCCCAAAACCGGATGGCAGCTCTTGCCCAACGGACAGCGACTGTTGTTCGGGGTCGACGTGCAGCCGCCACCCGCACAGGAGTCGTCGGTGCACTGGACGCCGTCGTCGCAGTCGAGGTTGTCGCAACACTGCGCACACCCGGTGGAGCAGCAGAGCTGAGGCGACCCGCAAATTTGGAACTGGCACTGCTGCCCGGCACACGACTCCGTCGTGCAGGGGTTCTGGTCGTCGCAATCGCTCGCATTGCTGCACGCGGGAATCACCGTGCACCCGTTGACCGGGTCGCAGTACTCGTTCGCCGCGCACCGATCGTCGTCGGGGGGGTTGTTGCACCCTCCGTCGACGCAGAGGTCGAGGGTGCAGGCTACGGAATCGTTGCACTCGGACGCCGAGCAACACTGCCCGCAGGTACCGTTGGATGAACAGCACTGCTGGCCCGGAGCACACGACGGCCCAGTTGCGCATTGACCGTCGAGGCATTCGTCTGCGGTGCACGGGTCGCCGTCTTCGCATTGCGAATTCGAGCAACACTGCCCGCATCCGACGCCGGGGCAGCAGATTTCGCCACCGTCGCAACGATTGTGCTCGCACTCGCCGCTGACGCATACGTCGTCACTGCACGGGTCGCCATCGTCACACTCGTCGGCGACACCGCCCGCGCACGTTTCGATCAGGCGGCATCCGACGCTCGTCGAGCAGTATTCGGTGGCATCGCACTGATCGTCGTCGGGGTTGAAGACGCAGAAACCCGCGAAGCACGAGTCGTTGGTGCAAGCGAGTTGGTCGTCACAATCCGCATCGCTACAGCATTCTCCGCACGCGCCGTCGCAGCATTCCTGGTCGCCTCCGCACTTCGGTTTGCTCGTGCAGGTCGAATCGACACCGCAATCGTCATTCGTACACGGGTCCCCGTCGTCGCAATCCGACGGCCCCGTGCACGTCGTCGGCGCGCCGCCGCCGCCGCCGCCACCGCCACCTGCGGTGCCTCCGGTACCCGTGCTCGCGTCGCCCGTCGCGCCGGCCTCGCTGTCACCGGCGGTGGAGAACCCGCTGCCTCCGCACGCCCGGAGGGCCAAGAGCACGCCCAACATGACCAGAACACGCGCGCCACGGCGCGCTCGCGACCCTACCCAAGCCATCCTTCCGGAGTATACGGCTTTCAGGCTCGGACGCGAGCTACATGGAGATGGACCCTTTTCGAAAGTCCGTGGCGGCGATGTGCACGTTGACGACCACGGGCTTGCCCGACGCCGAGATTCTTTTTGCTTCGTCGAGCGTGGAGTCGATCTTCGAAGGATCGTCGAGCAACAGGCCCACGCCGCCGTACCCCTCGGCGACTTTCTCGTAGGGCGACCGACGCAGCACCGTGCCGACATCGTCGCCCAGCATTTCGACTTGCTCCCGCGCGATCTGCGCCCACGCGCCGTCGCTCCCGATGAGCGCGATGGGGGCGAGACCGTGTCGAACGCAAGTGTCGATTTCGCTCAAACTGTACGCGCTGCTGCCGTCGCCGTAGACGAGCCAGACCTCGGCATTCGGGCGGACGAGTGACGCCCCGACTGCGAATCCGCCTCCGACCCCGAGGGTACCGAACGCGCCGGGATCCAACCACGAGAGCGGCGCGCGCGGCCGTAGAATGTAGGACGCCGTGGCGACGAAGTCTCCGCCATCGACGACGAGAACGGCGTCGTTCGACATTTTTCGGTCGAGCCGCTGAAAGAAGTCGAGCGAGTTGACGAGCTCAGTGGGTTCAGCCGCCTGCGAAGCGATCTGCTCGTCGCGCGCCGACTCGCGCGCCCGGAGCTTCTCGAACCAAGCGCTCTTCGATGTTGCGTTCCAGCCCGACCGCATCTGCTTCGACAACTCGACGAGGAAATCGCCCGCGTGCATCTGCGCGGCGATCTGGGGGCGGCGATTCTTCCTCAGCTCCGTCGGGCTCAGGTTCGCAGCGATGACCTTCGCCTTCGAGTTGATGCTTCGGCCGTAGCCGAGGCGAAAATCGAACGGGAAACCCGCTACGAGCACGACGTCCGCCTCTCGAAGCGCATTGCCACGCTTGTGTCGAAACTGGATGTCGGAGTCGCGACCTAGAAGCCCCCGGGCCATCCCGGCCAGGAACGTCGGCACGCCCAGGGCGCGCGCCGCATCGGCAACCCGCTCGGCATCGTCACAGTTCACGAGTGCTTGGCTTCCCACGACCAGCGCGGGCCGCTCGGCTTTTCGCAGCGCCTCGGCGGCGGCACGAACCTCGGCGACCGCGGTCTTCTTGCCGTCGGTCGCCTTCGGAAACGGCAGCTCGAGATTGATGCGCGGCGCGTGAAACTGGCGGTAGAGGTACCCGCGGATGACGAGCTCGAGCGCCTTCGCACCGATGCTGTCGGTGTTTCGGACTCCGCTCTCTTTCATGAAAATCTCTCGAACCATGTGTTCCGGATAGAGCAAGTCGACCGGTACCTCGACGAACACCGGACCAGGAAGTCCGGAGCGCGCTACGGAAAACGCTTTCTCGACGGTGGGCCCGAGGTTCGCCACGGACTTGACCGTCGTCGACCACTTCGTGATCGGAGCCATGATCGACAACTGGTCGATGTCTTGAAGCGAGCCGCGACCTTTGAGCAGCGTGGCCGTGGCGCCTCCGAGGATCACCAGGGGCGACTGGGCCATCTGGGCGTTCTTGACCGCGGTGATGGTATTGGTAACCCCCGGCCCCGCCGTCACGGCCGCCACACCGGGAATGCCCGTCATCCGAGCCACCGCGTCTGCGGCGAACACGGCGTTCTTCTCGTCCCGCACATCGACGACGGTCACGCCATGGGCCTTTGCGCCGACGAGAATCGGCGAGATGTGCCCACCGCACAGCGTGAATAGGAAGCGAACCCCTTGCTCTCGAAGGATCTTGCCGACGGTGGCGCCCCCGTTTCGCGAATCGCTCATTCGGCCTCGTGTTTCTTTCCGAAGATTATCGTGGCGGTCAGCGAGAGCCGCCACGGAAGCGCGTTCCCCTCATCGCCGGGTGGATTGCTGCAAATCTCGTCGGATCCGCTCACGCTCTCGCAGATCTCGTTGGTCTTTTGCAAATAGGCGAGCGCCTGTGGTCCCAAGCGAAAGTGCTCCCCGATCGTCCACTCGACGCCGATGCCGAGCGGGATGGTGATGCCGCGGGCAGTAAAACGATAGGTTTCCGTCGGCGTGTCCCCCTCGACGCTGAATGCGCCGATGCCCAGCCCGAACTGCAAGAAGGGATCAATCTTCTTGTCGTCGAACCAATACCAACGCAGATACGGGCCGAAGTAGACCGAAGAAACCTTGGTGTCCTGCGCCGGGTTGCTGAGCTGGCCCTGCCAGGCGTCGCGCACGCGGTAGGACCAAAACGCGACTTCGGCGCCGAGAGAAAGGTGTCCTTTGGCTCGCCACCCTCCGCCCAAGAAGAAGGTGGCGGCCCCGTCGACCGGACAGCTGCTCGTCGGCTCTTCGTCGTCGCAAACGGCGTCGCCGTAACCCAGGCCCAAAAAGACTTCCGCGCGCCGCTTCCTCGGCTTGGCGAGCGGTGCCTCGGCGAGGTGAGGCGCGGGACCCGGATAGGCGCCGGTGGGCGGCGCCTGGCCCGCTGGTGCTGGCTGGCCGTGCGGCGGGGCTTGGCCCGGCGGCGGGGCTTGCCCGTATGGCGGGGGTTGGCCCGCTGGTGGTGGTGGCGGCGGAGGGGGGGTTGGTCCGACGGGAACGGTGCCTGCCGTCGCTCCCGGCGGCGGAGGGGGGATCGGCGAGGGTTGCGCCGGAGAATCCACCGCCACGAGCCCGATCACGAAGAGCAACGCCCCGGGGAGCACATATTTCCGCGCGCTTCTCGTCATGCGCTCAACTCCTCCATTTGTCGACTCCTCTCTTCTACCTGATCGGCGAACCGGAGCACGACACCGGCGGCATCATCGTCGACGCGAGCGACGGCTTCCGCGGCCTGACGCAGCAACTCCGGGGCTCGGCCTCGGAAACGGCCCCGCTCGATCGCTCGCGCGGCGACGGCGCGTCCCGCATGGGTCTGCAGGAGACCGAGCGTGCTACCCGTCATGGAGAACGGCGGGGAGCGTCGTCCGAGCGATTGCAAGTCGGTCAGCGGCGAAGCGGCGACCACGCGGGCGAGCGCTCGAATCCAAACGTCTGCCCAGGGCTGCTCGCCCGGCATTTCCGCGAGACCGACCTTCGTCTGCTCGGTACGAACGCGGCGAAGCGACGGCCAGGAGACTAGCCGCGCCGGCGGCTCGATCCCGCGTACGGTCTCACTGCCCACCCACCACGAGACTTCGGTATCGACCCTCACGAGCTCGAGCAGACGCGACAGCAGCGAGTGCCGCATCAGCGCGCGCGCTAGGGTCTTTGGCTCGGTCACCCGGTCCAGCGTGCCTTCAACCATCTCGACCATTCGGCGGGGCCTATTTTTGCCAAATGTACCGACGAGAAAGGGGCTCGTCGCCTGAAGCAGATCGTTGACGGCGCACGCAATCAGCCACTCGCAGGAGTCGAAATCCATGACGTCGTCCACGGGGCACAAACGCCGGATGACCGCCAGGCGCGCCCGCTCGAGCCCCGGGCCCGACTCACCGACGACATTGGGTGGCATCTCGGAGATCACGACGGCTCGCGCCTCGCCGATGGGCGGCAGCGGCTCGAGTCGCCCACCGACGACGAGCGGCAGAAGCAAGCGCTCCGCCAGATCTTCGGCAAATTGTTGAACGTGCACGTCCGCCACGCTCACGCCTTGTCTGCGCCTTTCAGTGGCCGCAGGCCGAGCGGGGAAAACCACGCGGTAGGAGTCTCGGTCGTGAGAAGAGGCTCGATGGCCGTGGCATCGAGCGGTGCCCACGCGGTGGCATCGAGTATCGCGTTCTCCAACGGCACGAAGGCGGCTTCGTCCACCGCCAACGCATTCGAGTCGGGGCGAAAGAACACGATTTTTCCCGAAGGACTGCCCAAGGCGGAGAACAGGACGTCGGAGTCGACCGAAGGCACGAGCTCGAGACCACTCGGCACGTAGACTGCGGGATGAACGCGGCGATAGAAATGCCCGAGCGGTACCGCCTCGATCCCGCGGTCCCGAATCAAGAACGCACCGATTTCGGTCACCGCAAAGCGCGTGGTCCGCACCGCATCCGCACCCAGGGCGTAGACCAGCCGTCGCAGTAGTCCGAGCTCGTGTTTCGGAACCAAGGTCGCAGCGACGGCGCTCGGAGGCGCGCGCCCCGGCAACAATCGCAGCGGAACGCGAATTTCCGGGGCGGCACCGCCACCTGGAGCGACGAGCGCAGCCGAAGAGCCCTCGTCGGCGAGGGCGACCCGTGCCAGCGACCGGACGTCGCCCAACACCGGAACACGGCCGAGCTCGAGGGGAGGTGCGGTTCCCCGCATGAACAATAGCCCCGCTTCGTCGAACACCGGACAGGCGCGCAACGAGACCGGATGCCGATAGCCCTGCTCGACTGCAACGCCTCGGGCCACCGGGCGATAGACGGTGACACCAGGCAAAGAAGCGAAGAGCGGCCATGTTCGCCGCGGCAGGTCCTCGACCTCGAACAGCCAGCGCCGAACCGGTGCGTCGTCGAAACTCGTCGCCGGCGGCCACTCGGCCACCGCCGCGCTCGCGCGGACGCCGGACCGGACGAAGTAGCTGAGCACGCTCGGCCCGAGCCCCGGCTCGGCGAGGATCCAGAGCGGCCCGTCGAGCGCCTCGGTCCCGGGATCGGGATTTGGCGACATTCTGAGCAACAACGCTTTCAGGTCGACTTGCTTCTCCACGTCGTAGGTCTGGGTGAAGGTCGCGTGATAGAGCGCAAGCGCGGCGTCGGTCGCCGCAATCTCGCTCGCGTCGTAGCCGAACGGTGCCGCCGCATCGCGGTACTGAACGAAGTGCCGCGTCGTACCAGTGAAAGAAAAACCACCGGCGAGTCGTGCGACTTCCCCGATCCTGTCGAGCCGGTCGCTCGAACCGGCATCGAACGACAACGCGATTTCGCGCGTTCCGAGCTTCGACCGGACGACCTCGATCTTCAGTCCCCCGATGACCCCGTCGAGACCGTGGTCGGCGGTGTATATCGCCAAAAAGGCGACCAGACGATCCAGCGATGGCAAGAGGACGAGCCCTCGGGCGCCGAGCGCGACGCCTCGGGCATCCAGGCCTACCCCGGGGACCCGCAGGCGCGTCTGGTGCAGTGCAACCCGTTCCAGCATGGGGTGTTCCGGCTCTCAGCCGCCAACGGCGTGGTCTGTAGCGCCCAAGAGATACCACATTCGAGGACGGTCGACGGGCGGCTCTCTCGCGACTACCCTGGTTGGTCCGGTGATCAGCCCCGCGGACGAGAGTCGCCGCATCGGCGGGCGCTTCGTGGTCGAACGCGAGGTCGGCCGCGGTGGCGTCGGGATCGTGTATCGGGCGTACGACCTGGTCACCGAGCGGTACGTGGCGCTCAAGGTCATCGCTGCGGACGCAGGTGTGGCGCCGAAAGAAGAGGTGCGCCTCCGCCGCGAGGGAGAGCTGCTCGCGGGCCTCGACCATCCGGGCATCGTCAAGATCGTCAGCTCGGGGATGCTCGAGGACTCGACCCTTCCCTACGTCGCGATGGAGTGGCTCGACGGCGAAGACGTGGCGGCGCGCCAGCGACGGGATCCGCTCAGCCTACCCCAAGTCGTCGAGCTCGCTCGCCTCGTCACCACCGCGCTCGCCGCGGCTCACGACGGCGGCGTCGTGCACCGCGACATCAAACCCGGCAACATCTTTTTGGTCAGCTCTCCGCATCCCGACGCGACCGAGCTCGATGTGTCCCCCAAGCTCGTCGACTTCGGCGTCGCAATGACCGAGGACATCCACATCACGGTCACCAACACCGGAGACGTGGTCGGAACTCCGGCGTACATGGCGCCGGAACAGGCCCGCGGTGACGCGCCGGTCGACGCCCGCTCGGACATCTACTCTCTCGGCGCGACGTTGTTCGAGCTCGTCGCCGGTCGACCGCCCCACGTCGGTCCAACGGCGATCGCGACACTCGCTCGTCTGGTGACGACCCCCCCACCTCGGCTGAGCGATCTGCGGCCGGATTGTCCGCCGGCACTCGACGCACTGATCAACGGGATGCTCGCCACGAACCCCAGCGAACGACCTCAGAGCGCCGACGAGTTGCTCGAGACCCTGTCGGAGCTCGAGCTGTCCCGGGTGAGTTGGTCGCAAGTTCCCCCGGGAGACATCATGTCCACCCGGCTCGGATCCGGCGCCTCACGCCTCGTCACGACGATCGTCGCCATCCACTTCGCCACCGAGGCGCTACGGGAACGAGCCCTCGACGGCCTCCGGCAACGCGGTGCGGACGCCGTACCGCTCGGTCAGGACGCCATCGTGGCGCATTTCGGTGCCCGCCATGCCGTGGGCACCGAAGCGGTCGCCGCCCTCGACGTGGGCAGGCGCTTGGCGCGGTCGGGGGCGCAAGTCGGCATCGCGAGTGGGCGGGCGCGGGTCAACATGCTCGCCCCCCAGGGAGAGGTGAAACCTGTTGGCGAAGTGGTCGACCGCGCGTCGTCGCTCGCCCGAGACGCCGCTCCGAGCACGGTTCTCGCCGACTCGACGACGAGCGAGCTGGGACGCGGTCGCTACGAGTTCCGTGCTCGGTCCGACGGGTCTTCGATCGTCGGAGATCAACTTCGCGCGGTGAAAGGCGACCTGGCCGGCGGTGCGCCGTTCGTCGGACGAGAACCCGAGCTCGCTCAGGTCATGAGCGCCTTCGAACGCTCGCGTAGCGACTCGACGCCGATCGTCGTCAGCGTGACCGGGCCACCCGGTATCGGGAAGAGTCGGCTGTGCCGCGAAGTGCTCGCCCGAGTCTCGGGGCAATCGGATCCTCCGCACGTCGTCTTTCAAAGAAGCGACGCCTATGGTCGCCGACACGCGCTCGGTGCGGCTGCGGACGTGCTCCGCGCGATCATCGAGCTGCCCAAGGGGACCTCGAGCAAGGAGGCGGAAATCGCCATCGTCAATCGCTTGGGACCAGCCACGCGAAGCGACCTCGACACCGACAACCGCGCGCTCTTGGCGAGCCTCTTGGCGAACGAGCCGCTTCCCCGCGGTCTCGATCCCCGAGGTGCCCGCGACGTGCTCTGGTTGACGATGACCGATCTCGTGATGCAGGTCGTGGCGCAACAAGCCACCGCCATCATCATGGAGGATCTGCAATGGGCGGACCCTGAAAGCGTCGGCTGGCTCGACCACGTCATGGGACGAGGCACGGGTCAGCCGCTCGTCTTCTTGACCGCCGTCCGTCCCGGGTTCTGGAGAGAACACGACGAGGTTTTTGCCGGCCGCGACCACGTCCGACTCGACCTGCGACCGGTCTCCAAGCGCGCGACCCGCACGATCGCCAAATCGCTACTCGGCGAAGACACTCCCGACGACATCGTCGACCGAATCGCCGATCAAGCCGGTGGTCTTCCGCTCTTCGCCGAGGAGCTCGCACGGATGACGGCCTCGGGTCACATCACCGACCACGCGCCGACCATCGAATCGGCAATTCAGGCCAGCCTCGACGGCCTCGATGACGAATGCCGCGACGCCGTCGGTCGGCTGAGCGTGCTCGGCATGACGGTGTGGGACTCGGCGCTCGAAACGCTCGGCATGGACGACGCCGAGGCGATGATGAAAGAGCTCGCCGCTCGTGAGGTGCTCGTCGAGCAACACACGGCGCGTTTCAGCGACGCACGGGAGTGGGTCTTCAAACACGCGCTGGTTCGAGAAGTGGCCTACGACGCGCTCGGCGAACGAGAGCGTAAAGAGCTGCACGCTCTCGCCGCCAAGTGGCTCTCGGACATGGGAGAAGATTCCGCGACCGTTGCGGGCCACTTCGACATGGGCGACGAGCACGAGGCCGCGGCAGAGCACTGGGCCCTCGCTGCTCAGCGCGCACTCGCCACCAACGCACTGACCGACGCGCTCGAGATGGCGGACCGCGCCCTCGCGTTCGCCACGGAAAAGGTCTCGGGTTTCCAACGCGCGAGCTTCCTGGACGAAGCGTGGAGCCGCCTGGACCCGCGGGCGAGCGATCGTGAAACGGCGATCGTCGCGATGGAAGAGAACGTGCACGACGAAGCGAGCAGCGTGCGTGCCCGCGGCGCTCGAGCTCGCCATGACGATGCGCGCGGCGCGGGCGAAGACATCAACGAAAGGCTCGCTGAAGCTCGAGATGCCGCACAAAGGCTCGAGCTGGCCGACGAAGAGTGGCGCAACTCTGCTGCGCTAGCGTACCGACTGGCCTACGAGGGAGCACTCGGGCCGGCCGAAGCCGAAGCCCAACGCCTGCTCAGGCTCGACCAAGAGCGCGGCGTTCGTGGTGCGGCGGTGGATGGCTGGCAAACACTCGCCATTCTCCGCCAGACACGAGGCGCCGTGGGCCCGGCGCTCGACGCGCGCCGCAACGCGGCAGCTGCCGCCCGTGCCGCAGGTCTGAAAGAGCGCGAAGCCATGCTGACGACCAACTTGGGGTTCGCGCTCACGACGTTGGGCGCGCGACAAGAGGCTCGCGCCTCGCTCGAAGCGGGATTGGCACTCGGCGACGCCATCGGCAGCAAGGGCGCCGTCCGATGGACGCAAATGAACCTGCTCGGCTGGGGAGCCACCTTCGGCAACGACAAGCGCCTCGAATCGAGTGTGGGCGAAGCCCGCGGCGAAGCCGACGCCGCGGCCACGGGCATGTGGACGTCCCCGGACCGCGCCAACCTCGGAATGTTGTTCTACCGAGGATGGGAGCTGTTGCGGGGGACCCAGGAAGTAGCGCTTCGTCGCGCTCGCTCGCTTCTAGAGCGGACTGCCGAAGCCTATCGGGAGACGGGAAACCGTGACGTGCTCCCGGTCGCCCTCGGCGTCTGGGCGGAGGCCGAGCGGCGCTCGGGCAACCACGCACGCTCGGCCGAGCTGGCAGAGGAGGCCGCAAATCTCCTCGAAAGCGGCGCGCCAAGCCTGCTGAACGAGTCGACGGTGTTCGTCGCGTTGCACCGCGCTCATCTCGACGTGGGTGAAGAAGCTCAGGCGCGCGATGCGCTGTCGCGCGGGATGGCGCCTTTGTTGCGGCGGATTTCCGGGCTCGCAGGCACGCCCTACGAGCGCAACTTCCTCACGGACATCCCGGACAACGCGGCACTGTTGGCGGCGGCCGAGGGACACGGCCTCGTCCCCGAGAAGATCCACCGAATCCTCGAACGAGCGCGCTGAAGGCCAGAGACGACACCTCCCGCGGCGGCGGGCACGAGGTCACCGTGTTAGCGTCGATCGACGCCGCGGGCGTCATCGGGGGAGCGACCTGCACACTGCGATCGCTGCGCACCGGTGAGCGCGGACGCGGCTGAACCGTGAAACCCCACTAGGAGGCTCTCAAATGCCCGAATGGCTAAATTCGGAATGGGCGAAGCAACTTTGGCAAACCGTGTATCCACACCTGCCCACGCTCGGCGCGGCGCTCGGCGTGCTGATTTTCGGCTGGCTCGCTGCGTTCGTCGTCCAACGGATCGTGTTCGCCGCTCTCAAGAGAACTACGATCGACGACAAGGTCGCTGACCTCATCGGTTTCGAAAGCGGCGGCGACGACGACGAAAGAGTCGAGACCGCCATTTCCAAGACCGTCTACTACGTGATGCTCGCGTTCGTCTTCGTCGCGTTCTTCGACCAGCTAAAAATCGAAGCCGTGACCCGTCCCGTGCTGACCGCACTCGACGGTTTGACTGGCGCGATCCCGAACGTCCTGAAGGCGGTAGTGATCGGCGTCATAGGCTTCCTTTTGGCGACGCTCGTTCGTCGCGGGATCATCTTGTTGCTCGACAAAACCGGCATCGTCGCGAAAATGGAAAAGCTCGCCGGCAGCGAAGCGCCGCCCGAAGCAAAGACCGACGGAAAGAAGAAGAAAAAGAAGAAACGCGCCGAAGAACCTCTCGGCCAGACCCTCGGCGACGTGGCGTACTGGTTCGTCATCATCGTCACGGCGATCCCCGTGCTCGAGGCGCTCAAGGTCGGCGCGCTCGCCGCACCGCTCTCCGCTGCGTTTGCGATGGTCACGACGTATCTGCCGAAGATCGTCGCGGCAGCGGTTCTCATACTCGTCGGCTACGTGCTCGCGCGCGTCGCGCGAGGGGTCATCACGGGAATTTTCGACAAGGTCGGCCTGGACCGCGCGGTTTCTCGGCTCGGTTTCGGCGCCGTGCTTCGGGGACAATCCCTCGGGGCGATATTCGGCACTCTCGCAATGGCGTTCATCCTCCTGCACTTCGCCATCAGCGCCGTCGGCAGGCTCGACATCGCTGAAATCAGTGTGCCGCTAGGCATGATGCTGACGCAGATCTACTCGTATCTCCCGAAGCTTCTAGTTGGCGGGCTGCTTTTGGCCATCGGCGTCGTGCTCGCTCGCATCGCAGGAAACGTAGCGGCTCGTCTCCTTGCGGCCGTGGGCTTCAACACGATGATGGTGCACATCGGGCTCTTCAAAGAGGTGTCCGAGGCCGCCAAGAAACAAGAAAAAGACAGCAAGAAGATCGTCGACGACCGAGTACACGGCGACAATCGCACGAAGGATGGCGACGAGCCCGACGACTTGCTGGCCCAAAGCGGCACCGACGGCCTCAGCACACCGGCGGACGTCGCGGGACTGGTGGTGGCGAGCATCGTCGTGCTGTTGTTCTTGCGCCAAGCGTTGGCCACGATGCAACTCGAGGGGCTCGCGGGCATGCTGGATACGCTCATCGCGTTCCTTCCGAACGTCATGGTCGCTGCGGTCGTGCTCGGTGCGGGAATGTGGGCTGGCGCATGGGCGCACCAGCGGGTCGACCAGCTCACTCGGAGCTCCCAAGATCGACTACTCAAAGCACTAGGATCCGTCGCCCACGTGTCGATCGTGAGCTTCGCCGCCATGATCGCGTTGCAGCAACTCGGCGTGGGGAGGCAGCTCATCGCGATCGCCTTCGCCCTGCTACTCGGTGCGATTTGCCTCGCGCTAGCTCTCGCCTTCGGCCTCGGTGGTCGTGAGGTCGCCGGACGCATCGTTCAAAAAGAGTACGATCGACGCCAACGGCGGTAGAGGCTCGCCTCTTCAGCCTCGATCCACGAGCAACCGGATCACGTCGGCGGCCTCGCTCGCGTTCGTCAAGATTTGATGGGCGCGGGAGAGGTCGCCGCCACGGCTGAGCTCGTTGGGGATAGCCAAGCAGATCATGCCCGCGGTGGTCGCTGAATTCACTCCGCGCTCGGAATCCTCGACGGCCACACAGTCACGGGGTTCGACGCCGAGTCTCTCGGCAGCGGTGAGATACGGCTCCGGATGGGGCTTGTGCGATCCGTAGTCGTCAGGCGTCAATACGAAGTCGAAAAAACCTAGCAATCGGGTGTGGTGGTGGATTTCCTCGAAATGATCGCGTTTGGAGCTAGTGACAATCGCCATCGGCACGCGCCCGTAGAGACTCTCTAGAGCATCTTGCACGCCGGGCATGACTTGGACCCCCTCGCGGAGAATCTCGGTGTAGCGCTGGTCACGCTCGGCACGCAGCTCTGCCAGCGCCTCGTCGTCGAACCCGTGGTCGCGAGCGAGGTCGAACAGGCTCCGACCTTGACCGAGTGAGATCCTCGCGAACGATTGCGGATCGAGCGCTACGCCGACTCGGTCCAGAGTTTCACGAGTCGCCCGAAAGTAGAGCGCTTCCGTGTCGACGAGGACCCCGTCGTTGTCCCACAGGACGGCGCGAGCCACGACGAACGCCGGACGCGCCTCACCACTGCCGTGAGCGGCCAGACTTGGCTTCACTCATCGTTTGCTGGTCCTGCTCCTTCTTGACCAGCACGCCGGCAAATGGCAGCTCGTTTCGAATACGCTCGGCGCCAACGCCGGCCTTGGCCAGCACGGCAATCCAGTCGATGAGCTCGCTGGTGCTCGGTCGTTTGCGCATTCGTGGCACCGAACGCACGTCGAAAAACGCGCCGATCGCCTGATCCACCAACTCGCTGTCGGTCTCCGGGTGGTGGACTCGGACGATTCGTTTCATCAAGTCGGGCTCCGGGAAATCGATGAAATGGAAGATGCAACGGCGCAGGAACGCATCCGGGAGCTCCTTCTCGTTGTTGCTCGTGATGATGACGACCGGACGGTGCTTCGCGACGACCTCTTCGTTGGTTTCGTTGATGAAAAACCGCATTTGGTCGAGCTCGTGCAGCAAGTCGTTCGGGAACTCGATGTCGGCCTTGTCCACCTCGTCGATGAGTAGAACCACGCGTTTGTCCGAAGCGAGCGCGCGTCCGAGCGCGCCCTTGCGAATGTAGCGTCGAATGTCCCGCACCCCGTCCGGACCAGCGTCGCCGAAGCGCGCATCGTAGAGTCGCTGAACCGTATCGTAGACGTACAGCCCGTCTTGCGCGCGCGTGGTCGACTTGACTGGCCACATGATGAGCTCGAGACCGAGCGCATCCGAGACGGCCCTGGCGAGAAGCGTCTTGCCGGTGCCGGGCTCACCCTTGACGAGCAAGGGCCGCTCCAACGCGATCGCCGCGTTCACGGCTGCTTCGAGAGCGGGGTCAGTCAGGTACTCCTTAGTGCCCGTAAAATGTACGAAGTCAGTCACGGCGCGTTCGTAGCATGGACCCGGAGCCGAACCCAGTCCGTGATAGATTGATTAGCGAAATCGCGATGAGCAACACCGCCGGGAAGCAGCAAATTCGCTACGAGATTCGCAGCGCGCTACCCGACGACGAGAACGAGTTGTTCGACATCGCCGGCCACCTCGACACGGTCAACCTGCCGGAAGAGCGCAAGGCGATCCGCCAACTCCTCGGCGACAGCATCTCGAGCTTCGAAGGACAAACGGAACGGGCACTTCGGCGATACACCTTCGTGCTCGTCGACCTCGACAAGAACCGTCTGGCGGGCACGTCGATGGTGGTCGCTAAGCTCGGGCGCCGCGACGCGCCTTACATCTACTTGGACGTGCAGAAAGAGGAGAAGTATTCGAGCACGCAAGACAAACACTTCGAGCACACGGTGCTTCGGGTGGGGTACTCCTACAATGGGCCGACCGAGATTGGTGGCCTCATCGTGCGGCCGGAATACCGACGCTCTCCGGAGCGATTGGGAATGCTGCTCTCCTACGTTCGCTTCCTGTACATCGCGGCCCACCGGGCGAGCTTCGAGGACGAGCTGCTCGCGGAGCTCTTGCCGCCTCTCGAACCAGATGGCACGAGCCACCTGTGGAACGCTTTCGGCCGACGCTTTACCGACATGAGCTACCGAGACGCCGACAGACTCTCGAGTCGGAGCAAAGACTTCATTCGAGACCTCTTCCCGAGTGGCGCCGTCTACGCGACGTTGCTCGACCCCCTCGCACAAGCAGTGATCGGCGAAGTGGGCGAAAAAACCAAGGGCGTGGAGAAAATGCTCCGCCGCATCGGCTTTCGCTACGCCGAGCGGGTCGATCCTTTCGACGGTGGCCCGCACTTCGTCGCAAGAACCAACGACGTCTCACTCGTGCGCAGCACCGTGCGCGCCACGCTCGGTGGCTACACTGTGAACGGCCGGCAAAACGCGCTCATCGCACGCGACATCGAGGGGGCGCCGTTCTTCCGTGCCCTTCTGGCCCCCGTGGAACTGAATGAAGAGCAGGTGCAACTCCCCGAAGCGGTCGCCGAACGGCTCGGGGTGGAAGTCGGAAGCGAGCTGAACTGCCTCCCGCTACCGGGTTGAGCTCACCGTTTCTTCGTGGCGCGCCGCCGGAGCTATTACTTCGCCGAGGGCTCCATCGCCACGCTCGTGCCCTCCTGGCACTCGATGGTCACCGTCCTGCCCTCGCTGATCCATTTGGGGCCTGGCAGCGCCAAGCGAACCCACCGGGTGCCGCACTTCAACTCGTGCCAACGATTCGTCGGCCCCGCCTCGATGCCCTGAACGTAGACGATGGCCTTGGTGGACGAAGACTGCACGTAAATGAGTCCGAGATCCCAGCGCATGCCCGACGTGTCGGGTTTCGCCGCGACCGGTGGGACGGTCGCCGAGGCGATCTCCGTCGCGGGCGCCGATTCCGCGGACGGCTCCGGCGGCGTCACGGCCGAGCTAGTGGAGGGCTCGGCCAACGGAGGCACGGCCGAGCTCGTCGTCACGGCAGTCGAAGCCGGCGCCGTGGCAATCGGCTTGGACTCTTGGGGCACCAACGCGGCCCGCGGTCCCACGGCCTCGGCCGCGCGGGCCGCTACCGGTGCCGGCGGCTCGGGTGGCTTCTGACTCTTTTTTCCGAGGGCGGAGAACACGGCGAAACCGCCGCCCACAACCACACCGAGCACGATGAGAAAGAAGATGCCGCTCGACATCTTCGACTCGTCGTCGTTTTTGGTGGCCGCCACTGCCGGTGGGCGTTGCTCGCCGGGTGGAATCGACTTTTGCTTGGGCGGTGCGCGCACGACCAGCTTTGGCAACTCCTCGCTTCGAGGAGCAGTCCCGAGCACCTGGTCGAAATCTGACTCGGTGAGCGAATCGTGAGGCGCTTCCTTCGCGGTAACGGGGCGCGGAACGATGCTCTCCGGAGCACGGTCGGAGTGGCTCTTCTTCTTTGGTTTCGGCGGCGGCATCGACGACAACCGAGGTGACCGGCCGTCGGGACGAGCCGGTGGGCCTGCCGGAGAAGACGAACGCTTTGCCGGGTGGGGTGGTGGCCGCGACGAGTGGGCGCCCCTCTTCGGTAGTGGCGGAGCCGTCAGACTGGACGGCGGGTTGCTCGGGACGGTGGAGCCGTGCGAATCGGATGAACGCGTTGGCTTCGGAGGCGCGCTACGGGAAAGCGTGCCCTTCGCTTGGGGTGTCGGGTCCAAAAGTACCGTCGAAGATCCAGGCGACACCGGCGGCGCGCCGAGCGACGGCGCGGTGCTTTGGGCCGGTGGCGGTGAGCTCGGTTGGTACGCATGCGGCGGCGCGGTGGACCGCTTGACCGACAACTGGCCGCGCTGGCAAGCGTTGTCGTAGATGTCCTGCCAGGTCCGGTCCCGCGTAGTCAGGCTGGCTTGGATCTCGACGCCAAACCCCGGTGGCACGGTGGCAGTGCCAGACTGCGAAAAGGGGCGGTTCCACGCTGGCCGAGCTTCGACGCGTACGAAGCGGCCGTCGAGCGGGGACTGGAGCTCGAGCCAGAGTGTGTCTTCAGGCGGCTTGGCGAGCGTGCGAATGTACAAGCCGCTTCGACTCACGTTGTAGCTGTAGCCAAAGTCGTCCTCGGTATCGCCCGCCCGCCGAAAGGCCACCGTAGTTCCGAAGAGCACCCGATCACTGCCGCGGCCGTGCTCGGCGCTGCTACCGAGCTCGTTCGAGCGAAACAGCACGTTGGAGGGGGGATCGCCCTCGCTGACCACGGCGACCTGACTCATGCCCTCGAACGACCTTTCGAGACCGTCGAGCTCCGCCGGATCCGCGACGAATACCCAGTGGGCTTCTCCACCCGATTCCCGAGCGTTTGCGATTTGGCGACGCGGAGCACCGAACTTGGGCGTCGAGACGACGAGAGCCACGCCGCCGAGGCCCGAGAACTGCCGCGCCGAACTCTCATCGATGGCGTATTTGACGGTGTAGCCGGCGCTACGCAGAACACGACCAACCACGTTGCACCGATCCACGTCCGGGTGCGCCACGAGCGCTTCGCCGCGATGGGATGGCGGCTCGGACGGTCGTGCATCGGGAAGTGAAGCCAGCCGGGCGGAGATGACGTCCGCCCGCACGGCGATCAAGTCATCTGCACCCCACAAGAACGCGCGAGCGAATCCATCGTCGGTCGGCCGGTCGGTGAACACGATGATGGGCACATTCGGCAACCCCGACTTGCTTCGAAGCTTCTGGCAGACGCGCTGGGAGAAATCCGAAGCCAAGTCGAGCAGCAGTGCCGCCGGCGTTTGCTTGGCGAGCCATTTCTCCGCCTCTTCGAGGCTGGGAACCTGACGAAATCCGAGACCAGCTGCCGCAACCGTGTCCGTTACCGTGCGGTAGCGCTCCCCCTCGAGGCTCGCCACCGCGAGCACGGTGCGCTCGCTGGCCATCGAAAAATCGTAACACGGGCGCGCGCCAGCGATGCGCGGTCGGCGCACTTCGGTAACCTGGAGCTCGCTCGACGACTCGCATCTTCGCGGATGGCTGCCTTCTGTGATTCGACTCGGCACGGAAGCACCGGCCCCGATCCCCCGCTGTCCGCAGCCGTTCGGCGGTGGGCCATTTCGTCCTTGATAGTGCATTGTTCTATTGGTACAGAATTTTTAGAATTTTCTTGAGCGCCACTGAAGCACCGTGATTTCGACGACTTCCATCCAAGACGCCGTTCCGACGCGGGTCGAGGCGGACTCGACGAGCCCCCGCCGATTCTCACACCGAGAGCTGCTGATCGCGGAAGCACTCGCAAGCGCCGCCATACCGGAGGGCGCGAAGCTCGAAGGAGGCAACGCCAGAACAGCGAAACGGCTCGAGCGGTTCGCCAACCGGTCGGGCGCGGGATTCGTTGCCGCGGTCAAGAGCGGGCTGTGGACCGTCGAGCTCAGCACAGTCATCCGGCACGGTCGCCGATTCTCTTCACTTCCGCTCGCCCAAAGAATCTCATCTCTACGAAAGTGGAACGAGAGCCGGTCGCGTCATCTTCGCTGGTTGCTGAAGGCCATTTTGGTCCCGGTCAAGTTCGCCCATTTCGACGACGACGAATTTTTTCGGAACGTCGGATGTTCGGCTGGAACGCAGGCGCCGAAAACCGCCGAGCCAGCACGCTGGAAGCAACAGATGCTCGACGGCAAGCAACTCGAAGAAGACACCGATCTCGAATGCGAAGTCGTCGTCATCGGGACGGGCGCTGGCGGCGCCGCCGCTGCCTACGAGCTGGCGCGCCGCGGACGCGCCGTGCTCCTCCTCGAGGCTGGCGACTACCACGACCGCACACGCTTCGATGGGCGATCGCATCACTCGTTCAACCACATGTACCTCGCGAAGGGCGCGACGGTGGCGCTCGGCAACATCGGTGCGCCCGTGTGGGCCGGCGCAGCCGTCGGCGGCAGCACGATCATCAATTCGGGGACCTGCTACCGCGCGCCGGAATGGGTGCTCGAAGATTGGGCGGAAAAGTTCGGGCTCACGATGCTGTCCGCGCCCGCCCTCGCCCCCTACTACGAACGCGTCGAGGCCATGCTTCAGGTGGAAGAGGCTCCGCGCGCACACTTGGGCGGGCCTGCACGGGTCGTCGCTCGAGGCGCTACCGCGCTCAAATTGAGCCACAAGCCGCTCCGGCGGAACGCACCGGGCTGCGACGGTCAGGGGGTGTGCTGTTTTGGTTGCCCGACCGGAGCGAAGCGGTCGACAGACGTCAGCTACGTTCCGGCGGCCCTCGACCGCGGCGCGCAGCTCGTCACCGCCGCCAACGTCGAGCGAGTCGACGTCGTTGCTGGTCGCGCGCGCGGCGTCACCGCCCGGCTCGGGTCAGGGCGGATCCTCCGGGTGCACGCCGAGGTCGTCGTCGTCGCCGGGGGCAGCCTGCTCACACCAGGGTTGCTGGGTAGAAGCCAAGTCGCGACTCGTTCTGGGTGGCTCGGCAAGAACCTCAGCGTGCACCCCGCAAGCCGGGTGATGGCGATGTTCGACGAAGAAATCGACATGTCCCGCGGGATCCCCCAGAGCTACACCATCGACGAGTTCCGCCGGCAAGGCTTGATGTTCGAGGGAGCGTCCACTCCGCTCGACGTGACAGCGGCGGCGATTCCCTACGTCGGCGAGAAATTCACACGCACCATCGAGCGGTACCCGAACCTCGCGCAATTCGGTTTCATGATTCGAGACACGAGCCGAGGTGAGATCCGCTCGGGTCCTAAAGGGTTCCCCATCATTCGCTACGATCTCAATCGACGCGACACGGCTCGAATGCAGCACGCCATCGAAATCCTCAGCGAGGTATTTCTTCGCGCCGGTGCCACGCGAGTCATGCCCATGGTGCACGGGTTCGGAGAAATCAAAGCCGACCGAGACCTCGAGGCGTTCCGTCGGCGGCGGCTCGAACCGGGGGACTTCGAAGTCACCGCGTATCACCCGCTCGGCACGTGCCGAATGGGGACCGATCCGGAGAAATCCTGCGTGGGGCCCGATGGAGAGGCCCACGACACGGCCAATCTCCATGTCGCCGACGGGAGCGTGATTCCGTCGAGCCTCGGAGTGAACCCCCAGATGACAATCATGGCGATGGCGCTGCGCACGGCGGAAGCCATCGACTCGCGACTCTAGTCCCCTGATCCGTGGTCACTTGCAAACACCTGCTCATCCTGCGACGAGCTTCAAGAACCGTCTCAGTAGTTCCGACGCTTCGGGGCTCTCACCGAATCGCATTTTGGTCTCGACGCGTTCCGATTCGGTGAGGTGCGCGGCGTAGCTTTCGAGATAGCGTTCGAACCTACTGAGATTGGAAGTGCGATCGAGCTCGGGGTGAAACTGCGTCGCCCAGATCGGCTTGCCCGGCACCCGCAGAGCCTGCAGCGGGCTTTGCGGCGAGCTGGCCAGGTTCGGGATCCCGGTGGGGTGCCGGGTGGCTCGATCCTTGTGCCCCATTTGGGCGCAGAAAGTAGCCGGCAGCTCACCGAACAGAGGATCCTGTCGACTCTCCGCTGTCAGGCTGAGCTCGTAGGTGCCGACCTCGGTGTTTGCCGGGTCGTGAGCAACCTCGCCCCCCATGGCTTCGACGAGCAACTGATAGCCGAAACACGAGCCGAACATGGGATGTGAGGCTTCGGCGACACCACGAAGCAAGGCGAGGACTTCGTCGTGAAACGGGAGATCACGTTTCGAAACGTAAAAGTCTCCGCTACCGCCGATGAACAACGCATCGTACTTTCCGACCTCCTCGAGCGTCGGCGGACCATCCAGCAGATTTCGGCACTCGAGATGCTCGTGTTCTACTGCCGCGGTTCGAACGAAACACTCCCGCTCGTGCTCCTTCGCCGGATCTTCGGGGTAGCGCGCTTGCAGGAGAAGGACTTTTCCGCTCTTCATTTCGACCCTCGTGCAACCGCCCGCGAGCGGGCAGAATGCCGAGCCTAGCACGCGGTATCGTATGACTTCAGCGCTTGCCGAGCTCGGTCGCATCGACCCCCTTTTGGTTTGGGGTCTGTTCCCTCGCCTGCTCGGTGTCGTCTTCTTGATCTCCTTCGTCTCGCTGCTGCCGCAGATCGTGCCGATGGCTGGGCGCGACGGCATCGTACCGGTGTCGCTTCGCCTCGGCCGCGTGAAGAAACATTTCGGGTGGCGACGCGTTTTCTACTTTCCGACGCTGTTGTGGATCGACTCACGCGACTTCACGCTCCGGCTCTTCACCCTGCTCGGCATCGCCGCGAGCCTGCTCGCGATTCATGGCGGCCCGTGGGCAGTCGTCGCGCTGCCTTGCTGCTACGTTTTGTACCTTTCGCTCGACCCCGCAGTCGGACTCGTCTTCCCGTGGGACGCGATGCTCTTCGAAGCGGGCTTCTTCAGCTTCCTTCTTCCGGCAACGCTCGGGCTGCCCGACATTCACGCGGTCGAAGCGCCGGAACCCGCCGTGGCTTGGGTCTACCGACTGCTGGTGTTCCGCGTGATTTTCGGCTTCGGCAAGCTCAAGTTCATGGGCAGCCAAAAGGACGACCTCGACTACCTCAAAGGCTTCCTCGTCAACCAACCGCTGCCTTCGCCGCTCGGCTGGTACGCCCATGGTTTGCCCGTCACCGTCCTGAAGGGGGCGATGATCGTCATGTTCGTCACGGAGATGATCGTGCCGTTCTTCGTGTTCTTCCCCGGACCGCTGAGCGTGCTCGCGGCAGTGCTCATCGCGGGGCTGATGGTCGGCATCCAGCTGACAGGGAACTTCGGGTACTTCAACATCGGGATGGCCGTGCTGTGCGTCACCCTCCTCGACTCACAAACCCCGACCGAGCTCGATGTCGCGACGCTGTTCTCACCCGGCGCTCCCGTGCTCACCAACGCGATCGTGCTGCTGCACACCATCGGCGCGTTGCTGGTTCTCCCGTTCAACAGCTTCATCGCCAACTCGTGGATGTACTGGCCGTCTTTGTACCGAGCCCCGCGGTGGCTGCTTCTTCCGGTCGACCTGATCCGCGTCCTCCACCCGCTGCGCTGGTTGCATTCGTACGGCGTTTTCCCGCCAAAAACGCCGGCGGGTGTGAAGTGTGTCTTGGCGATGGAAGTGAGCTGGGACGGCAAAGAGTGGGTCGAATGCCGTCACCCCATCGCGCCCACGGCGCCCGAGTCCCCACCCCGGTTCGTAGCGCCGTACCACCACCGGGCGGACCAAGCGATGATCTACGAGACCTTCGGTTTGAACGACACGCACGTGTTCACCGGGGTCACCGCGGCCGGGTTTCCGTACATCATGGCGTACGCGTCGCCGCTCCAGGCTTTTGTGCAGCGAATGCTCGAGGGGCGGGGCAAAGCTGACTTTTTCTTCAAGAAGGGCACGTTTCCCGTCGACCGGGGCGCGCCCAAGATGGCGCGGGTTCGAACCTACATGCTCGAGCGGACAGGCCACTCCGAGCGGAAAAAGACGGGCAAGTGGTGGCGGCGCACGTACCTCGGTCCGCATCTGCCACCAACGGGACTTCAAGAGGGTTTCTGGGACGACGTTTGCCCTCCACCGGAGGTCTGGCACTTCGACACCTGGATCTGGAAACGGCGCTCCTCTCTTCGCCCGCTGATTCGGAGCGCGAGAAACGGAGAAAACGCCCTCGCTGCGGTCATCGCCGATACTGACGAAATCACTCACGATGACGTCGATCGGTTCTGGAATGAATTCGTGCCAGCGGTCGGAGCTGGTCGCGACGCCGACTGGTCGAAGCTGCCGGACGTCGTCGAGCAGGCACGCGCGCGCTACACACGCGCCGACATGCGGATCTTCGAGCGCATTTTGGGCAGATTCAGCGTGATGCTCTGCACCCGTCTGGAGCCGTTGGTGTTGGGGCGAATGCGAAAGCCTGTGCTCCCGATCAGCTCGTACTTCCGCTTGGGGATGCTGACGCATCAGATCATCGGCGAAGGTCGGGAAGCGTTCGAGAATGCATACGCGGACCCGGCTTCGACGGTCTCGGACGCCAAAGCACTCAGCATGCCTTCCGGCGGATACTTCATGGCACTGTTTCGATTCGAATCGTTCGTCTTCCAGGCACGCAAGCAGCGGCTGCTCGACGCCGTGCTCAACATGACGCGCGAGGGGAAACCCAACGAGATCCCGCCAATCATCGTCAAGCTCCAGGGATGGGCTCGGAGTCTGTTCGGCTGCATCGAAATGAGCGAATTTCTGCAGACGCAATTCACCGAGAGCCGCTACCAAGAACCGGACGCTCCCGAAGAAAGGCCCGTCTTCACGATGTTGCGCGACAGCACGACGCGGGTGACGTTCGAGCGCGACCCCACACCGGAGGCCGAGGCCTAACGCGGAGGCGGAGGAGGCGGAGGCTCCATCATCGGAGGCGGGGGCGGCGGTACTTCGAGGATGCCCGCCCCAGCGAAAGTCTGATGCTCCCACTGCCCGGCAGGAGCCGAGTCGGCGGCGAGTGGCACGGGCTGCGCGACGAGCTGAGTGCCATCCCACTGGAGCCGGAAGAGGCCACTCGTGCCCGCCGCGACAGACTCCTGGTTGAGCAGGATGTCCCCGACCATCGGCCGGAACTGCGCCGCGTCCGCTCCCAAGAGCTTGCTCGTGCCGTAGTTGACACCGAAGTAGTTCTCGTTCGGGAAGATGAGGTCGATGTCTTCGACCGCGACGCCGACGCTGTAGACCTCGTGGCTGCCGTTGGCGCCGAAGGCATGCAATTGCGTCTGCTCCTCCGCACCCGCGATGATCTTGCCCGCGATCGGGCCGTAGCGCACCGGCGCGTCGGGAACGACGACTGCCCCCTCGAGGTGGACGCCGATCGCGGCGAGCATCGTCGGTGTTCCGTTGACGTCGACTCGCCAGACTTGGCCGACCGTGGTGACGACGATGAGGTCGCCATTGAACACGCCGGTCGTGTCGACGAAGAGTGAGCCCCGCATGAGACCGTTACCGCCTCCTGGCAAGTCGACCCACGGATTGATGATGGTGTTGCCATCGTCTGTGACCCGGACGATCTGACCGTCGATGCCGTTGCCCACGAACATATCGCCCGCAATGAAGCCGCCACGATTGCCCGCCCGCGCGGTGGCGATTTTGACCTCGTTGGTGAGCCCGCTGTAGGTCGAGAACGGTTGGTGAGTTCCGTCGTTCTCGATACGCTCGAAGTTGAGCGGAGCGCCGTTCGAATAGTTCACGCTCATGACCACAGTGTTCGTGGGCTCGTGAAAGTCGATCCCGATCGGATTGTTGAAGGTCGTCGATATCTGGGTGAGTGAGATCGCAGGCGGCGGGCCGTCGTTGAAGGTGTCCTTCGAGTTGATGATCCCGTCGGCGTCCCAATCGTCCGGCCCCTCTTCCAAGTCCGTGAGGCCGTCCGCGTCACTGTCTTCGTCGAGAAAATCGAGCGTGCCGTCGCCATCAGTGTCGACAGCGCCTTCGATCATGTCCGAAATGCCGTCCTGATCGCTGTCCTCGTCCAAGAAGTTCGGCCACTGGTCGCCGTCCACGTCCGTGTTGCCGTCCGCGCCATCTGGGATCCCATCGCCATCGGAGTCGGTGTCGCGGAAGTTCCAGATCCCGTCGCCGTCGAAATCGTCGCCACCGAGTTGCTCGTCAGCATCGAGAATGCCGTCGCCGTCGCTGTCGGTGTCCTGAAAGTCAGGGGTCCCGTCGCCATCCGTGTCCGGTGGCCCGCCGGGAGCGAGCTTGCCTTCGTCCCCGTCGCTGATGCCGTCGCCGTCTTCGTCGCCGTTCGGGTTGATGAAGCCACCGCCGCCGCCGCCGCTTCCGATCAAGCCGCCGCTTCCCGAGGCCCCTCCGGACGCGCTCGCGTCCAGGTTGCTGCCGCCCGATCCGCCGCCGGATCCGGGACTACCGCCGAACGCGCCGCCGCGGGTGTCCTCGCCGGTGCCGGAGCAGGAGAAAATCGCGCCGGCTCCGAGAACGGCCACGGCGGCGTGAAAGATCATTCGGTTGCGCGGCATGGGCTACCTCCCGGGGGTGGTCATCGAAGCGTGCTGCTTAGCCTACACTGCTATCGGCGGTGTGCACCGATTTCCCGCCAGAATGCCGTGCTATCGCGAAGCACCAGCGCAAACTTTCGACACGATTGGATCGTTCAGGGCGGCGCCAACCAGGCTGCCACCCGCTCGTCGCTCTCAGTGATGTCGGCGACCCGCCAGCCGTTCGGGCCATTCTCGAGCAGCAAATGCACTTCGTCACAGCGCCGGGCACCGCACATGACATCGACCGCCAAAGCGGCGCGCTTCCCCGCGGCGCGCACCTCGCCCGCGATGACCGCCTGAAACTTTCTGCCCGCCTGGGCGATGAAACCGGGACACTCTCCGCAGTCGGGCGTCGAGAGGGCGCCGGCGGCGGCGGCGTCGTCACCGTTGGCCGCTTTGATGAACGACGCCGCGACCGCGTTGGGGCTTGGCGCCGGCGCGGCGACGACCGGCTCCTCGACGCGCTTTGGCGGGTTGGCCGAGACGGGTTCGTCCTTTCGGGCCTCGACTTCGATCACGGGTTCGGGGGAGACCGACGACTCCGGCACCGAAGGATCCGCCGCCGGGGACCGGCTCTCGCAGGCTGCGATCATCGCGAGCAGCGCTGCCATCGCGCCTGCACCAACAAACCGCTCGGTCACCCTCATCGTTATGTCCTCCAATAGGTCCTGCTGCCCCGTCGGGAAAACTCGGCACAAAGACGCTAGCACCGGGCGTGTTGAGCGCAGAACCGACACTTCCCACCGGATATAGAAGCCGAACGGTCGGTCGCCGAGGCCACGTGCCTTCCGGCGGTTCGTCGCGATCCTGTACTCTGAGCGTTCGGCGTCCACCCGCCGCTCGCACCCGTGGCCAAGGACAGCAAGTTCGGGACCTTTGGAGGGGTCTTCACGCCGTCGATCCTGACGATCCTCGGGGTGATCATGTACCTGCGGTTGCCGTGGGTCATCGGCAACGCCGGACTTCACGCCGCGCTCGGAATCATCCTCGTCGCCCACGTGATCAGCGTGTCGACCGGGCTGAGCATCTCGTCGATCGCCACCGACAAGAACGTGGGCGCCGGCGGCCCTTACTACATCGTTTCCCGGAGCCTCGGTCTCCCCATCGGCGGGACGCTCGGCGTCGCCTTGTTCATCGGCCTGTGCTTCAGCACGAGTCTGTACGTCATCGGTTTCTCGGAGAGCTTCCTTTCGGTCCTCGAGATCGAAGCGACGCCAACAGCCATTCGCATCTGCGGCACCGTGACGCTGGTGTTGCTCACGGCGGTCACGCTCATCAGCACGGCATTCGCCATCAAGACTCAGTACATCATTCTGGTCTTGATCGCGCTTTCGCTAGTGTCGATCTTCATGGGGTCTTCCGGACCGGCCCCGGCACCCACGACTCCCGCGCCGTCCGGCGACGGACCGAGCATCGACCTGATGTTCGGGATCTTCTTCCCAGCGGTGACCGGCTTCACTGCTGGCGTCAACATGTCCGGGGATCTTCGAAACCCCAAGCAGTCGATCCCGCGCGGGACGATGCTGGCCATCGTCGTCGGATTGGCGGTGTACGTGAGCCTGACCGTGTTCTTGGCGCTCCGGGTGCCAGCGGCGATGCTCGAAGACGAAGGCGTGCTCATCCAAATCGCCTGGATCCCCGCCCTCGTCGTCGCGGGGATCTGGGGAGCGACACTCTCTTCCGGACTCGGGAGCATCCTCGGCGCGCCGAGAATACTCCAGGCGCTTTCGAGCGACGCGATCATGCCTCGCGTTTTCGCCCGCGGTCACGGCAAGACCAACGAGCCCCGAAACGCGCTCGTGCTCGCTTTCGCCCTCGCGGAGGGCGGAATCCTCATCGCCGAGCTGAACGCCATCGCGCGGATCGTTTCCATGGTGTTCCTGGCGATGTACGGCTTTCTGAACATCAGCTGCGCGATCGAAAGCTGGGCCAGTCCCGACTTCCGCCCGGCGTTCCGGATCCCTCGCATGGTGAGTGTGGTTGGGGCGGTGACGTGCGTCGTCATCATGATCCAGCTCGACCTGCCGGCCATGTTGGGCGCGATCACCTTGATGGTGGGACTGTTCTTGTGGTTGCAGCGCAAGCAACTCCAGCTCGACGCCGGCGATGCCTGGGAGGGGATCTGGTCCTCGCTCATCCGCGCGGGGCTCTACCGCCTGACCCACGAGCGGAAGCAGCAACGCAACTGGCGCCCGAACATACTGCTCTTTCGCGCCGAGGGCTCGGCGACAAGACCTCTGGCCAGGTTCGGTGAGGCGCTGATCACAGGAAACGGCATCTTGACCGACTTCGAGCTTCAAGAAGGCCGGAGGCGAAAAAAAGAGGACCCCGATCCAACGCCCGAATCACGCGAAACCGAAGACGAACGCCCGATGGGAATCTTCCGGCGCACACTCTCCGCCAACGACCCCTTCGAGGTGATTGGCGGCGTCTGCAAACACTACGGTTTCGCCGGACTCGAGCCGAACACGCTGCTCCTGAGCTGGTCCATGCGAGCGAACGGACACGAGTCCTTCGCACGCCTGCTCGACGAAGTCTCTGGGCTCGATTTCAACGTGTTGGTCCACTCGCACGGCGAGCCGAAGCCAGGGGCAGAGGGCGTCGACGTCTGGTGGCGGGCCGACGCTGGCAACATCGGATTCGCCCTCGCGCTGTTGCGCTTCATGACGCAGTCGAGTGAGTGGGAGGACGCGCCGCTCAGGTTTCTTGTCGTCAGCAGTGACACGTCGAACAACGACAACCTGCGCACCACGATGCGCCGGATCCTCAAAGAGTCGCGAGTCGAAGCGACGTTGAAAATCCTCAACGACACTTTCGCGGACCGGAGCTTCGAAGATCGCGTCCGTGACCTCTCGGAGAGCTCGAGCCTGACGATCATGGGCCTGCCGAACGAAACCGGCGGGTTCGACGAGGAAGAGCAAGAGCGCACAGACAAGCTCGTTCGACAGCTCGGCAGCGTCCTGCTCGTTCGGGGTTCCTCGTCGTTCGAGGAATTGTTGCCGACCGGGAGAGAGGCGGCGGTGTCGTTTCTGCCTCCTTTCGCGGAAGACGGAGACGCCCCGGAGAAGTTGCCGGAGCTACGCGTCTCGGACACGCCAGACCTCGCCAGAGCCGCCGGTGAGCTCGCCGCCGCGTATCAGCATCTGGTGAGCAGCTTCCACGAGCTGTGCATCAAAAAACTCTATGGCCGCAACGTCGAAGTCGTGCGCTCCATCCAGGCGGCGGCTCGCAAACATCTCAAGGTCGACAAGGCACTCTCCGCGGCCAACCCACGGCGCCAACGCACGGCATTCAATCGGCTGCAGAGCTCTTTCCTGCTGGATTGCAGGAATCTGCTCGACGAGTTCGAAGAAAAACAACTCCCGGACCTGCGGTCGGTGCTCGAAGGCGGCATCGACGCCTTCGTGTCGGACGAAAACGTCGTCGACCGGAGCGACGACCCGGAGGAGCTCGTCGTGCAGAGAGACCAGTCTGCGTTCGAGCCGGAGGAAGGGGACTCGGCGTACGTACGCAGTTTCAAACG
Source organism: Polyangiaceae bacterium (assembly GCA_029261965.1). Taxonomy (GTDB): domain Bacteria; phylum Myxococcota_A; class Polyangia; order Polyangiales; family Polyangiaceae; genus JAJDAH01. Next base: position 34,332 of record JAJDAH010000240.1, read on the forward strand.
TCGGCGCCGCCTCTTGGGTTGGTTCCGCCGCGAGCCGCCCAGCTACCGAATCCCCGTCGCGAAGCTCAGGGCCTACTACTTCGACCGGGCGATCCGCAGCATGGTGCAACCGACCGCTCGTCAGTTCGTCACCGACAGCCAACAGATCGCGATTCATCTCGGCAAGATCCTCAACTCCACCCGTGCTGCCCCGCCAGACGAAGAGGCCGGTGTGAGCCTCGCCGACGTGCTGGACGAGCAACGACGGCAGCTCGACGAGCACCTCGAAGAGCTCGCCGGCCGCGGCAAGACGCTGGTCAATCGCCACCAGTGGCAAATGCTCGTTGGCGCACTCGAGCTGGCCCAGGCCTACGCCGACGACATCGAGCGGCTCGACGTGCTCCCGCTGATTCGCTCGGATAGGAAAGTCGAAAACCGCGACGCATTGTCCGCCGAGCTCGACGAGCTGAGCGAGCAGTGGCTGGTGAATCAGCGGCACCTGTTGGGTCGCGCGAAACTCGCGCTCTCCCTGTCGGGCTTTCAGCACCGACTCGCGACGATCGCAGGACGAGAACGCGAAGCCATCGCACTCGGAATCAAGAACGGCGCGTTGAGCGAGTGCGTACAGCTGATGGAAACCCTGCGAACGTTCCGCAGCGAGCTCGAAAAGGGTGCGGACGCGACCCGGGTCCAGATCCACATCGACTTCAAGAACCAGTTCGACCCCAAACCCATCATCGACGACCTGGTGCGAGAATGCAGCGACAGCACCGACGAGCTTCCCGAATCCATCCACACTCTGACCGACGAGGGGATTCTCGCGCTCGAAGAGGGGCGCACCGATGGCCTCGGCACGATGGATTTGCCGGTTCGACGGCTCGTGCAGTTCCTCGTCGAAACCGAGCTCATAGGTGGCGTGCAGGAAGCCCTGGCGAGCGTGCCCCAGCTCGAGCAGCAAGCCACCGGGGTCGCACAGGACGTCATCCGACTGGTGACGTTTCAGATCAGCGAGCTCGACGGAGGCAGTGATCTCTCGCCGGCAGAGTTCGCCGAGCACATGGTGCCCGTCGTGGACAACGGCATCGAGCGATTGCGGGGACAGATAGAGAAACTGTCGGCGATTACCCCAACGCTACAGGAAACCGTCGACGAAAAGCTCCACCTCGTCGTGGACGGCTCGAATGCCTACGACCTCTCCACCGCGAGTGACAAGCTCGAACAGCACATCCGTGTGCACCAAGGGAAAAGAGCAGTTTCCGGAGCGCGGGGTTTCCTTCGCCGCGGCGCCAAGACGGTGCGGAGCGCGATGGTGCGCGCGCTCTACGGTCGAAGTGCTGGCGTGCTGCTGGCTCGCGAACGCCAAGCCGCAGCACGGACTGGCGACGACAGAGTCGTCGACCGCGTGTCGTCCTTGGTGCAAAACAACAGTCCGCGCCCCGAGGTCCTCGAGCACCTGCCGTTCTACTATCGGCAGTTGTTTTTCGGACAATCTGCCATCAACGACACTTTCTGGGTCGACCGCGAAGCACAGCTCGCCAAGGCAAAACGTGCGATCGCGAGCTTCCGCCGTGGGGCGAGCGGTGCCGTCTTCGTCATCGGCGAGAGACTGAGCGGAAAGAGCGTGCTCGTTCAAAGGGTGACGACCGAGCTCCTGGAGAAACGTCCCGTGTACCGGGTTCATGCTCCACCCGGTGGCTCCATCGACCTGACGGCGTTCCATCGAGCGCTCCGCAAGGCGCTCGAGCTCGACGGCGAGATACCCGAGCTGTTCAGCGCGCTCCCCGAAGGTGCCGTCATCGTGCTCGACGACCTCCAGATGTGGTGGGAACGAAGCCCCGCGGGCCTCGAAGTGATTCAGCAGGTGCTGAATCTGATTGAAAGATACGGCAAACGGACGCTCTTCGTCATGGCGCTGGGGACTCAGCCGTTTCACTTCATCAGTCGCCTCCTGCCGCTTGCGGACAGTGCATTGGCCATCTTGGACTGCACACCGATGCCGGCAGAGGCGCTGAAGTCGATCGTCACGCTGCGCCACGCCTCGACTGGGCTGAAGTTCGAGTTCGAATCGAAGAGCGAAGACGAGCTCGGCGATTGGCGGCTCGCCCGTCTCTTCTCTGACTATTTCGAGTATTCCGGTGGCGTAGTCGGTGTCGCCCTGCGCGCTTGGATCCACCGCATCCGCCGTCTGCGCGACGACTCGCTCGAAATCGAGCGACCGGATGCTGCGGGTTGGGAAGCCATCGACGCGCTGGGGACCGAGCGCGTCGCCATGTTGCTCGAGCTCGTCCTGCACAAGCAGCTCAGTCTGACGCGCCTCCGACGCATCACTGGATTCGAGAACCGCGACCTGAGGCGAGAAATCGACGCACTCATTCGCATGGGTTTGGTCGTGGAAAGCCGACAGCGGGTCGTCGAGATCAACCCCGACATCTGTCACATCGTGCACAGTCGTTTCTCGAAGCGGGGGTTGATCGCATGAACCCGAGCTTCATTTCGCTCGGTTTCGGCGTCGTTTGGGTTCTGGCCTGGGGGGTCGCCCTGTACGTCGCCCTACGAGGCGCGCGTTGGGCCGTCGAGCTGCTCCCGTTCAGTCGCGACCGTCGAGACGCCATCGCGCGCTCGAGCCCCGTCATCGCCACCATTGTGATTTTTCTCTTTGCGATCTTCGCGGCCAGAACGCTCTTCGACGGTGACGCGCTACCTTTCGCGATGGTGTTGTTGTTCGTCGGCTTCGCCGCCGCTTCCTGGGGTGCGATTCGGGACTTCGTCAGTGGCGTGGTGCTCAAAGCCGAAGACGTGTGCAACGTCGGCGACGATGTGCGAATCGGCGGCGTCGAGGGGCGCATCTCCAAGCTCGGACTTCGCGCTCTGACGCTGCAAACCCACGAGGGGGAGACAGCCATCGTTCCTTACGCGACGATCGCGCGGGAATCGATCGTCAAGACCGAAACGGTGGCCCGCGGCGCTGCTCACGTCTTCGGCGTGCGAATCGCCCCGGCGCACTCACCCGCTGCCGCGCGCGCGCTCGTCCGCCGCGCCGCCCTCGGGTCGCACTGGGCATCCATCGTGCGCGAGCCAGAAGTAGCCGCTGGGCCGGACGGAGAGCTCAAGGTCACGATCTTCGCCCTCGACCTCGACCACGCGCCCGAAGTCGAAGCGGCTGTTCGGCGAGCCGTCGCCGACATGGACCAGTAGCGCCCACCCGCGCCCCGGGCCCGGCATGTTCGGTGAGCGCGGAACCTGCTACGAATCGACGCATGCTCGATCTCGCCAGACTGAAAGCGATCAAGCTGCACAAGAAACCACTCGGGCAACGTCTCGTCGGGCATGTGCTGACGCTCGACTATCTCCTCCCCCGGAAGACGGAGATCGTGCTCGAAGGGACGGAGAACATTCCCGCCAAGGGCGGAGTGTTCCTCGCGATGAACCACACGGATCGCTACAACTACTGGCCGCTGCAGTACAAGATGTGGAAGGACGGGCTGCCGTTCACGGCGACGTGGGTCAAGGGGAAGTACTACGAGAATCCCATGATCGGGGCGTTCATGGATTCCATGAACAACATCCCGTTACCATCCCGCGGCTACGTCATCAGCACCGACTTTCGGAACGTGGTCGAACGAGCACCCAGCGACGACGAATACCGGTTGCTGCGCGACCTGGTCGACGGCAAGCGGGCAGCCACGGAGCCGCTGCCAGAAATCGCGAGCCCCGATCTGTCCAAGTACCTTCTGTCCGGCGGAGCAGCGACGACGGAGACGTTCCTCGAGCGTTTCGACACGCTGTTCTCATCGATGATCGCGCAGGTGGTCGAGCTCAACCGGCGCGCCATCGAGGAGCTCGACTTGTCCGTGCTGGTGTTTCCCGAAGGCACGAGGTCCATTCGGCTCTCGAAGGGCCACAACGGTCTCGCCCAGATGGCGCAGCACCTCGGCGCCCCCATCATTCCCGTCGGGTGCAATGGCAGCGACCGCCTCTACCCGAAGAACTCGCCCTTCTCCAAGGGAGGGCGGGTCGTCTACCGGATTGGCAAGCCCCTACACGTCGACGGGCCGGAGCTGGGCGCGCACCGTGTTCCAAAAACGGCGCTGCCATTCACACAAGAAGCGACGAGGCAGCACGGAGACCAATACACGGCGATCACCAGCGTCGTGATGGAGCGAATCCGAGACCTGCTCGACGCCGAGCACCTCCCGACGGACGCGGAAGCCGGCGGCGGCGCGCAGGGCATGCAGCGCTTCCTCTAGAAATGTATATTCGAGGCACGATGCGACTCAATCTTCATGCGGGCCTCTTCGGCGCAGCCACGACGCTGCTCGCGGCGAGTCCGGCCGGGGCACAAGGCACCGTTCACCGACAGCCGCCTCCGGCTGTGCCCTATGCCGGCCCAGCCCCCTGTGTGCCGAATTGTCGCGTCGGATTCATGTGCCACCAAGGCCAATGCGTCTCGGCGTGCAACCCCCCCTGCCCTTCGAACCTCGTCTGCGTGGGCCCCGGGCAGTGCGTCGTTCCCGGCAGCGAGCCGCCTCCCCCCATCGCGTCAGGCGAAATCCACGAGCCGCCGCCTCCGCCGCGGAAGAATTTCACCAAGCGCACACACACCGCCCTCGGATTTCACCTCGGCTTTTCGGGGGAAGCCGACATTGCAGGGACGAAGTTCGACCCCGAGCCGACGCTCGGAGCCAACTTTCGGCAGGACGTCCCGGTACATCGCTACGTGCTCCTTGGACCGCTCTTCAACTTTGGAGCCTGGAGACCCGAAGTGGTCGGGCAAGCGCCGGACCGCAATTTCTACGTCGACATCGACATCTTCATCCGCGCGCGGATCCCGTTCGAGTTCGAGCCCGAAGGCATGCACTTCTACGCTGGCATGCCGGTTGGTTTTACGCTGAGCATTCTGGGCACGGACGCCTCCGGCGGTTTGGCCGATATCGGTCCAGGCTGGAACATCGGCGTTCTATTCGGAACGGCGGTCTTCTTCTCCAAGACCTTCGGTCTGTTCGCCGAAGCGGGCTGGGTCCAACACAAGATCAAGCACAACTTCGATCCGGGCCGGGGCGACATCCACCTCGTGCTCCGGCAAGGCGTGTTCAATACCGGCTTCGTGTTCGGCGGCTGAGGTGCACCCGGGGGGGGTGCGTGTGGTGCCTTCACCACACCCGCCTCCAGTCGAGTGGCGCGAATTTGCCACGCGACTCGTCCGTCATGGCCGGCACGAGTCGGCATGTTTGACGCTGTTTTCGCTCGGTGCGGGTGACCCCACGGCTTGGCACGAAGCCTGCTCTTAGCGGGACACGAACATGAAAAATCTCAGTCAAATCTCCAGTCTCAGTTTCCTTTTGGCGGCAACCTTCGCGACGACAGGGTGCGGCTTCAACCTGGGCGAGGACACCGACGGCGACCTGAGCCGGCTCGAGTTCAGCTACACCGAAGAGTGCCTTCTGGGTTGCTCGCTGCGGCAGCCGATGATGACGGGCTCGACCGAGGAGGTGCGCGTCACAGGCCACCGCGTGCGCCAAGGCGAAGTCAGCGTCGAATCGTCAGACCCGTCAATCCTGACATTCACCGTCGAGCGGCACTGCCCCGAGCAAAAGTGCGAAGCTCTCGTCGACGTCACCGCCCACGCGTCGGGCGCCGCCCAGCTCGTCGTGCGGGACCTCGATGGCGATCTGGTGGACCGCATCACCCTAGAGGTTCACGACCCGGCCTCCTTCGACGTCGAGGCCCGCATCGTGCCCGAGGACGACTTCGTCGCCGCCCCGGAGTTTTCCGTACCGCTGGGTGAAACGCTGTTCATGCAGGCCGCCGTGTTCGACGCCGACGGCGAGCGCCTGCGAGTGTCGAGCGGACTGCTTTGGACGATCGAGACCCCGGAGGTCGCGCGCTTCAACGAGTGGGAGGCGGATCCCGCCGGCAAGGATTTCGTCAATCCGGACGACGACGACATGTCGCTCGAGGGCATCATCGAAGGCGTGGCCACCGTCGCCGTCAGCGCCGGCAGCATCGACGAACGATTCACCGTGGAAGTCACCAACTGACCTGCTAGGAATCGACCATGAGCGACAAGTCGCAAGTGGTCGTGGTCGGTGTGGGAGCGAGCCGGGGCCTCGGGGCAGCCCTGGCTCGCCGCTTTGCTCGGGAGGGGCATCCCGTCGTTCTCGCCGGGCGCACGGCGACGCGACTCGAAGAAATCGCGGCCGAGGTCAGAGCGATCGGGCCCGCGGCCACCGTGGTGCCCACCGATGTGACCAACGACGAGCAGGTCTCGAATCTGTTCGAGACCGCCGACGAGAACGGTCCCATCGACGCGGTCCTGCACAACGTCGGCAACAACGCGATCATCCCGTTCGCGGACTTGACCGCGAAGAAGTTCGAGCTGTTCTGGCGTATCGGGTGCCTCGGCGCATTCCACGTCGCCAAACAAGCGGTGCCACGCATGCTCGCACGGGGTCACGGTTCGCTCATGTTCACGGGCGCTTCGGCGTCGCTCAGAGGCAAACCCGCTTTCGCCCACTTCGCGGCGGCCAAAGCCGGTCTGCGGAACCTCGCTCAGTCACTCGCCCGCGAGTACGGGCCACAAGGCGTCCACGTCGCCCATGTCATCGTGGACGGGGTCATCAATGGCGAAGCCGTTCGAAACATCCTGCCGGAGTACGTCGACCGCCTAGGCGAAGAGGGCACACTCGACCCGGACGCCATTGCCGAGACCTACCTCGCGATCCACCAGCAGCCGCGAAGCGCCTGGACTCACGAAACCGAGGTCCGGCCGTTCAAAGAGTCCTGGTGACGGACTACCCGGCGGTCAGCCCTGTTTACCTTCGATCGTCATCAGCAGAACGCTCGTCGCCACGGCGAGCCGTCGGTCGACCCACCCCTGAGTATCGCCCGTGAGGTCCATCGTGTGCTTCACGATGAACGGGTTCCACGTGCCGCGCACGAGCGCGACCGGTTGACCACCGAGGGTCATCGTGTAGTTCTGCGGAATGAAGTTGGCGAGAAACCTGCGCAGCAGGGCCAACGCCATCGAATCCTCCTGGATGAGGCCGACCACTTGGTCGTTGGCGTCGAGGATCTCCCACTCGTCGCGAAGGATCGACTTCAGACCCTTGCGCCTCAGCGCTCCGAGCTTTTGGTTCATGGTGACGTCGACGACGTCATATGCGGCGGAGAAATCGAGAATCTGTCGTGCCTTGATGCTCAGAAGAGGTTGCGTGCGGTTGACGTCGGCGTAGACCGTGATGTCTTCTTTCCACTTGAACGCCTTGAGGTGCACGAACAGAAACGGTTGCCCCTGCGGCGTCTGGATCTCGCATTTGACACCGAGAAAGTTGAAGAAGTTGCGACGGGCGACGTACTCGTTCTGAACGAGCGCAATCGGGTTCTGTCCCACCGGCTGTATCGCTTGAGCCATTCGACGTTCCTTCCACCTGCTGGGTGGACAGACTAGCGTACCGGGGGCGGGGCGATGGCGCGCAGATCGCTGCCACCCGGGAACTGGTAGCTCGTGAAGTTGCCGAATCCGACGACCTGGATGCCGACGGGCTCCGTCGAAGTCAGCACGTGAGCCCCGTTGTTCCCCGGGCCGAGGCCGACGCGAGCTGTCCCGAAGCCGGAACCGCCAATCGGAGTCGGCGGCCCGATGACGTTGCCGTCGAGTGTGACCGTCGCACCCACGGGCTGCACGATGTCTACCCAGTTCTGATCGTAGTCGTCGGGTGCGAGGAACACGTACTTGGTTCGGTACTGGTCGACCGCGATCATCTGGCTCTGAGAAGGATCCCCACGACCGGTGGCACCGGGATCCTGGATCGTACCGCCCAGCATGAACGAGCCCACGGCGAACGAGTTGTCCCCGATGATCTCGAAGTCGTCCAAGACGACGCCGAGGTCGACGACTTGGCTGGCATTGATGGTGGTCGGGGCGCCAGGCGGCATCCCCGCGGGATACTGCAGCGTCGTGCCGTCGAAGTTCCCGTAGATTCGCACGATGTGTCCGACCTGCCGGCCATCGACGCCGGTCGGCGACGTCACGAAGTAGTGGTCGCCAAGCGTCTCCGCCGGGAACACCGACTCCTCGATGTGATCGCACGCGGGCGCGTCCGCGGGTTGCTGGATGCAACGCTGACCGGCCACGACTTGAACCGGCGCGCTCGTATTGATGAGGCTCCCGCTCAGGTCCGCGGGCGTCGGGCTCAGTATGCTTTGGTTCTCGCTCAGTAGCTGCATGACCTCGCCGCGATTCAGCAAGAACTGGAGCTGTCCGTTGGCTCCCGTGAACGGAGTGTCGGTACCTTGCTGGATCCTGCCGCTCGGTCCCGTCGTGACGGTGACCTGCGTATTGTCGACGGTGCCGGTAATCGTCACGAACTCGCCCGCGCCGACGTTGGTCTGAGACGTGACTCGGTAGTTCGTCGTGAGCGCGGGGGTCGGCAAGAGCAAGGAGGCGTCGTTCGAGAACGAGAAGCACCCGATGCCGGCAGGGATCGGAGGCTGGAGCGGATCCTGCGGAATGCAGGCAGAAAGACCGGGGCACGAACTCCAGTCCTTGCCCGGGGGGCCTCCCTGCCCTTGGTACTCGAGCGCGTTGAATTGGTACACGGTGACCGGCGCGGTCGAGGTCAGGTGATACGCGCCTTGGGGAGACCGCACCGAGCCCGTCGCGAACGGGGTGGCCCCGCACGGATCGGCAGGCAAACCCTTCAGCTCCGGGACCCAGGGCAAGTAGAACTTCTCGAGCGAGTTCGGCGCCACCGTGCCGTTGGTGACGGGAGTGCCACCTCGGTCGATGGCGACGTCGACCGGGACGCCGCTCGCGTTGGCGACGATTACGGCAAAGTCGAACACCTCCCAAACTCCGTTGGTGCTCACCGTCGGCCAGAACTCGCACCCGACGTACGACGCGGTCAGCGCCGCGTCCTCGCAAGTCACCGGATCGCCGCCGGGGCCGCCGCCGCCAGTCGCCCCGTTGCCGCCGATCCCGATCCCGCCAGTGTTGCCGACACCGCCGGCACCGACGCCGATTCCGCCGGAGCCACCGACACCGAACATGCTGCCCCGACCGCTGTCGGTGCCGCAACCCATGAGGCCGACCGATATCGCGACCAGCCCGGACCCTGTAAGAAAGCGCTTCCCCATGACCTGGGGAGTATGGGCGACAAAGCTGTCTCGCTCAACTCTTCGGGGACGAGGCGCTGCTTTCGGACGGGGCGCTGCTTTCGGCAGAAGTTTCAGTGCCCGTACTTTCGGGGGGCAGCCCCCGTCGAAGCCCTGTCTCGCGATCCTCGACGACTTTCCCGTCGAGCATGCGCACGACTCGGGGCATGCGCTCGGCCCAACCGGGGTTGTGTGTCACGACGACGATCGTAGTTCCGTGCTCTTCGTTGATTTCGAACAGCAATTCGTGAATGGCGTCGCTCGTCGAGCTATCGAGGTTGCCGGTGGGCTCGTCGGCCAGGATGATCTTCGGATCGAGCACGAGCGCGCGCGCGATGGCCACCCGTTGCTGCTCGCCGCCGGAGAGCTCCCCCGGTCGATGGGTCGCCCTGGGCTCGAGGCCGACCTCGGCCAAGAGCGCGCGGGCACGATCCCGCATCTGCTTCTTCGGGCGCCCTTGAATGAGCCCCGGCATCATCACGTTTTCGAGTGCCGTGAACTCGGGCAGCAAGTGATGAAACTGGAACACGAACCCGATCAAGCGATTGCGCACCTCCGCGAGGCGCGAGCTGCTCATCGTGGTGAGCTCTTCGCCCGCCAATCGAATGCGCCCGCTCGTCGGCAAGTCGAGGGTACCGATGCAGTGCAAGAGCGTGCTCTTTCCCGCGCCTGACGCGCCGATGATGCTCAGCGTCTGGCCGGGGTAGATGTTGAGGTCGATCCCCTTGAGCACGTCGAGAGTGCTGCCCATGTGCTGGAACGATTTGCGGAGATCTTCGATGATCACCAGCGCTTCAGCAGCGGCGTTTTCGCGATCGGGGTCCACGGGGGCGCCTACTCGTACCGGATGCCTTCCACGGGCCGCAAGCGACTTGCGGCAACCGCGGGATAAACGGTGGCTAGCGCGGTGATGCCGATGGCCGCGACGGCGATCATGGCGTACTCGAGCGGATCGATCGATATGGGGAGTCGGTCGACGTAGTACACGTTCGGGTCGAGCCTGAGCCCGGTCGACTTGAGTCCGAAGCAGGCGGCAAAACCGGTCGCCACGCCGAAAACCGTTCCGATGGTTCCAATGATCAACCCTTCGGACATGAAGACTCGAAGGATGGCGGTGTCGGTGGCTCCCATCGCCTTGAGAATCGCTATTTCTTTGCTCTTCTCCGTCACCATGAGGAGCAGCGTGCAGATGATGCAGAAACTCGAAACGATGATCGCCAACAAGAGGATGATGAACGTCATGATCTTTTCGAGCTTCAGCGCGCTGAACAGATTCTTGTTCAGCTGCTTCCAGTCGCGCACGCGCAGGTCCTCACGTCCCAGGACCTGCTCGACGGCCGCACCGACTTTCTCGACCTGATCGGCGTTGTCGACCTTGATCTCCAGCGACGTCACGTTGAGCCCCAAGTCGAGAAAGTCTTGGGCGGTGCGGATGTCCATGTACGCGTGCGACGAGTCGTATTCGTACATCCCGCTGTAGAAGATCGCGGCCACTCGAAAGTTGACGCTTCGTGGCATGACCCCCATGGGCCCGAGATCTCCCAACGGAGAGACGAGCGTGACCTCGTCTCCGACATAGAGGTGTAGCGTCCGGGCCAGCTCGCGACCGACGATGATCCCCGGGAACACATCGTCCGGCTTGACCGCCTTGCGCACGTCCTCGTCGAGCGCGTCGAGCCACGGTGCCGAATCCGGACCCTTGAGATACGTCTCACCGCTCGGGCCCTTGCCGATCGGCGTGTCCGGTGGCAACCGAGCCAGCTCGATGGGATTTTTCAGGTAGTCGAAGCTTCCGACCTCGATGTTGTCGAGCAGCTCGATGACCGTGCCGATGGTGTCCGTATCGATGCCGCGAACCAAGAGACCAGCGGTGTTGTTCGAGCTCGACGCCATGGCTTCACCCCCGACGACCGGCGTCGCGGCGTTGACGCCGGGCACGAGCCGAACCTCGTTCAGCGGTTTCTCCCAGTCCTCGAAACCCCCATAGTTCTCGAAGTCGACGAGGATGTGGGCGTTGTTGGCGAGAATCTTCCTCTTGAGGTCCGCGCCAAAGCCACCCATGACCGAAATGACTGCGCAAAGCGCGAACGCGCTGATACCGACTCCCAGAACCGAGAGCACCGAGATGACCGAAAGGAAGCCGCTCCTTCCACGGCGCACGTGACGAGTCGCGACGAACTGCACGAAGGTACGGTCCTGAACGAGATCCAGCACATACGGTAAAAGCAGCCAAATCAGCCCTCCGACGAGCGCGGTCCCGGACAACGCGGCACCCAGCCGATAGAGCTGATCAGACAGAACGAAGATGGTGCCGCGGGTCTCGGGTAACCGGATCACGAAGAAGACGAAGACCGCAAAACTCGTGAGGGAAAGTCCCGCAAAACCCCAGACGTGACCCCTCGGCATCAGGCGCTTCATCCACCGCAGGAACAGCACCATGCCGACGAGGACGAGTAGAACGGCAACGACGACGAGAGCGATCTGCGCCGACTTCGGGAGGCCCATCCAGTGCCTCTCGATGAATCCGGGGGGATCCGTAAATGGGATCTTCGGGACGAGGAGCGCCATCAACGGGGCGCCTCGGGACGCAGGAGAGGAAACGCGATCACCTCGCGGATCGAAGTCTGCACGCAGAGTTGCATCACGAGACGATCGACGCCCAGTCCGAATCCAGCCGCGGGCGGCATGCCGTGCTCGAGGGCCCGAATGTAGTCCTCGTCGTAGTCCATCGTCTCTTCGGCGCCGCGACTCTTCTTGGCCACCTGATCGCGGAACCGCTCGGCTTGGTCGTCCGGGTCGTTGAGCTCACTGAAGGCGTTGCAGAGCTCTTGACCCTCGACGAAGAGCTCGAACCTGTCGGTGAGGGACGGATCGCTGTCTTTGCGCCGGGCGAGAGGCGAGACCTCGGCCGGATAGTCGATGATGAACACCGGAATGCTCTTCTCCCCGGAATCCGAGCGGTAGTCGACGGACAAGAACGGCTCGGCAAGATACTCGTAAGCGACGAAGGTTCTCTCCCCCTCGGAATCGCACACGCCCAAGCCCTTGCGGAAGTTCGTCCAGTCGACTTGGCGCGCGCGTTTGCTCCGCTTCGCCCAGTCGCCGACGAGTGCTCGGCCCTCTTCGGTTCCCCCCGGCGGGGAGTCCGTTGCGACGGCGACTTCCGCGAACCTCCCGGCGGCGCTCGTCGGAATCTCCGCGACTTCGAGCGCTCGGGAGATCGCCTCGGCCATCGGAATCCGTCGGAACGGCTCGTCGAACGTGAACGACCGGCTCGCCTTCCATTCCCGGTAGGCCACCGCCAGTCCGAGCTCCTGCATGCGCCGTTCGAGGAACACGTCGACGTGACGAAGCATTCCCTCGGTCATGTTCATCAGGTCCTCGTAGGTCGCGTAGGCCTGGTAAAACTCGAGCATCGTGAACTCGGGATTGTGACGGGTGCTCAGCCCCTCGTTCCGGTAGCAGCGACCGATTTCGTAGACGCGCTCGACCCCACCGACGACGAGCCGTTTGAGATAGAGCTCGGGCGCGATACGCATGAACAAGTCCAAATCGAGAGCGTTGTGGTGCGTCGTGAACGGTTTCGCCGCCGCACCGCCAATGAGTGAATGCAGCGTCGGGGTTTCAACCTCCACGAATCGGCGCGCGTCGAGAAAATCCCGCAAGCCCTGAACGATGGCCGAACGGGCGCGAAGGACCGCGGCGGCTCCCGGATTGGCCACGAGGTCGACGTAGCGTTGCCGATACCGGAGGTCGGTGTCGGTCATCCCGTGCCACTTCTCCGGCAGGGGACGAAACGCTTTGGTCACGAGCTCGAGCACATCGACCTGGATGCTGAGCTCGCCGGTCTTGGTCACCATGACGACGCCGCGAGCCTGCACGTGGTCTCCGACGTCGAGCTCGTCGAAAACTGCGAAGCCGTCTCCGAGCACGTCCTTTTTCGCGAACAGCTGAATGTCGCCCGTCGCGTCGCGCAGGTTGAGGAAGCTCACCTTGCCAAAGCCGCGCCGAGCCGTCAGTCGCCCCAGAACCGTCACGCGTTCACCCGAGGCAATCTTCTCTACGGCGGCGGGATCGTAGCGCAGCGCTTCGGCGGGCTCGCTCAGCGCCGTTTCGAAGCGAGTCCGAAGCTCGATGACCAGGGCACGATCCTGAGCCTCCACCTCGTTGGCAAACGGGTTCCTTCCAGCGTCACGAACGGCGCGCGCCTTTTCACGGCGAGACGCGATGATGCCGTCTTCGCCCCCGGCTCCCGCGGCTGGTGCGTTGCTTTTCTTCTCCACGTCGTGCCCGCCGTCTACCGCGAGCGGGCTAGCGCGTCCACGGCTATGACTTCGCGGCGGAATCGCCTCCGGACCGCTTCTCCTTCGGTCCTGCAGCTCGGTCCGCGTTTTTCATTAGATACGCTTCGATGAAGCTGTCGAGATCCCCATCGAGGACGCCATCCACGTCGCCGGTCTCGTGGTCCGTTCTCAGATCCTTGACCATGCGGTAGGGCTGCAACACGTAGCTGCGGATCTGATTGCCCCAGGCGATTTCTCCCTTGGTGGCTTCGTACTCCTTACGCTCGGCGTCACGCTTGGACAGCTCGAGGTCGTAGAGCTTCGCCCGCATCATCTTGTCGGCCAACGCTCGATTCTGATGCTGGCTCCGCTCGTTACGACAAACGACGACCAGGCCACTCGGGATGTGCTTCATGCGCACCGCCGTCTCGACCTTGTTGACGTTTTGACCGCCAGCGCCGCTGGCGCGCATCGTAGTGATCTCGAGCTCGGTCTCCTTGAGCTCGATGGCAATGTCGTCGTCGACGTCCGGGGTCACCTCGACCGCCGCAAAGGAGGTTTGGCGACGCGCGTTCCCATCGAACGGGCTGATGCGCACCAGGCGATGGACGCCGACTTCCGCGCGCAAGTATCCGTAGGCGTTCGGCCCCTCGACGGCAAACGAGGCTCCGTCTATCCCCGCCTCTTCCGCCGCCTGACGGTCGAGGATCTGCGTCTTGTAGCCATGATGCTCCGACCAACGCATGTACATGCGCAACAGCATCTCCGCCCAGTCCTTCGCGTCGGTCCCGCCGGTGCCGGGATTGATGCTGACGATGGCACTAGCGTGATCCGCTGGGCCGTTGAGCATGCGCCGAAGCTCGGCAGCGCGCACTCTCTTCTCGAGAGCGATGGCTTGCTGCTCGGCATCGGCGAGCACGCTTTCGTCGTTCTCTTCCGCGCCGAGCTCGAGATATTCGACCGCATCCGTGACGTCGGTCGTCAACGACTCGATCATTTCGAGCTTCTCTTGGGCGGCGGCGCGCTTGCGCGTGACCGCTTGAGCTTTTTCCTGATCGTCCCAGAACCCCGGCACCGCCGCGGCTCGATCGAGCTCTTCGACTTCGCGCTTCAGGGAAGCGGCGTCAAAGGTGCCCCCTTAGCGCCTCGACACGCCGTTGGAGGTCCTGAAGGGTGGAACGCGTTTCAGCGAGCATGATGCCCTCCATTTAGCCGCTGAGGCGCGTCTCCGCTAGGTGTAGCGGCGGCCCGAGCGTCGCTCCCCGGCGTCGGGGGCGGCACGGGGCGCCGGGAAGCGGGAATATCGTCGTCTGTGGCCTGGGTGTCCGGCGCCGCCACTTCCTCGCCGAACCAGCCATCGGTCAGCACATCCAGGATAGCCTCGGCCTCGAAAACCTCGATCCAGGCAAGGATTTTCTCCTCTTCCAAAAGACCCGGATCCAAAACCCGGTCGCGGGCTCGGTACCACGCAAACAGGGTGGCTAGCACCCGTTTGGCGAGCTTTTGCTTTTCGCTCTCTCGCTGCCGCCTGAGTCTCTCGACCGCCAGCTCTTCGCTCGCAAAAACGAGACGGCTCAACTTCCATGTCAACCGGCCTTCGAAAAAGACGTCGGTGCCGCCGGACTCGGTGTACCGAAACGGGTCGGCCTCGGTCGGCGTGAGCCTCAAGGACTCGTCCGTCGACCTACCCGCTCGAAGTCGGAGCTCGGGCAAGAGCGCCGACGAGCGAGCGCGCCGAGCAAGCGAGTCGAGGCGACGACGAGACTGATTGAAGCCGGCCACTCGCCACGCCGCGCGGACCGTTCGACGCGCCACGTTGGAGGAGACGACGCGCACGGGGACCGGTGGTGGCTCGGGTGGCCGCGCCGCCGGGACGTCCGGCTCCTGCAACGGCGGCTCGCCTGGAGCCCCTTCTTCCGTAGGCGGCGCGGTGTCGTCATCTGGATCTCCGGCGACCAGAGCACGGGGCGCGAAGAGGCGATCGAACGGAACCACGAGTTGAATGAGGCCGAATGCGTGCCGCTGTCCTTCGGTGCTGCTCGAGAGTCCCGCTCGCAAGCTCAGGAGCACCTCACCACTCGTGGCGCCCAGCGAGGACGGGACGAACGACGGTGGAGCCGCGCGCGCTCCGCCAGCGAGAAACAACACCGCGAACAAGCACGCCATCGAACGAGCGGGGAGCTGAGGCATGCCCCCCCTTCGGTCCGACCCACGAGTCGGTTGTGTGATTTTTCGCAGCGGCTCAGACGGATGCGCTCGGCGCCGCGCGACGAAGCTCGCGAAGTCGAACCAGCGCTCGGAGAAAATGTTTGTGTTCCGCTCCGTTTGTTCGCCGAAGGGAGCTTCTCGGAACCCAGAGCACATCGGGCATCGCGTCGTCCCGCGGCTGAGCGAGCTCCGTCGCTACCGCCAGCGCACGAAACTCGCCCCCGAGGTCCCACCCCAGAGCCGCGCGCACGACCGATTGCGGCCCGAAACCCTCGACGAACGCCCCGCCCTGAAGCGCATCCGCCGAAACGAGCCGCTCGATACGTGCGGGACCCTCCGGGCGCGGTTGCCGGCTGACGACTTTGACGACGGGTCTCCCTCGCGGCCACCGCGCCCGCGCCTGGGCCAAGGAGTGAGGGGAAACTTCCCAGTAGACGTAAGTGCTGAGCGCATCGACCCGGATGATCACGACGGAGTCTGCGTCGACCGGCGACACCGTCCCCGGGCGAGCCGCCACCGAGGCCTCCGCGGTGGTGTTCTTCGATGGGGCATTGGGGATGGGTGCCGGGGCCTTCGGTTTTGGTGCCGGGGCGACTGGCGCCGCGGCCTTCGGTGCCTTGTCCGTGCGAGGTTTCTCCCGATCGTCGCTCTCGAGCAACCGGTCTCGCAAGGCACGCGCGAACGCGTGGTCGGGCTCGTTCGAAAGCACGTTGTCGAGCATTTCCAACGATCGATCCTGATGACCTTGCGCCGCGTAGATCTCGGCGAGAGTGACCGTCGCCACCGGTGGCTGCGCCACTGGTGGCTCGGCGAGACTCGCATCGCCTCGAATCAACTTCGCGGCTTCGGGCATGTCCAGTCCGACCTCCACCGCGCTCGCCACTAGATCCCTCGCGACACCGAGCCACCCTCGCAACTGACGTCGCCGAGGCTCGTCGGCGACGCCGAGGCGAAGGATCTCGTCGAGCAACTCCACGCGAGTGAGCAATTCGGCTCGCTGAACGCCAGCGCTTCTTGCGTGCGCGATCAGCTCGTCACGAGACATTCGCTCGAGCGCCTTCTTGTCCACCGCCAGAGCGTAACACCCGATCGTAGGACGTTGGTATCTCGACGGGTTCGAGTCCCCTACCCGTGGACGAGCGAAACACTTTGCTCGTGTTTGCTCAGTGCCAGGCGCCCGCAGCCGCCGGATCGCGCACCAGAGACTCGAGGATCCGCCGGGCTGCCTCGGCATCTCGCGCGATTTGCGCTCGAAGCTCCTCGAGGCCCGGGAACTTCACTTCGCCACGCAAGCGGGAAACGAAGTGTACGCGGAGTCGCTGACCGTATAGGTCCTCCTCGAAGTCGAACAGATGCGCTTCTACGCTGTGTCCCGCGGCGACGGTTGGGCGCACGCCCACGTTCACCACGCCAGTGGCCAACGCGCTCGCTCCGTCGGCGCCGACACGGTCCACCAAGCAAGCGTAGACGCCGTGAGCCGGGAGCGCCTCTTCGACGTCTCCGAGATTGGCGGTAGGAAACCCGATGGTTCGACCCCGCTTGTCGCCCTCGATGACCGTGCCCGCGACCGAATGAGGTCTGCCCAAGAGGGAGGCCGCTTTTTCGATCGAGCCGCTGGAAACGAGCTCCCGAATTCGGCTGCTCGAAAACGCGCCGTCGTCGTCACCGCAAAGCGATTCGGCGCGGGCGACGAAACCAAGCTCGACACCGAGCGTTTGAAGCGCTGTGAGATCCCCCGCGCGTTTGTGCCCGAAACGAAAATTCTGGCCGACGATGACGACCTTCGCGCCGAGCGCATCGCACAAGAGCTCGACGACGAACCCCCGCGGCTGTTTTCTGGCGAGCTCGAGCGTGAAGGGCTCGACCACGACTCCGACGCTCGACCCCACCCGCCCGACGAGCTCGATTTTTCGCTCGACCGTCGTCAAGAGCGGCCTTGCACCGCGACCTAGGACCACCGACGGGTGTGGGTGAAAAGTCAGCACCAGTGGCAGCAAGCCGCTTTCGGTCGCCTCGGCGAGCGCGGCTCCGAGCACGGCTTGGTGGCCGCGGTGGACTCCATCGAAGTTGCCGATCGCCACCAACGTCCCCTTCGGGGGTACGCTGATCGACGCCACGCCTTCGAATCGACGAGCACTCACGATCGGCGGCTCTTACTACAGGCGTGAAGATCGGCCAAGCCGGTGGCGACGGCGGGCATTGCGAGCGGCGCCCGTCCTCAGTACTAGAAAGGCGCGTTGTCCCCAGAGCAAGCCATCGCGGACGCCAAGGCCGGTAAGCTGGCGCCGGTCTACTTGTTGCTCGGCGAGGAGCATCACCAGCAGCACCAAGTGCTGACGGCAATCCGCGACGCGACGCTCGAGGGTGGCATCGCTGGCCTCAACGACGACCAGTTCGTCGCGGGGGAGGCAGATGTCGACGCGGTGATCAGCACCGCGAAGACCGTGCCCATGATGGCCAAGCGACGCCTCGTCGTCGTACGCAGCGTCGAGCGTTGGGACAGCAAAGGGGGCAAGAAGGGGGCCGCCGAGGCGCTCGACAAGCTCACAGCCTACGTGTCGGCCCCAGCGGATGACGCAACGCTCGTGCTCTTGGCCGGCAAGCTCGACAAACGTCGAAAGCTCGTCACGGTGAGCAAGAAGGCTGGGTTCGTAGTCGATTGCCAGCCGCTGTCCCGCGACGAGCTGCCACGCTGGATTCAAGCGAGCGCCCGACTGAAGGGAAATCCCCTGGCTCCTGGCGTCGCTGACCTGTTGGCCGAGCTGGCGGGACCCGAGCTCGGCAACGTAGACGACGCGCTGGAACGGGTGTGCCTCTATGCTGGCGCCGACGTCGAGGTCACCGAGGACGCCGTAGCCGAGTGCATCGTCCGGGTCCGACCGGCGACGGTGTGGGAGCTCGTCGACGCGATTGGGCAACGAGACGCGGGCGCAGCACTCGACGCTCTGTCAAAAGTCTACGACCCTCAAGACCGTGGCTTGCGATTGCTCGGAGTGCTGGGGTGGTCGGCGCGTCAGCTACTCAAGTTCGAATCCGCGGCGCGCGAAGGCCTCGCCCCCGCCGATGCCGCGAAAAAAGCTGGAGCGCCGCCGTTCAAAGCTCGTCAACTGAATCAACAGATTCGCCGCTTCCCTCGACAGGACCTCGAACGCTGGCTCGAGACACTTGCCGGGGTCGACCTGGCGCTAAAGGGGGGCTCGAAGCGCCCTCCGCGCGCTGTGCTCGAGAATGCGATTATCGGGATGTGCACGGGCGGGAGGCGGCGACGTGCCACCGCGCACGCGTGAGCTGCGAGCGGGAGCTTGACCCCGCGGCCCCGAGGTCGCATGTTTCGGGTGCGCATCGACGGCAACCGCCGAATATTACCCAAGAAATGAAAGCCAAGACGCTTCATCAGGTTGCCGAAGCCACGTTGCCGACTGAGCATGGCAGCTTCGATCTCGTGCTCTTTCGCTCCGACGAGCCGGCGGCGCACCCGGGGCTCTCGAACGAGCATCTCGCCCTCGTGATGGGCGATGTCGCCCAAAAGCGGGGAGTGCCGGTGCGGGTACACTCGGAATGCCTCACGAGCGAGGTCTTCGGCTCGCTCAAATGCGATTGTAAGCAGCAGCTCGAACAGGCCCAGTTGGCGATTGCCGAGCGGGGCGCCGGGGTGATCATCTACCTCCGGCAGGAAGGGCGCGGCATCGGATTGGCGAACAAGCTGCGTGCCTACGCCCTTCAAGAACAGGGCGCCGATACCGTCGAAGCCAACGAAATGCTGCATCTACCTGTCGACGCGCGCGAATACGACGTTGCAGCCGCCATGCTTCGTCAACTCGGCGTCGAATCTGTCGAGCTGATGACCAACAACCCGGACAAAATCGAAGGATTGCGAAAGAACGGGGTCGTCATCGAGAAGCGCATACCGGTGCTCGTTCAAGCCAATCGTCATTCGAAGCAGTACCTCGACGTCAAACGCCGTCGCATGCGGCACGAGATCCCGAGCAGTCCGCGGAGCGAGCCGATTCCGGATCCCGATTCCGTCGAGCCACCTCAAGCAGTCAACGATTAACCGGGCCCTCGCGGCCGACGAGTCACCCGAGCTAACGAGAAGGGGTACCGTGGCGAAAGAAACAAGGCTGTTCTGCGTGGGTGCCCTCCTTCTTCTGGGCGCCTGCGAGGAACCGAAGAAAGAAGAGCCCAAAAAAGCTGCAAGTGCGACGTCGGCGACCGCCACCGCCCCCGTGGCCACGACGGCTCCCTCGGCGGAGGAACCACCCAAGAAGAAAAAGACGCTCGCCGACTGCCCCGAGGGCAGCACCATCGAATTCGAGCACGAAGCCCTCGAGACCGAAGTTCGCCGAAAGCTCCAAAAGGAAAAGGGCAACATCACCAAAGCGGACCTCGGCAAGATCAAGTCGATCAACATCTCGCAGTCGAGGACGGATTCGCTCGACATTTGTGTTTATCCGCACTTCAAGAACATGCGGTCGTTGTTTCTCGGCCGCGGTGGGCTCGATGATCTCTCACCGATTTCCGGTTTGAAAAAGCTCGACGCGCTTCGCGCCTCGCTCAACCTGGTCACCGACGCCTCTCCCCTCGCGGAGCTCATGAACATGGATCGTCTCGATCTCGGTCACACCAAGATCACCGACGTCGCCCCGCTCGCGAACCTCACGAAGCTCACCGATCTCCAGCTCGACGACACACCGGTCGAGGACATCAAGCCGCTAGCGAAGCTCGAGAACCTCGAAAAGCTCAGCATTCAGCGCACGAACGTCAAGGACATCTCACCGCTCAAGGCCCTGAAGAACCTCAAGTTCCTCTACATCAAGGGCACTCCGGTCGACGACCCCTTCGCCGCCAGCCGACCCGGCCTGAAGGTCATCGACGGGTAGACGGTCACTTCGGCGGATTGTCCTCTTTCGCGCGCCGCGCCGCGGACTCGAGGCGCGACTTCAGTCGCCGCGCATACCCTTCCTTGTTGTCCTGCTTGGCGCGGCCGATGGCCAACGCTCCGTCCGGAACGTCCTTGGTGACCGTCGTTCCAGTGCCTACGTAGGCGCCCTTGCCAACCGTGATGGGAGCGACGAGCTGCGAGTCGCTGCCGATGAACGCCCCCTCCCCGATGGTGGTCTGGTGTTTTTGGAACCCGTCGTAGTTGCAGAAAATCGTCCCAGCGCCGACGTTGGCGCCCTCCCCGATGTCCCCGTCGCCGAGATACGCGAGATGGTTCGCCTTGGCGCCCTTGCGCACTCGGGTCTTCTTCGTCTCGACGAAGTTGCCGATGTGAGCATCCTGTTCGATTTCGCTTTGGGGTCGAAGGTGCGCAAACGGACCGATCTGAGCGGACGGGCCTACTCGGCTCGACGTCACGACGCAGTAGGGCTTGAGGTATGCGTCTTCCTGAATCTCGGAGTCCGTGACCACGGAGCCTACGTCGATTCGCGCACGGGCGCCCACCTTGCTGCCTCCACGCAACGTCACGCCGGCTTCAATCGTCGCGTCGGGAGCGATCTCGACAGTGTCGTCGATTCGCGCGTCTCCGCGCACCGTGACACCGCGAATGCGGTGTCCATCTGCGATCCGAGAAAACAACATCCGCTCGACGGCGTCGAGTTGGGCTCGGTCGTTGATTCCATGCATCGCGTCGGGATTGCTTTCGATGGCGACCGCTCCGCGGGCCTTGCCGAGCGTTTCGACCACATCGGTCAGATAGTATTCGCCCTGCGCGTTGTCGGGCCGAACCTCCGCGAGCGCGGCGTCGAGCTCGCGACGCTTGGCGGCGTAGATTCCGGCGTTCATCTCGCGCACCGCGTGCTCGGCGTCGGTCTGGAGATCTCGTTGCTCGCGCACTTCTCGAACCCGACCATCTTCGTCACGCAGCACGCGCCCGTACCCCCGAGGGTCGTCGAGCTGGCAGCTGAGGAGCGCCAACGTGACGTCATCCGAGCCGAGCGCGTCTACCGCTCGGCGAAGGTCCTTTGCCCCCAAAAGCGGCACGTCACCGTTGACGATGAGGACCCGGGCCGACGCGCCGGCGGCCTCGAGCCCGACACGGGCGGCGTCCCCCGTTCCGCGGGGTGGGTCCTGGACGACGCACCGGATGAGAATGTCGTCGAACTCGACCTCCAAATAGGCTCGAATCGCGTCGAGGGTGGCGGGACTCGCTACGACGACGACCTCGTCGGCCCCGGCGTCGGTGGCCGCGCGCACGGCGTAGTGGACCAGCGGGCGGCCGGCGAGCGGCTGCAGCATCTTGGGGAGCGCGCTCTTCATGCGCTTTCCCTCGCCTGCCGCCATCACGATTGCAGTCAGGTCGCTCACGGTGACCGTTTCTTAGTCGCGCTGCGCTGAAAACTCTATGGATTCTTCGCGACGGCTGGGAGCGCATCCGGCTTTGGTGGTGTGACCGGGGGCAGTGGTCGCCCGGAAACCGCGCCGACGCTCGGCGCATCTTTGGCCGCCGCGATTCGAGCGTAGACGATGACCTTCGTGCCGGGTTCGAGCTTGGTGTAGCGGGAGACGCGGTTGATGCGTTCCATGCTTCCAGCCGTCAACCCGTACCGCTTGCCGATCGTTCGCAGAGTGTCGCCTTCTTTGGCGACGATTCGGATCCGCCGTCGGCCCTTGAGTCCTTCGAAGTGGTCGAAAAACTCATCGGTTCCGGCGACGAGCACGTTCGCGTCCTTGGCATCGGTGTAACGAGTCTGGGACAGATTCGCGTCCGCTGGAACGTACATCTGAAGCACCATGCCGCCGACGAGCTTGGCCGACCGGTCGATGCTGTTCCACAGCGCGAGCTGAGCCACGGTGACGTCGAAAGCCTGGCCCACGTCGCCGGTCGTATCGCCGCTTCGCACCTCGTAGAAAATTCGGCGGCGGTTCGGATACTGGAACTGCCGCGCGGGAACGATGACAACTTCCTTCTCGGGAGGTGTTGGAGCCGCAGCGGTTTTCGCTCGAGGAACCAACAGCACCGTGCCGGCGATCAGGCGTTCGCGTCGAGTCAAGGCGTTGATGCGTCGTAGGCGACCGACGGACGTTCCGTGCTCGCTGGCCACGACATTCGCCGAGTCTCCGAAACGCACGACATACGGGACGTAGTCGCCGTTCGATCTCGCGGTTGCCAGCTTGCGCTCCGCCGTCACGCCCTTGCCGCGGGGCACGTATACCCGAAACTTGGAGGGAGTCTTGCCCACCTGGGGCGGCGTGCGCTTGGAGAGCAAATGGGCGTTGGCGCGGACAATCACCTCGATGGGTGTTTCCGACGCCTGAGCGACCTGCGCGAGAGTGACACCGGCTGGGGCGCGCACCGTATCGAAGCTCTCCGGGGCGTCCTGGACGACGTCACTGATGCCGAATGCTTTCTTGTTGTTCATCACGATCGCGATCGCCAGGATCTTCGGGACGTAGAGCGTGGTTTCCCAAGGGATCCCCGCTTCGTGACGCGACAGCTCCCAGAAGTCGTTGGTGTTGAACTTGCGGATCGCACGGCCCATGCCGCCGTAGCCCATGTTGTAGGCAGCCATCGCCAAGTCCCAGCTGCCGAAGCGCTTGTGCAGATCGCCGAGGTAACCGATGGCGGCTCCCGTCGCGCGCTGGGGATCGAGTCGCTCGTCCACCCATCGGTCGACGGTGAGGCCGTAGAGCTGACCGGCCTCCGGGATGAACTGCCAGAGCCCTGCCGCCCCAGCGTGCGAATGGATTGACGGGTTGTGACCGCTCTCGATGAGCGACAGCCACACGAGATCGGTCGGAAGGCCGGCGCGCGCGAGTTCCGCCTGAATCGTAGCAACGAATCGGCCGCTCTTTTTTGCCCAGACTCGGGCAATCGCCTTTCCGCGGCGCGTGTCGCGGTAGAACTCGAGATACTTGACGACGCGCGCATCCATGCGGACCGGCAGGTTCGGCATGGTGAGGCTGCGGAGCCACTCGGCTTTCTCGAGCAGCGCGCCACGGTCCTTCGGTGTGACATCCGTACCGGTCGGTGGAAGGCCGGAGGCGACGACGGTCGTGCGCTTCTTTCTCGGCTTGGGCAGGTCCCAAGACCAACCGACGCTCGCACCGAACAGAGGCTTCGGAAAGAGGACTCGATCGGCTTCGTTGAGAGCTCGGAGCTCGGGGTCGTCTTTGCCCGCGCGGATATCGTCGGCAGTCGCCCCCCCAGCGACCTGGCGCCGGGCGGCATGATTCGGCGTGGACCTGGCCGCCCCCTTCGGGAGCGTCGACGAGGGCTTCTTCGGGGCGCGACCCACCTTGTGCGAGGGCTTATCCGCCTTCGCCGGTTTCGGCGGGTCGGTCTTACTCCCGTTTGCCGCGGGCGCTTCGGGCTCGGCCGCCCGCGCCACGTTGGTGACTTTGCGCGAACCAGCGCCAGACCGCGGTCCAACACTGGACTTAGGCGATGTTGGAGCCTTTTCCGGCTTCGCAACGTCCGAACCTTTCGGATTCACGGGTTTTTCGGCCAGAACAGGCGAAGCCTGCGTGCCAAACGTCAACGCGAGGGCGGCCCCGAAGGCCGTCGCTGAGATGCGACGCATCCTTGGTGTGGTACCGAGGGCCACGACGACGGTCAAATCCCCTGAAGAAGTCACCGAGATCTTGATCCTTCACCCCAACCCGTGCCGGGCCCGGCAAACAGGCGTTCTGGGCCCTGCCCGGACGGAATGTGCTCACCCATGACTGAAACCCGCACCGAATCAGACACCATCGGCACTATCGAAGTCCCCGCGGACCGGCTCTGGGCAGCCCAAACAGAGCGGAGCTTACAGAACTTCCCCATTTCCGGAGAACTCATGCCGACCGAGCTCGTTCGCGCGCTCGCGACGGTGAAAAAGGCCGCAGCCTTGGTCAACCAAGACCTGGGCATGGTCGAGCCGAAGATCGCTCAGGCCATCGTGCAAGCGGCGGACGAAGTCGTCTCGGGAAAACACGACGCGGAGTTCCCTCTCGTGGTCTGGCAGACCGGTAGCGGCACCCAGAGCAACATGAACATGAACGAGGTGCTCGCGAACCGCGGAAGCGAGATCCTGGGCGGAACAAGAGGCCCGGACCGACTGATTCACCCGAACGATCACGTCAACCGCGGGCAGTCGTCGAACGACGTTTTCCCGTCGGCGATGACCCTGGCGTGCACGGCCGCCGTACGGCAAAAGGTGCTGCCTGCCATCGATCGTCTGGCCGGCGTGCTCGAAGAAAAAGCGAGCGCGTTCGCCGATGTCGTGAAAATCGGCCGCACCCATTTGATGGACGCGACGCCGCTCACCCTCGGGCAGGAAATCAGCGGATGGGCCGCCCAGCTGCGCCACGGAAAGCTCCACCTGGAGCAGGCCGTTCCCCATCTCGCCGAGCTGGCGCTCGGTGGAACGGCAGTGGGCACCGGATTGAACACTCATCCGGAATACGCCGAACGGGCCGCCGCCAAGCTCGCCGAGCTGACCGGGCACCCGATCACCTCCGCCCCGAACAAGTTCGAGGCGCTCGCCGCACACGATGGCGTCGTGTTCGCCCACGGCGCGCTCAAGACTCTCGCCGCTTCGTTGATGAAGATCGCCAACGACGTGCGCTGGCTCGCCAGCGGGCCGCGCTGCGGCGTCGGTGAGATCAGCATTCCGGCGAACGAGCCGGGCAGCTCCATCATGCCTGGGAAGGTCAACCCAACGCAGAGCGAAGCGATGACGATGCTGTGCGCTCAGGTTTTCGGCAACGACGTCGCCATCAACTTCAGCGGCGCCAGCGGCAACTTCGAGCTCAACGTGTTCAAGCCCGTAATGGCGCACAACTTTCTTCAAAGTTGTCGTCTGATCGCAGACGGTAGCGATTGCTTCCGCGAGCGGTGCGCCATGGGGATCGAACCGAACCGCGAGCGCATCAAGATGCACCTCGAGAACTCGCTGATGCTCGTGACCGCGCTGAATCCTCACATCGGCTACGACAACGCCGCGAAGATCGCGAAGAAGGCACACGCCGAGGGGACGACGCTCAAGGAGGCCGCGCTTTCACTCGAGCTCTTGAGCGAGTCCCAGTTCGACGAGTGGGTTCGTCCGGAGCTCATGACCGGCCCGAAGTGACCGCGCTTAGCGTCGTCAGCGACGGTTCAACACGATGAAGCGCGCGCGGCCGTCTCGGTGAATGAGCAGAAGCAGCCGGCCCTGGGAACGCGAATAGAGCTGCCGAAAACTCGCGATACTCGTGATCCGCTGTCGGTTGATCTCGAGCACGACGTCTCCCGGTCGAAGCAGTGCCGCTGGACTGCCACTGTCCACCTTGACGACGACCACGCCGTTCTTGATGTTGGCTGGAACCGAATACTTCCGTCGATTCTCCGATGACAAGCTCTCGAGGGTGAGCCCGTCGAGCACGCCGGTGCCGGCTTTCGGTGCGCCGCGGCGCGCGACTCTGGCTGCGTCGGACGGCATCTCAGCCAAACGAACCTTGACGCTCTTGGGTTTTCCATCACGCAAGAGATGCATCGTGACCACGGCATCCGCGCCCTTGGCGGCGACGATGTTGCGGAGACGGCCGGTCGAGTCGACCTTTTTTTCGTCGATTTTGACGACCACGTCGCCTCGCCGGATTCCCGCGACCTGGGCCGGGCTGCCCGGACCCACGTCGGATATCAACACGCCGTCGGTCGTCGTCAGG
>JAJDAH010000025.1 GCA_029261965.1 Polyangiaceae bacterium
CAGCAGCGCCGGGTCGGACGTAGACACGACCGAACCCCTGGTTGCACGTGTTCGTGTTCGCGGTCGTGACCGTGCCGAGCGGCTTGTAAATGCGGCCCGGCGCACGGCGGCCGCAGTGCTCGTAAACGCCCCACCCGTGCCAGCCCCAAGCCAACACCGAATCCGCCTCGGGGATGCGTGCCCCCCAACGCTGGCACATGTCGAAAACGGCGCGATCGGTACGCTGGAGGTGACTCTGCAGCATGTCGATGCCCCCGTGCGCCACTCCCATCTGCCACGCGCCAACGAGAAGCGGTGTCACCGCTCCGACCCAGAGCTTTTGCCGAAGCCATTCGAACAGGGCGCCCGCGAGTCCGCCGGGGCGGATCGCCAAGAGCGTGAGCGCCGGCAACATCTGCACGTTGTCGTGTTTGTAGAAACGCAGAGTGATGCTCACTCCGACGACGGTGACGACGAAGAAGATCCACGAAACCCAAGGCGCGCTCGGGCTGCCCGCGCGCGCCGCGAAGCGCCACGCGGGGATGCACCCCAGCAGCGCGACAATGCACGCGTAGCGAAGGTGCCTGTGGATGCATTGGGCGCCGATGGCCCAGGCGCGAGCGAGCCCGCCGGATCCGTCGATGACTTGACCGATGTATTCGCTTCCGAAAGTACGCGAATCGCGCATGAGGTCGATGACGTTGAGCGCATCGCCAGCAAAAGGAGCGAGCGCCAACACGACGACAAGAAACGCGCCGCCCACTCCTGCACCAACCAAGGTGATCGCTCGACGAAAGCTCCTTCGACGGAGCTCCAGCAAAAAGAACACCGCAAACAGCCCCAAAAGCGGAACCGCGGCTGGCTTGGTCATCGCTGCGAATGACGCACAAGCCCCGGCGCCCGCCCAGTAAACGAGGTGCCAACGTCGTCTCGACTCGAGCCACCCGAGACAAGCCAGCGCCGCGGCACTCACGAAGGGCAACGTCAACCAGAACGAGTAGTTGATGTCTCCGAAGCTCGCGAACCCCGCGCCGCCAGCGTGCAACAACGCCGCAGGCGGCCCGTAGCGTTTTCCGAAACACGCTGCGGCGAGCACCCCGGTCATCAAGCTCGTCGCCGCGCCCCAAAACACGCTCATGATCCACACGCCACGAAGTCCGTCGAGCGCGAGCGCGGGCGTGAACAACAGAAAGGCCGCCGGGAGCTTGACCTCGAGCGACTCGATGTACGGCAGGTCGCCTTCGAGAAAGAGCCTGGCGTTGTAGACTATGCCGGCGACGTCCTTGTTCTGAAATACCGGATCGACGATGCCGTGCCACTGCCAGAGCAGGTGGCAGGACAGCGCCGCCAACGCCGCGAACGCCCAGCCCAGCCGCGGTCGTCCCTCGGATTCGGTCCCCGAGTCCACCCGATGCATCCACCAAGGCCAGGCTGCCGAGGTCGTCACGGTGCGCTATTCCGACGGGGCGCCCAAGTCGACGCGTGGACCGTGGGACCGGAGTTCGGCCCGCACGCTACCGTACTCGTTGCCGGACATGCCTTCGACGACCAAGAGCACCAACCCCACGTCGGGGCAGTAGGTGCTCACGACCTTCTTCCCGGTGCTTTCTTCGAGCGTCTCGATGCAGTTGGCGAACTTGCCCGCCTTGACTTGAATCCCCTCGCCCACCTTCGTGACACGAACGCGGCTCATGCCGTTTTTCCAGGACGCGCCGATCTCGAGCGGTGCGCGAAGCAAGTAGCCCCCCGCGACATGACGAATTCCATCGGGAACGAGCTCGAGGCGTTGAATCTTTTCGCCGAGCTTGAGATCTGCCCGGCCGTCGCGCGGGCGGGTGATCTGCATCACCAAGAGGCCCGTCTGCCCCATGTCGTCCGACGTGTCGTAGGCAAACACCGTGTCGTCGACGAGCGGCATGTATCGGTCCACCTCCGTAGGGAGCGGCGGCTTGCGCGAGCCGGCGGCTCCTGGACCAGCAGCGTTGCCCGCGCATCCGAGCAGGAACGCCACACCAACGACGCAGCCGTAGATTCGCCCGGGCATCAGTGCTCGTGTCCCAGATAGGTCCAGAGGACGAGAAACGTCAGAAGCGCCATCGACGCCCAAAGCAAATACTTCGCGAGTGGGTCGGGGTCGATCCGACGACGGAGCTCGAGCGCGGCGTCGCGCACACTCGCGTCCTCACTCTTTTCCGCCAAGGCGGGCGCGTCGGAGCGCACGGTGTTGTAGTCGCCGCGCTCGAACGCTGCCACGAGCCGATCGAGCTCGTCGTTCTTCGGAAACTTCAGAAGAAACGCCGGCCGTTCGTTGCCGCTCTCGTCGAGTGCCGCCGCCGTCCGCTCGATGGGCGTCTTCGCCTTCTTGCGCTTCGTTGGCGTCTTCGGCGTCGTCGCCTTCTTCCTCTTCTTCCGGCGTGCGGGCTTCTCCGATTCCTCCGGCTCGTCCCCCGTGGAGGTGGTCTCGGCGCTCATCAGAACTGAAAGTACACGAAGGGTACCGCATCCGCACTGGCCATCTCGCGCAAGGCGAGGCCCGCGGCGAACAGCGCGAGGCCCTGAGCTGGAGCAGGCATGCGAATGAACGACTCGCGCACGCCGGTCTGCCAGCTCGTCGGCGCCCAATGCGTCACCAGACCCGCAGCCAACACCGCGAGCACGCTCCAATGAAGATTCGGGTGAAACGTGGAAAGACTGCCGAGCTGAGCAAAAATCGCCCAGGCCTTCTGAAAAGAGTCCGCGCGAAAGAATATCCACGACGCACAGACGAGATGAAAAGTCGCGCCGACGGCGAGCGCCTTCCACACGGGCGAGCCGGCAGTGCTCTCGGTACGGCTCTTTCCTCGGCTTTCGTGATACGCGCGAGTGACCGCCAGTGCGACCCCGTGCAAACCGCCCCACACCACGAACGTCCAGTTCGCGCCATGCCACAGCCCCCCGAGCAACATCGTCAGCATCAGGTTGATGTAGGTGCGAACGGTCCCATTTTTGTTTCCGCCGAGCGGGATGTACAAATAATCGCGAAGCCAAGTCGACAGAGAAATGTGCCACCTGCGCCAGAAATCTTGGATGTTCTGCGCCTTGTAGGGGCTGTTGAAGTTGAGCGGAAAACGAACCCCGAGCAGCAACGCCGATCCGATCGCGATGTCCGTGTAGCCGGAGAAGTCGCAGTAGATCTGCACCGCATAGGAAACGACAGCGGTGTAGCACTCGAGCGCCGAGTACTGCATCGGCGCGTCGAAGACCCGATCGATGAGATTGAGCGCGAGGTAGTCGCCGATGGCCATCTTCTTGAGCAGCCCCCAAGCGATGAGAAACAGCCCTTCGCTCGCCTCCGCGCTACTCCACCGCGGGGGTCCCCCGAGCTGCGGGAGCAGGTCCCGAGGCCGCACGATCGGGCCGGCCACGAGATGCGGAAAGAACGCCACGAAGCTCAGGTACTCGACGTAGCTCTCGTGGGGCTCGATGTCCTTGCGATAGACGTCGATGACGTAGCTCATCGACTCGAAGGTGAAAAAACTAATCCCGATGGGCAACGCGATCTGGAGCGCGATCTTCGGCGGCGCGAAGCCCAGCTCCGTCATCAGCGCCGCCGCCGTGTCCACGCCGAAGTTGAAGTATTTGAAGACACCCAGCACGCCGAGGTTGACGATGACCGTCGCGACCAACCAGACCTTACGGCGCCGCGGATCTTCCGCCCGTGCGATGGCGTTGCCCAGCAACCAGTCGACGGTCGAAGAGCCGAAAATCAGCGGCAGGAACCGCCAATCCCAGTACGCGTAGAACACGTAACTCGCGCCGAGAATGAAAACGAGCCGGACCTTCTTCGCCCGCACGACGGCGAAGCAAAGGACGCCACCGACGAGCACGGCCGGGACGGACGTCAGCGGACCGCGCCCCACGGGAACCAAAAACGCCTCGAGGACGAGGGTGAACGGATCGACCCCATGGCTCCCGTAGGTCAGAAACGAGAGCGCGACGAGATTGATGACGACCGACGCCGCGGCGATTCGTGCCGGCGGCGCGTCCTCGTCCTGGTTGGCGCGGCAGAGCCAGAGCGAAAACGCCAACGCCAGAACGGCAATTCCCGCCCCGATGACCGTCGGTTTCGAGAAACCGACGAACCCCGCCACGGCCACCCAGGGCAAAAGCGGCGCCCAGCGGCGGCGCACGAGCACCCACGCCACGACGAAGACGATCGCCAGGAACTTCGCGTAGGCTAGGGTGTTGAAGAGCACGAACGGGGGCCCTTTTACCACCCGTGAGCAGACGGGTTGACGATCGCCTCCCGGTCTTCAAGGCTTCCGAGATTCCGATGACGAAGAGGCTCATTTCCGGCCTGATCAAGGGCCTGCTGGTCGGCGCACTCGTCGCCGCAGCTCTCGTGTCGATTGGCGCGCCGACCGTCGGACCGCTGCTCGCCTACACCGCTGCGGTGGTCACCGGCGTGTTGACCGGGTTGATCGCCGGACGGCCGCTCTGGAAACCCGGCGCACGAATCGAAGCGGGCCTCAAGGCCGGAGCCGGAGCCATCATCGCAGTGATCGCGATGTTCGGGATGCGAAAGTGGCTCGGGGTACACGTCGACCTGAGCGCCCTCGGCGCCGGCGCCGGAAGACTCGGAGACCTACCGGCGGCGAGTCTTCCGATAATCGCCACGGTGTTGGCGGTAATCTTCGACCTCGACAACAACGGAGAAGAGCCCGAGAGCGAAAACGCAGGAGCCGAGCAGCGTGTCGCCGCCGGGAGCAAGCACAGAGTCGAGGGACTCGACGACGAGGTCCTCGTCGAAGACGAAGTCGCCGAGACCGGGACTCGGCGCCGCGAAGTGTAGCCGCGTGTAGGATCGTGCCTCCCGGCCGGATCGCCCTCTGGGTCGCGACCATCGCCGCGCTGGCGGTGCTCGCTCGCTCGATCCTCTTCGAGCCGTTGCCGCTGTGGGTATCGGTCTCGGCGATGTTGGCCTACTTCGCGCTCGCCACGGTCGGCGTGCTGGTCCCGCAACTCGAAATGTTCGGCGACGTGCTCTGGCGCGGTCCCTCGGACAAGAACTGGGTCGCGCTGACCTTCGACGACGGTCCCAACCCGACGACTACTCGCCGGGTGCTCGCGATTCTGGATCGCTTCGAGACGAAAGCGACGTTCTTCCTGGTCGGCCGCAAGGTTCGGCTCCACCCCGAGGTGGTCAAAGAAATCCACGACGCCGGTCACGCGCTCGGTCTGCACGGGTACCAACACGATCGATTGTTCTCCCTCAAGCGGCCGAGCTACGTGGCCGAAGACATCGAGCGCACTCAGCGTGCGATAGAAGAGGCCTGCGGAGCGCGTCCAGTCGTGTTTCGACCGCCCATTGGTCATGTCAGCGCGCGCACGGCTTCCGGGGCGAAACGCGCGGGCGTGGAGCTCATCGCGTGGTCGGTGCGGTCGCTCGACGGGCTGGGTGGGGATCCCGACCGCGTCGCCGCCCGCATCGAGAAGGGCCTTCGACCCGGGGCGATCATCGCGATGCACGACGCGGCCGAAAACGACGACGCCGCGCCGGCATCCATCGAGGCCCTGCCCCGCGTGCTCCAGGAGATCCGAGACCGTGAGCTCGAAGCGGTGACCATCGACCGAATGCTCGAGTGAGCTAGTCCCCTGCATCTGTGATTGCTTACAAGATTCGGCGGCGTAATCGCGGCCGCGGCCCCCCCTTCTCAGGGGGTATCGGATCCCCCGACGGGCCGCGAGACTCGCACCATGCGAAGAGTCGTCTTGCTTGCCACAGCGGCGATCCCGCGGCTGAACCAGTTTCGGCCATCGCGGTATGCCCAGCCAACGGAACCTACACCGCCGTCCTGACGTTGGCTGGTCAACCCTCGCCCACCGACGGTTTCGTCTACATCTGCGAGTCTCGAACCCGTCGGACGACAACTGGCAGATCAAGCTCCACAGCGACGGGACTTGCGAGGCGACCTTCGTCATGAGAACGCCACTCAGCGCCACCAGGTTCGATCCGACTATGAACGGCCATTCTTGCGAGTTCGATGCGATGGGCAACCCGTCGTTCGGTCTGAGCTCGAGTGAGTTCCCTGGAGCCGCGACCGCGACTCTCGCGCTCTGCTCGGTCGAAGACGATGCAGGGCGTGTTCGCCAGCTACCGCAGATGGCCTGCTTGTAGGTTCGAGGGCACCCGACAGGTCTGCGAGGCTGACGCCCGCACGCAGCTCACAGCACCCAGCTCAGTCGGCTCGGGAGACGAGCGTGTCGTGCAGTGCACCGGAGCGCTCGTCCGCGTCCGCGGCCGCGGCGCTACAGGTCTCGAGGGCGAGCTCGAAGTCGACGAGCTCTTCCACGGCGGCGAGTGTTTCAGCCGAAACGCCCATGATGTCGGCCGCACGCCGCACCGCGGCGCGCTCTTCGTCGGCGTAGCTGCCGTCGGCGCGCGCCATCTTGATCGAATCGTAGACGGCCATGACCGCGGCGTTGCGCTTTTTGTAGCCGACGGCGTGCTCGTTTCGGAGAAACTCCCGCGCGAGATTGGCGACAGTCGGTCCGCCCGCGGGGTCCCGCCGGGCGCCGGTAGGGGCGCTCGCGCTGGAGAACCTCTGCCGAAACTGGTCGGCGAAGGCCATGCCTTCCTCGATCATCCCGTCCGGCAACCGGTAGAGCTTGGCTTTGTCGATGAAGAACTTCACCTCGGCGTCGGCGAGCTCGCCATCGGCAGCGGAGATGGCGAGGATCAGCTTCGCGTAGTCCATGAAGGTGCGCCTCGCGACCTTCTCGACCCCACACTCCGCGGTCAGCTCCGGTGTGGCGTCGACGTACTCCACCCCCACCTTTTCGGTGTCCGGAACACACTCCTCTACCTCGAACAGCGCTAGGCGCACCTCCCGCAGCCTGGTCTCGAGGTCCTTGCCCGTCGTCATGCGCAGTCTCCCACCGGGCGTCGTGCCCCAATTGCGTGTCCGTCGTGGCTTAATCGGCGCTAGCCATCGGTTCGATCACGAAAAAAGAGCGCATCTGAATGCTGCTCGCTTTCGGCGCGAGGGAGCGCTCACAGGCGCGCCAGCGCGTCCAGGCGTCGCCAATATCGACCGTAGAAGCCTCGGCGGGCGCGGCCACCGAGAGCCCGCTGGGCCGAGGCGTCGAGAGCTTCGGATTGGGAAAACGCCCTGCGGGTCACGTCGGCGCGCGCGGCTTCGGTGTCGTGCGCGTTTGCAAGCGCCTCGTCGACGACGGCGTGCTCGCGTTGGTCCCGCTCGGCGGCCGTCTCGGCGAGGAACGCGCTCAAGTCGCCGAGCGCTGCGCGATGAACCCGCTCGTGCCGCCACCACGCCGACTCGTCGGCCACGTTGCCCGGGGTGGGGCCGAGCGGTGGCAGGCCACTGTCGAGCCACACCGGCTTGAAGATCGTCGTACACGGAGCGGCGCTCGCGGTCACGAAATGCGTGGGAGCCTCGGCAACGTGGCTCACCCACGACGCGGTCGTCTGTCCCGCGCGGCGGTGTGGCCACCACGAGGCGTGGGCACAAACGGTTTGACGGCCCGCACTCGCCACGCGGCGCGGACGGTCGTCCCGTCCGTGCTGACGCAACGCACGCATCAACGTCCGCGGTGTGATAGAGCCAGCAACTCGTTCGAGGGCGCGCTCGGTGCAATCGCGCCGACCGACCGCATTCGCCGCGAAAGTGATGGCGCGATCGGAGAACGTCTCGGCGAAGTCCACCTGCCGCGTCTTCGGTCGAAGCCCCGCGTCGCGGGCAAACGCGTGCAGGTGCGTCATCGCCAG
Organism: Polyangiaceae bacterium; assembly: GCA_029261965.1. GTDB lineage: Bacteria > Myxococcota_A > Polyangia > Polyangiales > Polyangiaceae > JAJDAH01. Next base: position 7,748 of record JAJDAH010000025.1, read on the forward strand.
ATCGTAATCGTCACCGACGGTGAGCCCATTCGAGATCGCGCGCACTCCGCGGACCCGCTTGGCGACCCAGGCTCGGTCCGCCGTCTCCACGACCCAAGCGTCCTCCGGATCGGCAAGCAAGAAGCTGTTGTGATAGCGGAAGCTCTTGTCGAGGTGCCCGGCAGCCCCCCCTTGACCGTACTCCTCCAAGAGCCCGGTCAGCACCGTCACTCCCGCCCGAGCACTCTCGGCTCGCTCGAGCGTGAGTCGAAGGAGATCCATCCCGAGAAGACCGGTGCTCGCCATCGGCGCTTTCGTGAACACCGCCTCGTTGCCGATGACCAGGCCACGATCGTTCGCCCCGGCTTCCGCGCCGAACATCCAGTGGGGCCTCGAAATCAGGACCGCGTGCGTACGGCGCACCTGAGGGCGCGACACGTACGTGCAGCGCACCAGCGCGTCCGCGGCATGCTCTTGGCTCGAATGGATCTCGGTAGCTTGGGCCTCGGACGGTTCGCGGTCACTGTTCTTGGCGAAAAGGACGGCGCCATCGGCGCTGGCTTCACCCGTAACGACGACGGTGTCGCACACGGGCACCAACGTACACGGGTGCCGCACTGGGGAGTAGAGCCACACGCGCTTCGCATCGGATCAGAGCAAGCGGGCAAGCGCCCACATTGCGTGGCTAATCCAAACCACAGCAACGAGCAGTCCGCAGCATTTCCGGATCTCAGGACCTCGACGAGCTCGAGCTGCTCTTCGACACGGGATCGGGGACGGCCGGGGTCGTCGAGGCCATCGCACCGTCGCGTGCCCCGAATAGCTAGCTAGGGGATCTGCATCACGACGATGGAGTCGATGCCCGAGTCGTCCCCGGGAGTCGGGTGATCGAGGATCAAGTTTCCCTTGTTGCTCATCGTGCAGACGGACTCGTGCTCCTTGGCTTTCTTCTTCTGGTTGCACGTGCCAGCGCCGCTCCACTTGATTTCGAAGTCGCGCTCCTCGGGGAGAGTGACGGTCAGGCGATAGGTCCCGGGATCCAAGAGGTAGCTCACCCGTTGGCCTTTGTTGAGGCTGAGCCCGTTGGTGATCTTCTTGGTGATCTGCACCTTGACGGTCGCCTTGGCGCTTCCCGCTTTCGCCACGAGCTCGGTCTCTCCCACCGCCTGCGGCGTCAGGGTGAGGCCTTGAATCTTCGCCGGCCCCTTGTTCTTCGCGCTGACGTCGAAGGAAACGTCGTCGAGCACGGCTCCGGCTTCGTTCTTCACGCTCACTACGAGCTGAACCGGACCGTCATCGAGCGGGATGGGGCCCGGGTCTTCGATCGTGATCGCGCTGATGATTCGACATCGAACGTCCGCCGATGCGCCGACGCCGCGAACGTCGACGCTGAGCTTCGCGTCGCCGGACTTCTTGCACGACAGCTGCCCCGCTTCGCTGACGCTCGCCACCGAGTCGGGCTCGATGGTGTAATTCTGAGGCTCTCGGGTGACTTCAGAGCCGCCGTGCTCGCCGGACAATCGCACGGTGATCGGCACCGGCTCCTTCGACGTGAGCTTGTCGGGCAACTGGATCTCCACCTTGGCAGGGGGGGATTTCTGGCACGCGGTGAACGCCAGGAGCGTCATCCCAACGATGGAAGGTCGGTTCATGCTGCGCGGGATACTATCAAACAGGCGGCGACCGGGCGCCCGGAACCCCAAGCAGGCTCGACCGCCCCGGCGCGTCGCCGACAACACGTCGCTTGCATCCAGCATCGCCGAGATGTAACCCTGCTCGCGATGCGGACGCCTTGGCTATTGCTCGTCGTGACACTCGTCGTGGGGTGCAAAAAACAGCCGGAGTACCTGGCGCGCGAAGAGAGCGTCGACGAGCTGTGCCCGGAGGGCCGCAAGGGCTACGCGTACGCGATCAACCAGCCGGACTCCGGCGCCGACAAGCTGGATGTCCCCGCGTCGGCCGTCAAGTGGGGTTGCACGGCGCCGGCCGCAGCGTGGACCGACTACCGCGATGAAAAGGCCGGCGGCGATCGCGCCAAAGTCCACGCGATGCGTGCCGAAGGCCGCACGATTCTCTGCTGTGACAAGTAGTCGTCGGCCTGCGCCGGTCAGAGCGCTGCTAGCAGCCGCTCAGGGCGAGCGGCAGACGGTGAACTCTTGGAGGATCCCGCTCGGCAAGCACTCGTCGTTGGGCTCACACACGTCACGCCCATCCGAGTGGCAAAACGGAACGTCGTTGCCCTCGCAAGTGGGAGCGCATTCGACGATGCGATAGTTCGACGACGGCGGGAACGTCGTGGTCTGCAGATCTCCACAGCAGACGCCGCCGGGACAATCTTCGGGGCCGTCACAAAGTACGGGGGTGCCGCCGCCGCACGGCTCGCCGATCTTTCGGCATTCCGATGGCTGCTGCAGCGGACCGAGGTTCGGCTCGGAGCAGCAGAACTCACCCATGGCGGGGTTGCAGATGTCGGAGCCACACTGCACACCGTTCGGCGACGAGGGTCCGCCGCCGGTGCCCGGCATGCCTCCGGTACCGGGTGCGCCGCCCGGTGAGCCGGCGCCGCCCCCTGTACCCGGTGCACCTGCCATCCCTCCCGTGCCTGGGGCGCCGCCCGTTGCCGTGCCGCCCATTCCGCCTGTAGAGGGGCCGCCGCCTGTAGAGGGGCCGCCGCCGGTCGACGGGCCACCGCCCGTGGAAGGACCGCCGCCCGTAGATGTCGCGCCGCCGCTAGACGGACCTCCATCGGTGGAGGGACCGCCACCAGTCGAGGGACCACCTCCGGACCCTGTGCCTGCCGCCGCGCCGCCTTGACCCGATGACGTGCCCGCGCCCCCACCAAAAAGCCCGTCACCGGAGGTGCCACCGCACGCCGCGGACAGCACTGCGCCAGAGGCGAGCAGAGCGACGAGATGAGCGCGATGAAACGAGATCATGTCGACGTCAAGATACCACCACGAGTGCCGAATGTGGGCTTGCAACCGCGCACGGCGATTTTCTGACAGCGCAAACGGAAATTTTTGCACTCACTACGAGGCTGCCGCTAACGGTGCCGCGCGCGCTTTCGCTGATCAGACGCCGGCGTCGCTTCCAGCCAAGTCGAGCGGGACGTTCTTCGTGACGATGTCGTCACAGGCCGTATCGATCTCGGCTTCGAGTCGCGTTTCGATCGTCTGGTACCCACTGGCTTCGACAATGACGGTGGCCGCGCCGCTGGTCCAGAGCTCGCAAGCGAGCGCCTCTATCGTCGACGGAGGTACCGGCGTAGCGCCGGCATCCGCGCCAGCATCCGAGCCCGACGACGTGTTTTGCGGCGCGCTTCCCCCGTCCGCCGTCGCGGGCGCGCAAAAAACGACCCGCGGGGTGCTATCGGGATCGGACAACGAATATTCTTCGCTCCCGCCACCGTATCGGACTCGGAGCTCGAGATCCCCTGGCAGCGGTGCTCCTCCTGCAGTGAGAATCAACCGAAAAGCCGGACGGTTTTTCCCGTCGCAGGGCCCCGCCGCCGGAGCGGCGTCCGGACCACATCCGAGCAGCCCGGCGGCAAGCACCACGCTTGCGAATTGCAGCAGCGACCTCAAGGGGAAGGTGTCTAGCGCCTTCCGTGACAGCGGCCACCCCTCCACGCAAAGAAATCCAGACGATGAGGCGATTTTGGGCGGCCACGAACAGAGCACTCGCTCTGCTAGGGTGAGCGATGCGCGCGATTTCGTGGATGCTCATGCTGGGTCTCGCCGCCGGCGTCGGGTGCTCGGGCGGAAAAGGAAAGAACGACACCGGTCCCGACGCTTCGTCGGGTGGGAGCGGCGGCTCGGGCGGCACCAGCGGCTCGGGCGGCTCGGGCGGCTCCGGCGGCTCCGGCGGCTCGGGCGGCTCGGGTGGCACGAGCGGCTCGGGCGGCACCAGCGGCTCCGGAGGGGTTGCTGGAATGGACGCCGGCACCAGCGGCTCCGGCGGCACCAGCGGCTCCGGAGGGGCTGCGGGAATGGACGCCGGAGCGGCAGGGTCATCCGGAGCGGCAGGGTCATCCGGAGCTGGAGCTGGTGGCACCGCGGGAGCGGCGGGCAACGCGGGCGCTTCCGGCGCTGGAGGCGCCATGGCGTGCGGCCTCGGACAAACGTGCTGCGCCGGCAGCACCTGCACCGGGGGTTTCGAATGCCTCGGACAAACGTGCAGCTGCATTCGCGCCATCCACGGCGACCTGGCACTGCGCACCGACAGAACCGTCTACGACTACGCGCCGGCCGCGGCGGTCGTCGAAGTCGGCGCGACTGGTGTGCCGCTCGACGACGTCACGGAGATCTTCGACGGATTCCACCACGGCTGCGCCCTCAAGAGCGACGGCACCGTGTGGTGCTGGCCGAAAGACTCGCTCGGAAACAACTCGGGTCAACTCGGCAACGGCACTTTCGACACCCCACCGCCGGCACGCCAGGCGTCGCAAGTCATGCTGCCTCCGTCGACCGACGGTGGCGCCGGCCAGCCGCTCACGAACATCACCCACATCAACAACGGCTCCTCGCGCTGCTATCTCGCGACGGCGACCTGCGCGGTGCGGAACGACGGCGCGCTCCTTTGCTGGGGAAGCCACGACAGCAGCGGTGGCGGCGGCGGCAGCCTGTTCAACGACGGACCGGTCGGCGCGCGCGCTTACGCCACGCCAATCATGGCTGACGCCACCAACCCCGTCACCCTGGTCGAACAGGTCAGTCTTGGAACCCGCCACGCTTGCCTGCTGAGAAACGGCGGCGAGGTTTGGTGTTGGGGCTCGGGCATCGGGGGCGCCCTTGGCCAAGGCAGCTCGAGTATGAGCGTCTATCCAGCTCGAGTCACCTTGCCCGGAGCAGCGACAAAAGTCGGCGCCGGCGCCGACGCCACCTGCGCGCACATCGCCGACACCGTCTACTGCTGGGGCAGCAACAACAGCGGTCAGGTAGGAATCGGTGACCCCTCGATGAACACCGGCATGTGCCCGAACTTCTGCAAGCTGACGCCCGGCCAAGTCATCGACGGCAACGCCAGTCCACTCACCGGCGTCATCGAGTTCAACATGGCGTACCTGGGCGCTTGCGCCACGCTCGCTGACAATTCACTCCACTGCTGGGGCGCCGGGCTGACCGACGTCGCAACACCGATGATGATCAGTGGCAGCCCGGTGACCAACGTCGCGCAACACACCTCGTGCTCGAGTGCAGGCCTCACCTCGGCGCTGCGATTCCTGACCCGCGACGACATGCTCGAAGATCCCGTCAACACCAGAACCCAGGTCTGCCCCTGAATCACGGCTCGGGTAGATTCACCAACCGGTTCCGGCGGAGTCGCGCGCGGTCAACGAGCTCGCGCCGTCTTCGCCACCCAGTCCGCGTTGCTTTCGAGCGCAAACGGCTTGTTCGACGTGGGGTCGGCCCAGTTCGGCTCGAGGTGAACCATCGTCGCCGCGCACTCCCGCTTGTCGAACCAGCAGTGACCCGCCATCGAAAGCTCCGGCAACGCGAGGTCCTGCCGCTGCACGATGATCCAGCCGCTCCCATCCTCACGAAGGCACTGCTTCGCGGTGGGCTCACACTCGCCGTCGCCGAACCCCGCGATGAGGTCGAGCACCTCCGGCATCCCGTTGTTGAAGTCGGTCTCTCCATTGACGACGCGTAACCGGTTCTTCGCGAGCGTCGGACGCGCGTCGCCGCCGTACCCCGTCGCCCATGCCGCACGAACGCGGTCGTCGAAGCTCGACGCCATCACCCCGACGAACGCCCCCTGGCTGTGCCCCCAAAGCGCGATGCCCAAATCGCAATCCACCTGAGGCAAAGCGCACGCTCGGGCCAGAACGCTCTCGGGTTGAGCAGCGCCGAACAAGCAGTCCAACTGATTGATGTGGTCACTGAGCCAGGCAATCGCTCCGTTGTCGTAGTCGACCGACAGCGCGACAAATCCTCGCCGAGCCATCGCCTCCGTCACCACCATCGGCGCTTCTCCATCGAAACGCGCACTCGCATCGCCATCGACGAACCGCGTCCCCACGAAGTAGAGGAACAGCGGATACATGGCGCCGTCGTCCCCCGACGGCTCGAACCCCGCCGTCGGATACCGCGTCTCACATCCCGGCCCATTGTCGACCCCGCCGAGGTAGTCCGGCGGCGACGAGAGCCTCACCGAAGGCCAAGTCGTCCGAGCGTCTGCCCCAGCCGACCCAGAATCCGAGCTCCCCGCATCCGCGCCGCTTCCCCCGAGCTCCGCCGAGCCACTCGAACACGCCGCCACCGAAAGCGCGATCGCCGCCAACCCCACGAGGTCGGCGCAGCAACGAGAGTTCGCTAGTGCGGTCGCCCGACTCGACACACGAATCATCATGACACAACAACCGCCCTCGAATCCGGTCGAGCCCCGCTCGGCGCGCGCGGCGTCGTCCCACGACACCACCGTCTTGCGAAAGCGAACACGTGAAGCTCGAAATCGACCTCGGCGAGCGATCGGGCACCGCCAAACAGGTCCCCAAACAAGTCCGCCACCACAAAGCCCGCTGGCTCCCCGAAAAAACCACCAGCGAAGCCCCCAACAGACGCGACTGAAACGAGAGCGTCACCAGCAGCTGAAAAGCGGGCCTCGCGTGCCATTTCGGCCAATTTTGGCGAAAACGGGGCTGAATGCTCCCCTAGGGGAGGGCCTCCAGGCTGAGGTTTCAGGACGTTTCAGGTGGCCTCGGGCGCACTTCAGCGGACAATTCTCGCATGCTGGCTACAACTCACCGGGCCTCCTTGCTTCTCCTCGTGCTCGCCGCTGGATGCAGCGATGCCGGCAATGGTCGGGGGCAAATGGCGTGGGACGGCACCATGGGCGGGGCGAACGCGGCACCGCTGGGATCGCCGGGGTGCTCTCAACCTGGAGACTGCAACGCCTGCTCCACGTGCTTCGACGCTTGCGCCTGCGCCACCGGCGATTCGTTGACGTGCCTTTCGGCGTGTGAGGATCCCCAGGGCGGCACCGCCGGCACCACGGGCACAGGAGGCAATCCGGCTTCGACCGGCGGAAGCGCTGGCACCGGCGTCGGCGGTGGACCCGTCGGTACCGGCGGCGTGGCCGGCACGGGCGGTGCGCCGGCCGGCACCGGCGGCACTGGGGGCGATCCGAACGGTGTCGGCGGCACCGGCGGAGGGCCAATTGGCGCCGGGGGTTCCGGTGGCGGCGTTGGCGGCGCGGGCGGAGGCGGCATCGGTCCCGCGGCGGGCGCGACGTGCGAGGGGCCAGGCAGGAAAGACGCTCTGCCGCCACCCACCTTCGCCGACACCAAGTCCGTCTCGAGCACCATCGTGATCGACGAGCCTGGCGTGTACGACTACGGCAACGTGCTCCACGAGTGGACCGGCTCCGGCAGCTGCAACCAAACGGAGAACCAGCCCTACATTCTGCGCATCGCGAGCTCCGACGTGACCCTGCGAAACTTCGCCTACAAGAACGCGCCCGATGGCATTCACATCGGAACCGCCAACGACGGCCAGGGGCATTCTTCTGGCCGATCGATCGGCAACATCGTCCTCGAAAACGTCACGGGCTGGGCCTGCGAGGACGCGATGACCATCCAGTACGGCGTCCAAGACGTGACCATCCGCGACTCACGCTTCATCGGGAACCCGAATCAGAGCTACGCGGACAAGTTGCTCCAGCTCAACTTCGGAGACATCACCATCGAGCGCACGATCTTCGAGTCGAGCTTGACCTGCGTCATGTTCAAAGGCGGGCAGAACATCCGCATTCTCGACAGTGTCTTCGTCGACTGCGATCGCGCCGTCAACGGCAGCGACCACGACGGCATCGTCGGCAACATCAGCAGCGACCCCAGCACGCTCTGGACCGAGCGAAATGCCGGCTACTTCGCGAGTCGCGCCCCGGTGTTCTGGGACCCATGGGGCATGCTCACCGCCTACGGCAGCATCACCGTCGACTCGACGGCCGATCTGCTGTGCGACGCCGGCCGGCACGACATGCGAGACGGCGCCGTCCTGAACTTGCGCTGACCACGAGCACGACCACGGCCCGGCACGCGCGTTGCTACGCGCACTGGCATGCGGGGGATTGCAGCCGGCGTTGCGGTGTTGTTCCACCGCCTTCGCTCAGACCGATGAACGCTCTGACCATGATCTGGAGATCACACTAGACCTTCGCCCGCCGCCGAAACTCGCCGCCGCGCCGCTGAACGTCTTCGCCTCGACTCAGCGACCCCGCATATCCGGCGAGGAAGCGTGGGCGACGCCAGAATACGACGGAGATCCTGTCACCACCGAACCGTACCGCTCACGCTGGTACGGCCAGGTTCTGAGCAACGGCGAATCGACGAATGGCATCTCGACCCGTCGTAGCCGATGCATCGCTGGAAGAGCGTGCGAACGGCGAGAGCGGGCACGTCGGCGTCGATGGGCTATTGTATCCGAGTGAGGGGGCCGGCGTTACGGATGCACCGTGCGGTTTTTGCGTACGTCATGGGGGCGCCGAGACGAGCAGTCCGGCGGGTCGCGTGGAGAAGCGGCGTGTCCTTCGCAATGGCGCTCGTCATCGTCATTCTCACGACACCGAGCTGCGGCGCGAGCTTCGAGGGGCTCGTTTGTGACGCCCCCCTACTGATCTGTGAGGACATTTGCGTCGACCCGACCGCCGACCCCGGCAATTGTGGTGGCTGCGGCACGACCTGCGGTCCGCTCGAGCGGTGCGCGGACAGCGGGTGCAGCGCGTTTTGCGGACCTGGCTCCACCTTGTGCGACAACACGTGCGTCGAAACCGATTTCAACCCCGTCAACTGCGGCGGTTGCGGCATCTCGTGTAGTGACGGGGAAGTATGCTCGCTCGGAACGTGTGCCGAGCGATGCGGAGGCGGAACCTCGCTGTGTTTCGACCGGTGCGCAGACGTCTTGAACGATCGAAACGCTTGCGGACAATGCGACCGACGATGCGCTAGCGGCGAGCTGTGCTTCGAGGGGGAGTGCCTGACGCAATGCCCCTCGGACCTCGCTCAGTGTGACGGCCACTGCGTGGACGCTCGCTGGGATCCTTCGCATTGCGGCGGATGCAACGCCGCGTGCGCGCCTGAAGAGTTCTGCACGGACGGCACATGTGCCGACACTTGCACTGGCGGCGCGTCCAACTGCGACGGCAGGTGCGTCGCTCTCGCTAGCGACAAACTCCACTGCGGCGCGTGCCTCAACTCCTGCGCCCCGTCCGAAGTATGCACCGAAGGCCAGTGCTCCGTCGATTGCTCGGCCGGCCTGACCGACTGCTCGAGCGACTGCGTCGACACCGCATTCGACAGGTCGCACTGCGGCCAGTGCGATACTCCTTGCGCCGGCGCTCAGGAGTGTTGGCGCTCGCGTTGTCTCACCCCCAGGTTCGACGGAACCGTTGCCGACGCGTTCGAGCAACTCCCGATGAGAGATCTGGCCGATCTACCGAGCATTTCCGAGTTCACGCCCGCTGGGCGCGTCGGTCTCTACATCGGCCGGGGATTGACGTTTCTCTACTACGACGCCACCGGCGCTCAGTGGATCGACCTGCTGAACTCGGGATTCGAATCACCCCGACTCGCTAGCTTTGCCTGGTCAAGCGACGACTTGTTCCTTGCCGGCGACGGGCAGCTCCACGAGTTCAACCCAATAGCCGGGATGAGCGCCTCCTCGCCCGCGTTCAGATCGGCGCCGGGCACTCAAATCGCGCACGACGACGACGGCAACCTCTTCTACATGAGCCATCTCGGTGGAGTGGTTCGCGTAGACGGGGCCAGCAGGCTGAACAGCGTCGACACCAGCCAGAGACTGGCGGTTACCATGCCTCGGGTTGCGTTCGATTCGCTCACCCAACGGGTCTATCTAGTCCCGCGGTTCGACACGAACCTCATCTTCGAATACGACCCGCTGACATCCACGTTCATCGCCATCCCGCGCCCTCCGGTGACGACCATCGAGGGCGCGTTCTGTACCGATCGCAGCGGGCACCTCTACATTCGGGGCGCCCTTGGCCAGGTCTGGCAGTTCACCGCGTGGACGCAAGAGTGGAAACAAGTTGCAGACACCCCGTTCAGTCTTCATCCCGGCGCCGTGTGCACCGCCACCGCCGACGGCTGGCTGTACTTCTATCGGTCGCCGTGGCTCGCGCGACTGAGGCTCTTCTGAGACCACCCCCCACCCGTTGCCCCCTCGCTACCTGAGCTTGATGATGTCATCGCGGTCGATTCGCTGGCGTCTAAGCTCGCGTCGTTTGCGGCGCCAAACTTCGGGCGTCTCGACGAGACAGTCCTCGTAGGTTTTCTTTTCGAAGCGGGACTTCTGGTAGCGACCGCCGGGATGATACGACGCCCGGTAGCAATCGCCGTGGTGCGCTTCGATACGCTCATTGCAAAGCGTTTCGTCTCCGAGGCGTTCGACGCAAGCGGGCATGACGCCGGCCCGTGCACGCGCCTCGGCGCGGTAGCGGGTCCACCAGACGTACATCATGACCGCACAGCCGAGAGCCGCGATCACTGCCACCGGCATGAGGACCCTCTTGACGTCGTCGGCCACTTCGATCTCGGAGGGTATACTGCCGCGGAGCCGATGCCGGAGAACTACATCGCCTACGGGGTGCCGCTCTTCATCGTGGCGCTCCCCATCGAAGCGCTACTCGGACGCAAACGCGGCGCGTACCGACTGCCGACGAGTCTGTCGGACTTGGGCGTCGGCGTCATGTCGGTAGTCACCGATTCCTTTCTCCGACTCGTCGGACTCGGTGCCTACATCTACGTCTTCGAGAATTTCCGGCTCGTCACTTGGGAACCGGGCAGCGTTTGGCCCTGGCTCATCGGCATGATCGGCGTCGACGTCATCTACTACGCGTGGCACCGCCTGAGCCACGTCGTGAACGTTCTTTGGGCGGTGCACGTCGTTCACCACCAGAGCGAAGACTTCAACTATGCCGTTGCGCTGCGTCAGCCTGCCCTCGAAGCCACGAGCGTGCTCGTCTTCTTCTTGCCCCTCGCCATGCTCGGCGTGGACGGTGTGATTTACGCCGCAGCGTGGGCGGTGAACCTCTTCTACCAGTTCTGGGTTCACACCGAGCTCGTCGGCAAGCTCGGCCCACTCGAATGGGTCCTCAACACGCCGAGCCACCACCGGGTGCACCACGGCATCAACCCGAAGTACCTCGACCGCAATTACGGCGGCATCTTGATCATCTGGGACCGCTTGTTCGGCTCGTTCCAAGAGGAAGAAGAGACGCCAGTCTACGGTGTGACCAAACCGCTTCGGAGCTACAACCCCGTTTGGGCCAACGTCGAGTACTGGGTGGAGATGTGGCGTCGCGGCGGCGAGGCCAAGCGATTCCGCGACAAGCTCTGGGTTCCGTTTGCGCATCCCGCTTGGAGACCGGGCGCGCCAATGGACGAGCCGGGTGAGGTCTCCCGCGAAACGTTCGAAAAGTACGACCCGCGCGCGCCAGTACGTCTGAAGCCCTACGTGGCGTTTCACTTCGTCGCGGTTTTTGCCGTCGTGGGTGTCTTCTTTTTCTTCGAGCTCACCCTCGCGCCGATGCAGCTCGTGCCGCTAGGGGCGCTCATCATCGTCGGCGTGGCGTCGGTCAACGCGTTCCTCGAGCGGCGGCCCTGGGCCATCGTCCTCGATTGGGTGCGCCAAGCGGGTTTCCTCGGCGTGCTCGGTTACTACCTCAGTCTGCGCGTCGACCTCACGACGGTGTGGCTCGTTCTCGGCGTCGTCGCGACCGTTTTCGCCGCCCTGCTCGTGAAGTTCCGGCCCGCCGCCGCGCTTCGCGCCGCGTCAGTCGGATGAGCTGCCGCTTCCTGCGTGGGCGGATTCGACTTGCTGCGTTTATTAGACTCGCTGCGCGGGGGTGGTAACGTCGCCGTCGCCTGGGAGGCGCACCGATGAAGCTCTTGCTCGGACTGACGACAGTATTCGCGATTGGCTCGGCAGCGACCGGCGCATTGGCTCAGCCAGCGGGGCAACCGCCGCCGCCGCCCCCGCCCTCCGGAAGCACCGAGCCGCCTGCATCCGGCTACACTGAACCACCGCCACCGCCACCTGCCGGCGGATCGCCAGGCTACACTCAGCCCACCTATTACGAGCCACCCCCCGCGTTCGGCAAGCCCCGCGGTGCAAACACTCACGACGGGTTCTATCTGCGAATGGCGATTGGCGGAGGCTACTTCAACGATTCGGTCAGCACGAACGCCACCTTCATCGGCTCGGGCGACATCACCATCAGCGGGTTCACGACCGCAGGCGAGTTTCTCGTTGGCGGCACCGTCGCCAACGGGTTCGTGATTGGCGGCGGGCTCTTGACCGGCGTCGTCATCGAACCCGACGTCGATCTCGGGGGGATCTCCGCCCAATCCAGCGGCAACTTGTTCTTCGGGATGCTGGGTCCGTTCATGGACTACTACTTCGATCCCAACAAGGGCCTTCATCTGCAGGTCATGGTCGGACTCGGCTTTCTCACCGGCGAGAGCTCGGACTCCGAAACAGCCGTCGGCGGCGGCCTCGCCGTCGGGCTCGGGCACGACTGGTGGGTCAGCGACGAGTGGTCGCTGGGTATTCTCGGTCGGCTCGCGTTTGCGGCCGTGAAGGTCGACGACAGCTTCATCAACGAAGAGCACAAGGCCGTTCAGGCCGCGGCGCTCTTCACCGCAACGTATCACTGACATCGTCGCTCAGCGGGCGGACAGCGCGTCGAGAAACGCGTTCCACGACGGCTTCGGTTTCCCGTCGCTGTAGCGGACCATGCCGAGCGTGACGAACGACTCCTCGATGGCGGCGATTGTATCCGGCGGGAAACCGAGCCCACCGAGCGCGTCTTCGTAGAGGGCCCAGATCTCTGGAGCCATGTCGAGCATCTGAAACTGCGCAGCCCCTCTCACTTCGGGGCGCCCTTCCAAGTCGGCGAGAACGGCGACGAACCAGTCGTGCTGGGCTGCTTCCGAAGCCCCCAACGAGCTCGTCGTGCCGTCCCCGAAACCCGATGGGCAGCCTAGCTCCTGAAAGAACACCTTCCGCGGCCCCGCGACCTCGACGATGCTGTCGAGCTCGGCAATCGATTCTTCGATCGGATTGACGGACGAATCCTCGAAGCTCGAACAGTACCAGTTCACCGCCAAAATGTCGGAAACCTCGAGCAGACCCACTGCCAGCGGATTGTCCATGCTCAGTCCGCCGAAGGTCACCGTCGACGCGACGGGCAGACGAGCATCGAGCTCGCGTACGTGGTCTCGAGCACTCTCGGAAAGCCGCACGAGCGCATCGTGCTGATCGAAAGAGTCTTCGAGAATGGCGTCGGGCTCGTTGTTGATCGACAACGCGAACGCATCCTTCTCAATCAGCAGCGGGACCACTTGGTCGAGCAGTCGCTCGAAGCGGGCGACGATCTCCGGGTCGTCGTACGCGAGCCCCTCCGCCAACAGCCCCTCGTCGGTCGGATGCTTCAGGTCGTCCGGCACGACGGCGTCGAGCGAATCGACAATGGGGATCGTGACGAAAGTCTTCAGACCTTCCGACTGGAACTCGTCGAGCGCCGCTTCGAGACCCGACAGATCGTAGACCCCCTCGATGGGCTCGAGCTCCGCCCAGTCGTGCATCGTACGGGCGATGCGCATGCCGCGATCCATGGCTGTCTGCCAGTTCTGGTCGGCCACCGTTCGCAGGTTCGGCGGCAGATCGGCGAACGTCGGCTGATAGGTGAGGAACTGACCCTCGCCCAAGAGCGGTGCATCCCCCGGACTACAGCCCGAGTCGAAACACAGGCCTGACGCACAATCCGACGCCGACGAGCAATCGGCGCCCGAGGCGCACGCGCCGCACGCACCCCCGCAATCGACGTCGCTTTCGTCGCCGTTCTTTCGCCCGTCGGTGCACGAATCGCCGGCCGGCGCGTTGCCTGTAGCACCCGTGCCCCCGCTTCCCGACGAGCCGGCGGCGCCTCCTGTTTCCTGAAAACTGCTTCCCCCGCACGCCGTCAGAACGACGAACGCGAAGCCCGCAACGAGCGTCGACTGGCTACCCGGGCACTTCATGGGATCCGAACCGAAGAGCAAGGTCCGTGCCCGCGCCGACGGACAAAAATCTCGCGGCCATCAGCACCCTCATGAACGACGGGACACACTCACTCCGTGAAGCTGGACGCTCTACGGTAATGTCGGCCCGGCGGAGCGAGCTCTTCGCCGGGCACGTTGCATGGCCCACGCCAGGAAATATGGTTCACGGCACGATCTCCACTTGGTACGGGTGGTACAAGATCAAATAGAGTCGGACCACGTCGGCGTAGTCCGCGTCGCCCGGTTTCGCTTTGCGGGTGACTAGCTTCGCGCCGTTCCCCTTCCGGTCGACATAATTCACCTTGGCCTCCGGGCGCTTTTCGATGCGCTCCCAGTGGCTCTTCAGAAAGCGGCCGTCCACATCCTTCGTCGAAATGTGGAGCTTGGGTTTCGCTCCCGCAAAAGCCAAGTGCCCGAGCTTTTCGCCGCTCCGACTGACTCGCAACTCGGTGATGGTTTTCGACGGATTGTCGTTTTCCAGGACGGGTACCGCGCGCACCTCGAACTCCGCCTCTTCGATCTCGGACTCTACGGCCATCGCATAACCAGGCTGCCCCGGCGGAAATATCTGCGTTCCGTGCCCGAGTCCGCCGCCGTGCTCATCCGGCACGCTCACGTCGAGCGCGATGCCCGCTTTCTTGGCGATCGCCGTCTTCCAGACGGTGTCCAACTCGCGCGTCTGATCGTTGTCTGCCTGAAGGATGAGCTTCGTCGGCATCTCCCGCCGAAGCTCGACGATCGCAATTTCGTCGACACCGTAACTCACCGAGAGCCACTTGTCCTCCGCGGGTTTGTCGGGTGTCGGAGCCGTCTTTTTTTTGCTCACCACGGGCCCGGCGTCAGGTCCGGCCGGGGAGCTTTTGCCCTGGCAACCGAACATCAACGCAGTCGAGCAAACGGCCACGGCCAGAACGCGGAAGTCACTCACCTCGCCAGACTACCGGGCGCGGCACAGTCGCGCTAGGCGGCCCCGTCGGGTCGTGTCGCCGCAGCCCCGGTTGGAGCGACGCACAAAAAGACTCGAGGCCGACTCCGTTTCCGAAGTCGGCCTCTTGCCTTTGCCCCCATCCGGTACAGCGGGGGCGCTGCAACATACCTCTGGCTAGAACTCTGGCCCGCCGTGCGAGTGACCGCCAGCGGGCTTCTCGTCCTTCGGCTTTTCTGCGACGAGCGCCTCGGTCGTGAGCAGGAGGCCTGCCACGCTCGCGGCGTTCTGAAGCGCCGAGCGCACGACCTTGGTCGGGTCGATCACGCCCTCGTCGATCAGATCGCCGTAGGTGTCGGTCTGGGCGTTGTACCCGAAGGACCCTTTGCCCTCCCGAACCTTCTGCACGATGATCGATCCTTCTTCGCCGGCGTTGGCCGAGATCTGCCGGAGCGGCTCTTCGAGCGCGCGGCGGATGATCTTGACGCCGAACTGTTGCTCGTCCGGTACCTCGAGCTTGTCGAGGGCCCTCTGAGCGCGAAGGAGCGCGACGCCGCCGCCGGGCACGATGCCCTCTTCGACGGCTGCGCGCGTGGCGTGCAGCGCGTCTTCCACGCGGGCCTTCTTCTCCTTCATCTCGGTCTCGGTGGCTGCACCGACCTTGATGACCGCGACGCCGCCGACCAACTTGGCGAGTCGCTCCTGGAGCTTCTCTCGGTCGTAGTCGCTGGAGGTGGATTCGATCTGGCCACGGATCTCGTTCTGCCGCGCCTTGATCTTCTCCTTCTTGCCGCCGCCGTCGACGATCGTGGTGTTGTCTTTGTCGATTTTGACCGTCTTGGCACGACCGAGGTCGCTCACCGTGACGTTTTCGAGCTTGAGCCCGAGCTCTTCGGCGATGACCTGACCACCGGTGAGGGTCGCGATGTCTTTCAGCATCTCCTTGCGACGGTCACCGAAGCCGGGCGCCTTGACCGCGGCGGCATTGAGCGTGCCACGCAGCTTGTTGACGACCAACGTCGCGAGAGCTTCGCCCTCGACGTCCTCGGCGATGATGAGAAGTGGCTTCTGTTGACGCGCAATCGCTTCGAGCACGGGCAGAAGGTCCTTCATGTTGCTGATCTTCTTCTCGCAGAGAAGAAGGTACGGGTCTTCGAGGGTCGCCTCCATGCGCTCCGGATCGGTGACGAAGTACGGCGAGAGGTAGCCGCGGTCGAACTGCATGCCTTCGACGACTTCGAGAGTCGTCTCCGCGCTCTTCGCCTCTTCGACCGTGATGACGCCTTCTTTGCCGACCTTCTCCATCGCCTCGGAGAGGAGGCCGCCGATGGTCTCGTCGCCGTTGGCGCTGATCGTTCCAACCTGGGCGATCTCGTTCGGGTCCTTGGTCGACTTGCTGAGCTTGCGAAGCGACTCCACGCAGGCGTCGACGGCCTTCTCGATGCCGCGCTTGACCTCCATGGGGTTGTGGCCAGCGGCCACGAGTTTGCTGCCCTCACGGAAGATGGCTTGAGCGAGCACGGTGGCCGTCGTCGTGCCGTCACCGGCAACGTCGCTCGTCTTGCTCGCGACCTCGCGCACCATTTGCGCGCCCATGTTCTCGAACTTGTTCTCGAGCTCGATCTCCTTGGCGACGGTGACGCCGTCCTTGGTGATCGTTGGCGAACCGAAGCTCTTTTCGAGCACGACGTTGCGGCCCTTCGGACCGAGAGTGACCTTGACGGCGTCGGCGAGAGCGTTGACCCCGTTCAGGATCAGCGTGCGCGCGGCTTCGTCGTATGCGATTTCTTTTGCAGCCATTGTCTAATTCCTCCGACTACTTTTCGATGACGCCGAGGACGTCGTCCTCGCGCAGGATGAGGTGTTCTTCGCCTTCGAGCTTGACCTCGGTGCCGGCGTACTTGCCGAAGAGCACTCGGTCGCCCTTCTTGATGTCGAGAGCGCGGACTTTTCCGTCCTCGAGAACCTTGCCATTGCCGACGGCGATGACTTCGCCCTCGATTGGCTTCTCTTTCGCGGTGTCCGGAATGATGATCCCACCCTTGGTGGTCTCTTCTTCCTTGACGCGCTTCACGATGATGCGGTCCTGGAGCGGTCGAATTTTCATGGTGAACAGTCCTTCTGGTTTCTGATTGCCGGCGTCCGGCGACAGGTTGCTAACGACGTTGGGTTTGGCCTCTGGTCCCCGAGAGGTCTCGGGGGGCATCAGCTCAATCCCCGTGAATCGAGGTTTCAGCCCGCTCTTGGCACTCGGCAAACGCGACTGCTAACAGCGAGTTCGCGGAACTTAGTCATGGGTCGTTAGCTGTCAAGCGGGCCAAATGGCACTTTCTTCAGACCTTCATTTCTCCATATTTTCGAGCGTTTACGTCGTGTGACCTCGGGCTCGGCCTCAGGGGCCTGTTCTGGCAGCCTCCCGGGGCGACTGCTAGGAAAGCGCCTTTGCCGCGCTCTTTTCGACCCCAAAAACCTAGGAAAAGCTCCAACTGACCGTAAAATTTAGGGGTTGGAGAGACAACGAGACACCGAGGCCCGAAGCCCCGCAACAAGGCGAGGGGAAGGCCGGTGTCGCCCAGGAACCGAGACGGAGGGTCGCCGATGAGTGAGACCTCAGCCGAGCCGAGCATCGATCTTGCGGCCGACCTCGACACGTTTTTCGAACAGGCGGTCAACGCTGCCGTCGAGCAATGTGGCTGCGAGACCACCGAAGCGTCGCGCTACTACCTAGTCGCGCTCCTGGCGGACTACGCCAAGCCGAACCCGCTCACCGGAGAAAATTTGAGCCGGCCACTCACCCTCGCGCTCCATGAGGCGATGCACAAGGTCGGGCTCGAGCGCTTCGAGCATCTGCGCTCGCTCGGTGACGCGGTTCTATACACCCGGAGCTTTTTCGCCGACCACCTGACGAACCGAGGCGTCGAGCTCGACTACGTGTCGTCGCTCGGGGCGCGCGCCTACGACCAAGCCTCCGCGATGCTGCGGCGCGGATCGCTGGACGTGTCGTCCGACGTGTTCGGCGAGCTCGCCGACAACTTCTCCGCGTGTGTGCTGATCGTGAGCCACGTCGCCGACCAGCTCTACGCGCGGTCGGCGACCAGCGACCGCGCCATGCTCAAAGTCTACGAGCGATGGCTCCGGACAGGATCGAGCGCTCTGGCCGACGGTCTCGTTCAGAAGGGCATGATGCCGGTCGCCAACGACGGAACGGTGCATTGACGAGCGATCTCGTCGGCGCGGACAGGACCGAGAGCCTGCTCCTATTTCAGCGACGGCTCGAACGATTCTACGGGCTCGAGTCGGCACCGGACGTCGTCGACTTCGTGAGAACGGGCACCAGCGACGACCGCGAGACGCTCTACGTGAAGCAGGAAGGCGACTCGCTCGAAGTGGCGTTGGTTCTGCCGGCGGAGTGCGACGCTTCGGGCGACGTGGAGCTCCAGCTCATCGAGGGCGTCAGTCACTTCGTGTATTTGGCAGAACGGGCGCGCACCGAGTTGCCAACCACACGCCTCGAGCTCGAAATTCAAGCCGAGGTCGACAAGTTCGTCATGCTTTGGCTCAGCCGGGATCGCGTCGAGCCGGGATGGAGACGGGCCGTGCGCGAGATGCTCTACGGCAACGTGCGTTTTCTTCATCCACCCCAGAGCGAGCCGGGAGCGCGCTACCGACTCGCCAATCGGCTCGCGGCCAAGCTGGTGACTGCCTTGGAGCGGCGGAGCGACCAGTCGGCGCAGAGCTCGCTCGTGCGCTTCTACCGTGCCGGCCAGGCCGAAAAGATTCGAATGGCGCGCGCCGCCTGAGCCGGGCTCACTTCCGCGCGCCGTCCTCGCACGCGACCGTGATCACCCAGTTTCTCTGCGGGGGATACGAAAGACCATCTTGCTCCATGCCCTCGTTGAGCGTTTCGTAGTGGTCGCCGCACTTCTCGCGAATGGCGGTCCAGCATGGCGTGCGGTCATTGCGACAGAACGCCCGCCAAATCTGGCGCTTTTCCTTCGCGAAGTGTGAGTTGACGTTCTCGATCGTCACCTTCTGGGCCGTGCACGCGAACGTCACGACAAGAAGACCCAGACACAGCCCCAGAAGCTTCGACACGGCTCATTATAGGCACGGCATGCGGTCTCGAGCGACTTCCTCAGGTTGTCGTAGTGGCTGATAGACTGGGCCCCGTGACCGAGTACGGCGACCTGTCCAGCGACTACCACGCGCACTTCACCCGCAATCCCAACGATTGCGTCCTCAAGGGAGTCGAGCGGCGTCTCGGGGATTTGCCTGACCCGAGTCGAGAGACCGCCGACGACGAGGTCCGCGAAGCCGGGCAGTTGTTGGCCCGCGCCATGACGCTCGCCCACGGTAAAGAGCTCGACTTCGACGAGCGCCTCGACATCGACCTCGCGGTTCTTTCTCTCGAAGCGGAGATCCATCGAAAAACCTACACCCTCAACGGCAAGCCTCACGCCACCCAGCTCCCGCGGGCGAGCGACGACATCGGCGACGGCATCTTCTTCATGTTCGTCAACGACCCACGGCCCGAAGCGGATCGGCTCGCCGACATCACCCGGCGAATCGAGCAAGTGCCGGACTACCTGGAAAGTGCCCTCGAACGACTCGACACGCCGGTCGACCGCTGGGTCGGTATCGACGTCGAAAAAGTGTCGGGACTGCCATCGCTCTTCGAAACGATGGAAGGTTGGGCAAACGACGTCGAGTGGCCCGACCGACGTCGCTTGAGCACCGCCCGCGCCGCAGCGGAGACCGCGCTCGCGTCCTACGCGGCACGGCTAGAAAAGATGCCGACCACACGACAACTTCACGTCGGCACCGAGACGGCCCGCCGCATCGTGGAGCTGCGCGGTATCGACAAACCTCTGGAAGATCTCCACGGGTTGGCGCGGGAGTTTCTGGCAGAGACGAGCGACTCGATCGAACGACTGCGAGCCGGGCTGGCCCGCAAATACGAGCTCGGCGCAGACGCCAGCACGCAATCCGTTCACGACTTTCTCAACGACAGATATCGTGTCCGCGCCGGCGATGACTACTCCGTCGTGCTCGACCGGTACCGTGCGGAGCTCGATCGAGTCGTTCAGTTCGTGCGTGAGCGTGACTTGTTTCCGATATTCCCCGACCAAGAACTCACGATCCTGCAAACGCCGCCATTCATGGCGCCGAGCATCCCAGCCGGGGCGATGACCTCCCCGCCGCCCTTTCGCGACGGCGTACGAAAGAGCCTCGTCTATCTGACCCTCAGCCCCGAGTTGCTCGACGAGCACACCGAGCTCGGCATCCCGGTGATGATCATCCACGAAGGAATTCCTGGCCATCACTTGCAATTGGCCACGGCGTCGAAACACCCGTCGATCATCCGTCGTCACTTCGACGCGATGGAACAGGCGGAAGGTTGGACGACGATGCTGGAGGACTACATGCTCGACATCGGATACCGACCCGAGCTGACCGACGAAATCCGGTTCTGCGCCAAGCGCGACATCAGCCGCATCGGCGCACGAGTCGCGATCGACCTCTTTTTCATGACGGGCGACAGATCGTTCCTCGACGTCGGTGTCGACGCCGACGTGTCGCCGACGGATCCCTTCGAAGCCGCTGGCAATCTGCTGGTTTCCGTCACGGGCTTCACGCCGGGGCGCGTGCAAGCCGAGCTCAACTGGTACTCGCAGGAGCGCGGCTACCCACTCAGCTACCTGACGGGAAACCGACTGGTTTGGGATCTCAAACGGGACACGAAAAAGGCGCAATCCGATCGGTCCAGTGCCGACGTCGATCGCGCCTTTCACCGCACGTTCCTGGAGGCGGGCAACATGCCGGTGACGTTTCTTCGCCGCGTGTTTCGCCACCGAGGCCTGGTGGATTGAAGCCGACACGGGCGCAGGGCTGACGCCGACGCCGGCGAGTGGTAACGCCAGGCGCATGAGCGAAGGAAGTCTCCGAGGCAAGACGGTATGGATCACCGGGGCCAGCGCCGGCATCGGTCGGGCGCTCGCGCTCGAGCTCGGGTCGCGAGGCGCGAATGTCGCAGTCAGCGCGCGCCGCGCGGACCGACTCGCCGCCCTCGTGCAGGACATCGAGAAAGGGGGCAGCCGCGCTCTCGCCGTCGAATGTGACGTGACGAAAGAAGAAGCCGTGCAAGCCGCGGTCGGCGCCGTCGTGGCTCATTTCGGCCAGCTCGACATCGCGGTGGCCAACGCGGGGTTCAGCATCGTCGGCAAGATCGCCAACCTCACAGCCGACGAGTGGCGCCGACAACTCGACACGAACGTGGTCGGCCTCGCGGTGAGTGCCCGCCACGCGATCCCGGAGCTCTTGAAGACCGAGGGCCGCATCGTGCTCGTCGGCAGCGTCGCCTCGATGTTGGTGGCGCCGAACAGCGGCGCCTACGCCGCGTCGAAATACGCCGTGCGAGCCATCGGACAGACCCTCTCGGTCGAGCTCCACGGAAGCGGCGTAACCTGCACGACGATCCACCCCGGTTTCGTCGAAAGCGAGATCGCTCAGGTGGACAACGAGGGTCAGTTCGACGCCGAGCGACCGGACAAACGCCCCAAACGCTTCATGTGGCCGACCGACCGTGCCGCGAAGGTCATGGCAAACGCCATCGAGGCCCGCAAACGCGAGTACGTCTTCACCGGCCACGGCAAAATCGGCGCCTGGGTCGGCCGCCACTGGCCAGGGTTGATCCACGTCGCCATGACTCGGCGCGGTGGGTGGCGCGAATGAAGCGTGCGCGGTCGCGGCGCGAGAGAAGCAGCTACGGCTCAGCGAACGACGACCGTCGGACACCCGACCCGCACGTTGACACTGCCACCTTGATTGAAGAGATCGCAGGTCTGCGGGCAGACGAGGATGCGCGTCGGATTGACGGGATCGTCGTAGAACCAGCCTTGCTGCACGTTCGGGCAATTCGCCTCATCGGTCTGCGGCACCGTCGCCGGCTGGTTGCCCGGCGGCGTGTACTCGACGTTGACGAGCGAAAGATCGGAGAAAGCCTCGGGCGGAACCTCGTAGTCACAAGGCAGCGCAGCAGCGCGGATCTGGTTCAGCGCAGCGGAGACAGCCCCAGGATTGGCCGGATCGGCCAGGATCGCCTGCCCAGTGCCGCCGGCCTGAGCGATTTGGTTCAGGTTGCCCAAACTGAAGCCGAGGCCCACGACGAACGTTTGAATCGACGGAGTGCCGTTCAGGCCGCCGGCCGCTGCGGCCGCGACGCCCGCCACGGTCGAGTTGCATTCGGCCGGCTCACCGTCGGTGACCAGCAGCACGACCGTCTTGATGCCCTGCTGCATCGCGAACTGCTGCGCGTGCTGAACCGCTCCCTGCATGGCCGGCTCGGTCGGAGTTTGATTGAGCGGCAGACCTGGAAACGCTGCTTGGATGGGACCCGCGTTGCCGGGAAGAGGCGCCAACGGCACGAGCGGCGTCGCATAGCGAGCGACATCGCAACCCTGGGGCGCCTCAGGACCGAAAAATTGAATGCCCGCCCAGATCCCGACGGACGCGGGGTCGTTCAAGAACGCGACCGTCGCCTGGGTGACCGGACCCCACCACGGAATCATGGAGCCTGAATCGTCGAACATGATGTAGACGCCGAGCGGTACTCGCATCGCATCCACCACCATTCCGCCGCAGTTGCCCGTCGACCCGCCGGTACCCGGAGCTGCCCCCGCGCCTCCGCTGCCCGGCGCGTTACCGATGCCGATACCTCCGCCACCGGAAATTCCACCGGCGGCGGCACCTCCCGCGGTGCCTGCCGTACCCCCGACGCCACCGAACGGGCCTTGGTTGCCCGCAGGATCGCTACCGCCGCAACCGCTCGCCGCGCTCGCTATGGCGAAGGCCAACGGAATCGAACACCGAAAAAATCGTGTCTTCACGAGTTCAGCCCCCCGGAAAATCCGTCCACCTCTCCCAGAGTGACCCGATTGACCGGTCACGGGCGAATGACACCCTGTTCGGCGAGCTTCCTCGTGAGCTCCGCGATGGCGCCACTGTGCTGCTCGATAGACTCTTCGAACTCGACCCCAGCCTCGTAAGGCCAGAGCTCCGATGTTTTGGAATCGCGCTTGGCGATTCTGGCTACTCGCCCGCGAACCTTCTTCGGCTCGTCTCCCGCTTTGCCGATGTAGAGGCTCAGCTCGACGTCGTCGTCGACCGCGAACTTCGCGCGGGTGAAGAGACGCGCACCGTTCAGGCTCACGTCATGAATGACGGCGATGTGCCGACCCTTTTCGTCGGTGTTGACGTAGGCGGGGATGCAGGAAATCTGACGCGGCGCTCCGCGCTGACGACGGGCGCGGGTGGACTCCGGGGGCGGTTCGCTGAGGGCCACGAGGGGAGGGATCTTACCTCGAATCGAGCGCTCGGTCTTTGGGTCTTTTGCCAACGGATTGGCACAACGCGGGGCTGGAGCGGAGCGCGAGCTAACATCACCTAGGCGATGCTCGGCCTCCTCCGCACCAACACCAGCCTGCGCCGATTGTGGTTGGGCGAGGTGATCTCGTTGATGGGCGACTGGCTCACCTATGTCGCGATTAGCCTCTTGGCCCTCGAGAGCGGCCAGGGGCTGATGGCCGTGGCCTTCGTGCTCATCGCGCACACGCTACCGAACGCGTTGCTGTCCCCCGTGGCCGGGTATTTCGTCGACCGATTCGACCGACGGACGGTGCTCGTCGCCGCAAGCGTCGTCCGAGGAGTCGTCACCTTGGCCATGGCCGCGGCCGCCGCTTGGGGCAGTCTCTGGCTCGCCCAGGGGTTCTTGCTTCTGCGAACGGCGGTGAGCGCCTTTCACGAGCCGGCACTTCAAGCCGTGCTGCCGCGAGTCGTCTCGAAAAAGGACCTGCTGCCGGCAAACGCCCTCTTGGCTGCCACGTGGAGCGTGATGTTCGGTGTCGGAGTCGCTCTCGGCGGAGTTTTGGCTGCGGGGCTGGGAGCCGCAGCCGCTATCGCAGTGGACGCCGTCACATTTTTCGCCGCCGGAGCGGTGTTGATGAGCCTCCCGAGTATTCTCCCCGAAGGCTCCAACGACGGTTCGCGGCCACGATCACGCTTCATCGCGGATCTGGTGGAGGCCTGGTCGTACATGTTGCGGCGGGGCGAGCTCTTTCGCATCGTGCTCGGCAAGACGCCCGTGGGATTCGCCACCGGTGGCGCGTGGGTACTGTTGAACCACGTCGCCGAGGTCCGCCCCTGGCTCTTCACCACCGCCGCGACGATCGGAACCATGCACGCGCTTCGCGCGGCGGGAACGGGAATCGGACCGGTGTTGTGGATGCGCTCGCTCGAACGGCGCTGGCCCAACCTACCGCTCGAGGTGACCACCCTCGTCACCCTCGCCGGCATCGCGCTCTTCATCGTCGCACCGCACCCCGCCGTGCTCGTGCTGGCCACCGTCACCTGGGGAATGGGTTCGGGCGCCAACTGGGTGGTTACCGCCACGCGACTTCAAACTGCCGCGCCCGACGGATTGCGCGGGCGACTCTCGGCAACGGATCTCCTCGGAATGGCGCTCGGCCTGTGCGTCGGCGCGTGGACGAGCGCGGCGATCGGCGAATTTTTGCGGCCCGAAGTCGGCGCCTGGTCGACGTCCGCCATCGCGCTCGGGTTAGCCACGACCACCTACATCGTGGCCAAGTTGCAACCAGGACTGCCGCTGGCCAACGAAACCCCGACCAGCAGCGGCTAGCAAGGCTAGCCTGCTAGTTGGTTACGCGGGCGCCGCGCTGGTGGTTAGTTGCAGATGAAGTAGCCGTCGGGCAGCAGGCCGGACCGCAGCGGATACGGCAAAAAGAGCCGCTGACCTCGGTCTCGTCGGAAGTCTACAGCCCCATCAACTTCGCGAGGTAGTAGCGCATCGTTTCGGTCGTACCCCCGCCTATCCGCAAGAGCCGCGAATCCCGATAGGCCCGCGCGATCGGATACTCCTCGACGTAGCCCCAGCCGCCGTGAAACTGCAGGCACGTGTCCATCACCTCGCTGACGAGATCGCCGGCGACGATCTTCGCCATGCTGATGAGCTTCACCGTGTCCATCGTGAGCGCGACGCCCTGAACGTACCGCTCGTCGTTGTATTGATTCACCACCTGATAGACGAAGGCCTTGGCCATTTCGACCTTCGTGTACATGTCGACGAACTTGTGCTGCCAGTACTCGCGCTTGATGATCGGCTTGCCGAACGCCCGCCGGTTTTCGCCGTACTCCCGCGAGCCGGCGATGACGTGCTCGCAGCTCGCGACCGCACCGGTAGCCGCGATGAGCCGCTCGGTCTGAAAGTTTTGCATGAGGTACATGAACCCCATGTTTTCTTCACCCAACCGATAGCGGGCGGGGATCCGACAGTCTTCGAAGAACAGCTCGGCCGTGTCCGAGGCATGGTTGCCCATTTTCTCGAGCTTGCCGGCGACCTTGAACCCTTTCGTCTTGGTCGGAAAGAGAAAGAAGCTGCAGCCGTGTGAACCCGTCGTCGGATCGGTCTTCGCCAACAGCGTGATGAAGTCGGCGCGAGTCCCGTTCGTGATGAACGTCTTTTGCCCATTCACGATGTAATCGTCGCCGTCACGCTTCGCGTTGGTGGTGATGCCGGCGACGTCGCTCCCGGCGCCCGGCTCCGAAACACCGATCGCCGCGATTTTTTCGCCGGTGAGGGCCGGGCGAAGGAACTCGTCGATCTGCTCTGGCGTACCAATGTCTGAAATGACCGGCGTCGCCATGTCGCTCTGAACCAAAAGGGCCATCGAGACGCCGGCGCAGCGACCGCGAGTGAGCTCTTCGCTCTTGGCCACGCTGTACCAGTAGTCACCGCCGGCGCCGCCGTGCTCTTCCTTGTAGTGCGCCCCGAGAATGCCGAGATCCCCGGCCTTCTTGAAAATTTCGTTGGGGAAATCGCGGTTCTTCTCCCACTCGTCGGAGTTCGGCTCGATCTCCTTGGCGGTGAACTGCTTCACCGTCTGCCGAAACTGCTCGTGCTGCTCGTTGTATGGGTTCCACATAGGCAAACGGTTCGTACACGAAACTCGGGTCGGCGACCCACCAGTGGCTCTGCTATGCTCGCGCGTGGTGCGGATCTCCCTGAGATCATTGTGTTTGCCCGCGGCGCTCGTCGCGCTCAGCGGCTGCCCAGGCCCGCGCGAAGCCGCAAATCCTCGCGACTTGCTCGGCGAGGACGCCACGCATGGCGGGGTGAGCGGCGTGGAAGGCACGGGAATACGCGACGGGGCAGAGAAGGAGCCCGATCCTCTCGACGCTCCAGCCACCCGAGCCGACTGCAAGAAGGCGCACGAGCATCTTGCACGAATCGGTCAGCAAGAGAGCGGCGACCCGGCAGATCTGCTGAAGAGCCCCGAAGCAGAGCGCATCCTCGAAGAAGGGATCGAGGAGTGCCTCGACGCCGAAACGTCGAAGCGGATGATTCGCTGTGTGCTCGGGGTGAAGAAGTCGTCCGAAATCGATGCGTGCATCCGCCGCTGACGTTTTTCGACGTCTCGCCTGCGCCGGCGCGTGCGGCGTCGCGATTGCCGGCGCGTGCGCCTCGCCAACCCCGAAGCCGCCGACTCCTTCTACCGTGGAAATCGCCACCGCGCCTCACGCCGAGGCGGAGGAGCGCAGCAAAGTCGCGCTACCGGTCGCCGAGTACGACCCCGTGCGCCCCGGACCGACGTACCTGCACGACGATTTCGAGAAACGGTTTCCGCACCGGGCGATGCTCGATCGCGTAAACAACGTCTACTGGGAAGAGACCGCGCTCGCCGACGCGGGAGTCGCCGGAGAGTGGGAAACGATCACCGAAGACGAAGGCTCGGTGCTCGTGGTCGGCGAACGAAGACCCAAACACCTCCGGGTCATCAGCGAGGACTACGGAATTCGAGCGGTGGCCTACGTCAAGCGCGAAGACTTCGAGCTCGTGACGGCTCGCGACTCCGTCGTGCAACTCCGGCACGAAAAAAAGCTGCCGCCGGGAATCGGAGTTCACGTGGCGCCGGGCACGAAGCTCGAGTGGACCGATCAGAGTCGGGCCCACCGAGCGGTCCGGGTGTCCGACGACGGGCTCGACTTCGCCGGTTGGATCTCGAACGACGACCTGGGACTGGTGTTCGTGCCGCCCACACCCGAGCCGGGCAAACCCGACGCTTACGTGGCGGACGGGACGGCCGTCTTCGCCGCGCCCGGCGGCGACGTCATCGCCCGCCTCTCCGGCTCGGACAACTTCGAAGTGCAAACCGTGGGCGGGCAGAGCAACGGTCATCAGCGCGTCGTCATCCGGCGGCCTCCGTATCGCGTCGAAGGATTCGTCGCCGAGAAACAGCTGCACCGCACGGAGATCGACAACGAGGATCTCGGCGCGGGCGGGCTCGGCCTGAGCGGTTGGGGAGGCAGCGGCCGCAAGTTCACGCTCGACGCGGGCGATCCCATCTACAGCTCGGCCACCGGCGAGCAAATCGCGGTCGTCATCAAAGCCGGCACACGCGTCAGCGACGGGGGCCAGAGCGAATCCGAGCGGAGGTTCATCTCGTTTCCGATGTCCCCCTGGTCCTTCGTCGACGCCTGGATCGACGAGCCACCAACGCCGTAGATCATCGACTCGGTGGATTCGACGCGCCGACGGGGGCCGCCGTCGCCACCCCGGCGACGCGCCGCAGATCTGCTTCGCCGGCGATGTACAGGTCCTCTCCCACGAAGGCGATCCGCCCGGGCCGACGGACGACGCCCAGCACCTCGATGCGCGCGTCGTCTGGAGCGATCGCGACGAGGCGGTTGTCGAGGAACGTCCACACCCTGCCATCCGGACCGACGACGAAGTCGAACTCGAGTTGTCGGGGATGCAACCGGATGGCGGACGGCAGTTGGACCTGCCAAGCGAGTTTTCTCACCACCGCGTCGATCCCATAGAGCACGGCGGCCCGTCGTGGAGCTTTCGGATCGCGAGTGATCCCCATCAGCTTCTCGTTTCCCAGCGCGACGATCGGGCCGGTTCGCTTCGCGCCCGAGACTGGCGTGACACTCGCCACGATTTCTTTCTTCTCGACATCGAAAAACAGCACCGACGCTTCGGCGGGCTTTTTCGAACGACGGGTGACGTCCACCGTGTTCGACGTCGACAACACGAGCAGGTTCGGCCGTTCGAGAGCGGCCATGTGCTCGATCCGCCGGTTGACGAACGGCTTCCACACTCCCCCGGCCGCGCCTTGCCCGAGATCCCACCACCCGAGCGCACCGCCGTTGCCGTGTCGCACCCACATGCCGCCGAAATAGATACGGGCTCCGAGCTTCACACCGCAGAACATCTTGTGGGCGCCGGTGTGCTCCTTGAGATACGAGAGCCTTCGGGGGTTCGCGCCGGGCAGGTCGGGGCTCCCGCCGCGCACTGCTCCTCGTGTCACGGTCCACGGTTGGCTCGGATCGAAAGCCAACACCGCGGCGTTGGGATATCCACTCAGGTAGGCCGTGTCGCCGTGAACCACCGTCGAATAGTGGCTGAGCGGCATCGTGCCGAGGCGCTCGACCCGGCTCGAACGCGGATCCCACAAGAAGGCGCCCTGGTAATTCTCGACGGTGCCGAACAAGCGCCCGTCCGAGAGCGCGGCTATCCGAAGGATCCGCGCCGGCGCCGTGGGCACGGAGAACTTCAGCACGCTCCACGGTGCGTCTTCTTTCGCGCCCCGCGGGAGATAGGAGATCTCGGCGGCCCCGCCAGAGTGCGCATCCGCGCGATCCACCCGCACCCGGGGTCGCGTGGTGTTCTGAGCCGGAACGGCGCTTGCCTCTGTCGAAACGGGTTTGCCCGCCTCGAGCCGGTACACCTCGTCGGGCGCGCCCGCGCGGGATTCTCCAGAGAGGGTCCCTGGCCGCACCCGCGCAAAGCACGTTGCCCCACGACGGAGCACACGCGCGTGACTACCGACACGCGCGGTCTTCAAGAGCACGGTTTGCTTGCCCGTCGATTTTTGCCAACGCACCACGAACCAAGGAACGCGACCGCTGGCGACGTAGACGTCGTCTCCGCAGGCGGC
This sequence comes from Polyangiaceae bacterium, assembly GCA_029261965.1. Classification (GTDB taxonomy): domain Bacteria; phylum Myxococcota_A; class Polyangia; order Polyangiales; family Polyangiaceae; genus JAJDAH01. The sequence continues at coordinate 36,726 of JAJDAH010000025.1, forward strand.
AATCGAGCCTCCGTGACCTTGATAAGGGAGATGGCTCGGCCCGACGACCCCGAGCACCTTCACCGCCCCCGTCTTCGGGTGAAGCCGAAAGAGCTTGGGTTTACCGAGGTCCTTGGCGGTGCCCGTGCCGTAGATCATGCCGTCGGTTCCGAGCGCAAAGCTCACCCGGCCGACGTTGAGATCGGGCACGATCGCGCCGCGGTTTTCGAGTTGATTCGAAGACGGGTCGTAGACGAAGAGCTCGATGCCGCGCTGGCTCGTCGTGCCGATGTACAAACGCCCTTTCGGACCGACGACCGTCGCCGCGCTCAACCCCGGCGACCGAAGAAATCTCTCGTGGGGAATGTCGACGCGACGATGTTCGCCCGATCCAAGGTCCGCGATGACTACCGAGCTCTCGTTGCCCTGGGTGTACCACTGCAGAATGTCGTGAGAGCCATCGGCGTTCGGGACCCACATCAGTTCGGCGCGCCGCGTCGCGTTGATGGCAGTGCCCAGGTTCTCGACTTCGAGGTCCCGGGCCGCCTCGAGCCGAGCCGAGAGGTCCGCTTGTTCGACCACCACCCAAGGCGGGCGCGGCGCAACCGGCCGTGGCACGCTGACAGCAGGCGGCGCGGGACCAACACGCTCCGGCGGGCGACTCGGCGGAGCACGATGGCACTGAGGCGCCGCTAAAAAGACGATGACCGCGGCGGCTAGCCGCTTCAGAGCCGATGCTCGGCTTTCAGTCATTGGGTGAGGGCACGCCCACGTTCGGAGTGGGAACATCGTTTTGGCGGCGACTTCGAGAGTCAACCTCGCTCTTCGTCGACCGCAGCGATGAACGCTTCGAGCTCGTCGTCCGTATTGTAGAAGTGCGGGCTCGCGCGGATGCCGCACTTGGGACGGTAGTCGTGCAGCATGC
>JAJDAH010000241.1 GCA_029261965.1 Polyangiaceae bacterium
GAACGCGTCGAAAAACGAGCGAGGCAGCCCCCGCTGGTGCGCGGGTCTCGTTTTGCGGCGCGGATCTTGGCGATGTAGCGCGGGATGCTCGAGCTGGCGATCGACCATTCGCTCGAAGGCACCGAGGAGCTCGTTGAAGCCGCGCGTTTGCGGTTCGATCGCTCGCAAGGCCTCGACGACGGCTTCGACCGTGGACAAACATTCGGGGCGGGGCTCCCGACGGATGCGATAGCGGCTCGGTGCGTCGGGGCGGATCTTCACGCAGGGCAGCTGCCGTAGCCATGGCGTGTCCCGGTACAGCGTCTTGGCGTGATGCCAGGTGCCGTCGATGGCAACGAGAGTTTTTGGTCGATCCGACGGCGGCATCGAGCGCAGATCGGTGGCCATGGGGGACGGATACAAGAGCACCGCGTCCTCGGGGAGTTCTTGCGTGGTCCGTGGGTCGCCGGGCCGGAGGGTCACGAGCCGGCTCCGGCTGAGGCCGAGCTCGAGAAGCCGTGCCGTGCCGACGTGGTGAAAGCGTTCGCGCGGGTGCTGAAAAACGACGACCTCCGTGTCGTTCTCGACCCGAGGCAGAGTTCCGCAGATGCAGGTCACCCGTGGTTTGAAGCAGCGGTAGCAGGTTGGGCGACCCATCAGAGCCGAGTCTAGCTCAACTCGTCGGGCTTGTTAGGCCGACGCTCCTAGGGAGACTCGCCGACGCTCAGTACTTCGTCGGCCCGGGGATCGAGACGTTGGGGTCGGGAGGGCAGCCGTTTTTGGTCGGATCGATGTGCACGAGGCCGGGTTGGCTCGGGCAGGCATCGTCAGCGCCGCGAATCGTGTCGCCATCAGGATCTGGCGGCGGGCATCCATCCTTCTCGAATCCGGGGTCGGTGGGGCAGCGGTCGATGTCGTCGTCGACTCCGTCGCTGTCGCTATCGAGCACGCGTTCGTCCGGCACGTAGGCGATGCTCATCACCGTTCGGAGATCCGGCACGCCCGGCGCCGAGGTCAACGACGTGCCGAGCCCGACACCGACGAGCACGTTCTCCGAGCGGAACTTCGCGCCGAGTAGCGCTTCGAACGGCGACGAGCGGGACGCGAAGAGCGATTCGCTGGTCACCGTGTTGCCGTAAATCTCGGGACCGATCTGAATGGCATCCTTGGCGAGCAGCACGGCGAATCCTGCGCCGAGGGTGAAGGCTCCGCCAACACGGCCGCCGGCGTCTTCGGCTCCTTTTCGGAAGACATAGCCGAGGCTCAGCGTGTAGGCGAACAGGTCCGCCTGGCCGCTCGCATTCAACATCGGGTGAGCTCGCACTCCGCGATCTCCACTCAGGGCGCTCTCGGCGCCGGACGGTAGGTAGACGTCGACCTGAGTGCCGGCGGCGAACACGTGCTCGAGTCCTTCGAGCCAGTTGATCCGCAACGTCAGTCTCGCGTCACCGAATTCTCCGCTCTGCGGGGCTGGCTCGAAGTCGCCTTTGCCGAGCTGCGCTACGGCGACCGGGAGATCACCGCGCAGTAGCACTGCTTCTCCCACTGCGATCCCCACGTCGAAGTGCGCGTAGAGTTGGTGCTCGATGTAGTCTTGCTGCGTGCGGGCGTTGGATAGTGGCCGATAGCCGTAGGTCATCAACGCACCGCCGTAGACTTCGAAGAGTCCCCGCACGCGGCCATCCGGCACGCCGAAGAATCGGTCGCCGCTCGGGGTTGGCGCAAAGGTCGGTAGTGCGAAACCCGTGGGGGCCGCCTCCTGGGCCGCGAGGTGGGGGCTCGCGAGCAGGCAGGCGGCGAGAGCGAGGGCGAACGGGCGCATCAGTTCAATCCCTCGATGCCGAGCTCGGAGATGAGCTCGGTGGCTTCTTCTCCGAACGGATCGAGCCGGCGGATGTACGCCGTGCCCCAAAATTTCGCGGCGGTCCTGACCGCGGCCATGTCGCTGTCCTGAGACGCGTGCACACGCGTGTTGGCGGCGATGGCGTCGACGCATCGGCGTTTTTGGCCCCGAAGCTCGTCGCAGGGGTCCGTATTGGCGAATTGCTCGTGGTGGGGTTTCGGATCCGGAGGGTCGCCCGCGAGCTGCATGAACCAATATTTGTTCTGCACGTGGATGACGTGTTTCACGCGGTGAGGCGGCTCGCTCGAAAACATGGGGTTTCGATGAGCCGAGTCCGCGGCCAAGCGAATGCCGGCAATGGCGAATCGCGCCGTGGCTTGGTGCTCGGGGTGGCCGGTGAATCCGCGGTAGGGGTCGAGCGACACGACGATGTCGGGCTGAAACCGTCGAATGGCGCGCGCGACGATGCCGGCGGGGTCGCCCTCGCTCATCCATCGGCGTTCTAGCTCCGGGCGCGTGGGGAAGCTCGAGACTGGAAGCGAGGCGTTGAAGAAGTCGTAGTGCTCGACTGCGGCGCGATAGAGTCGCGCGGCTTTCACCAGCTCGCGGTTGCGCATCGTTCCGAGGTCGGGTTTGCAGCCGCCGACGACGTTGCACTCGCCGCCTCGCCCTTTGTTGAACACGACGAAGTGACACGGACTGTCGTATTTGAGGCAAGCGCGGGCGAGCACGGGTCCGCCCATCGACTCGTCGTCCGGGTGGGCGGCGACCCACAACACGCGCGGTCGCCGATCCAGTATCTCGTCGATCGAAGGCCCTTCCGGGCTTTGCGGTGGGCCGGGACTACAGGCCGCGACCGCCGTCAGGGCCGCGGCGATCCCCAGGTTGCCGAGTCGCTGTGTTCGCGTACGCATCAATGAGACTCGGCGCCGACTATACCCGGAACGCCGCCGCCGCTACACGCTTCGGCCTGGCGCGACTCTGCTCTTGCGAGTGGATAGGGGGAGCGCGCCGGTCTATTCCCTTGGCGTTTTCCGGCTCGCTTCTATACTCCAGCGCATGTCTTCAGGCGGACAGCTCGAGGTCGGCTACGCGCAAGTCGACATCACGCCCAATCTCGGGGTGCCGCTGTCCGGAATGATGGCTCGCAACGGCCGATTTTGTGGCCGAATTCGCGATCCGCTCTTCGCCCGGGCCATCCACTTCTCGACGCCCGAGGGCGGAGCAACGCTCGTCGTGGCCGACTTGTTGGTCATCACCGCCGCCCTCCACGAGGCGGTTGCACGCAAGGCGGGAGGTACCCTCGACGATATTCTTCTGGCGGCCACCCACACTCACTCGGGGCCCGGGGCGTACTGGGACGCCGGGCGAGCCCGGCTGTTCATGGGCGAATACGACCGCGCGGTTTTCGAGCGCCTCTCCGACGACCTCGCCGGGGTGGTGCGCGATGCGCGGTCGAGCTCGCGCCGGGCGACGCTCGCTGGCGCCTCGAAGGGGCTCGTCGGAGCGAGCTCGAATCGTCGGCAGCTGCACGGCCCCATCGATCCCGAGCTGAGTCTGCTTCGCTTCGAGCCCGAAGGTGAACAGCCAATAGATCTGGTGAGCTACGGAGCGCACCCTGTCATCGGAGCAGAGCGCGAGCCCGAAGCCTGCACGAGCGATTTTCCTGGAGAGATTTGCTCTCGGATCGAGAAGAAGGGTCGTCGCGCTGTGTTCTTGACGGGTGCGGTGGGTGGGCTGAGCCCACTCTTTCCCGAATTTCCGATGCGATACGACGAGCATCTGGAGCTCTATTCGGGTTTGCTCGAACGCGGCTACGATCAGGCGGTGGCCGAGCTCGAACCCATCGACGTCGGGCGGGTCGAGGTGGCGAGGGTCGATGTGCCAGTCGGCACGGTGTCCTGCGAGATGTTTCCGCACGCGGGTCTCAAATGGTCGATCGCCGAGCGTGCGGCGTACCCGCTTCGTTGGTGGGTGCAAAAAATGGGGACGGACGCGCGCACCGACGCGGTTGCGCCGGTGCATTATCTTCGACTCGGCGAGACGGCACTCGTCGGAACGCCGGCGGATCTGGGAGTTCGTGTGGCGCTGGCCATGAAAGAGGCGCTGCGCGCGGCCGGTGTGCGCGTGCCCATCATCGGGTCGCAGTGCGATGGGTACGTGGGATACGTGCACCTGCCGGAAGACTACGAGCGCGTGCCCGAGCCCGGATTTCGAGAGATGGCGTTCTATGAAAACGCCATGAGCCTGAGCGGTCGCGGTCTCGGTCGTCGTTGGGTTTCTGCTCTCGACGCCCATGTTTCGGGGCCGTCGTGAGCTCCGTCGTCGAGCGAGAGATCGCCGAGCAGGCCGACGCGATCGAACGCCAGCTTCGTTTGGGTCGCGACGCCACCGAACGAGTTGCGGGGAAGATCCGCGCGAGGACTCCAAGCTCGGTAGTCATTGCGGCGCGCGGAAGCTCGGACAACGCGGGCCGCTACGCTCAGTATCTATTGGGGGTGCACAACCGACTAGTCGTCACCCTGGCAACACCCAGCGTCTTCACGCTCTACGATGCCCCGCCGCTTCTGTCGGACGCTCTCGTCATCGGAGTGAGCCAGTCCGGGCGCTCGCCCGACATCGTAGCGGTGCTCGAAGAGGGGCGCCGGCAAGGTGCGCAGGTCGTCGCCGTCACCTCGGATACGGAGTCGCCGCTGGCAAAAGCTGCAGACATGTGTCTCGCGCTGCACGCCGGTGAGGAACTCGCTGTCGCTGCGACCAAGACCTACACCACCGAGCTTTGCGCCCTGGCGATGTTGAGCGCCGCGATGGACGCGAGCGCCGACCGTTGGGAAGAGCTCGGGCGTTTGCCGACGTTGGTCCGCCGCGCACACGAAAACACCAGATCGCTCGGCGACGGAGCGAAACGTTTCGCGGAGTCCGGGAGGTTCGTCGTGCTCGGCCGCGGGTTCAACTACGCAACGGCGTTCGAGATCAGCTTGAAGCTGAAAGAGACGAGCTACGTCGTGGCGGAATCGTACTCGTCTGCGGATTTCCGGCACGGTCCGAGCGCCATGCTCGAGAAGGGCTTTCCCGTCGTGCTCATTGCACCTTCCGGGAAGACCCACGCCGACTCGGTGGAGCTGCTCGCGCTCTGCGAACAGCGAGGCGCCGAAGTGGTGGCGATCAGTGACGACGAGGCGGTCTTGTCTCGAGCGGCGCTTTCGCTTGCCATCCCGCCGGGCGTGCCCGAGTGGCTTTCCCCGTTCACCGCGATCGTGCCGGGTCAGGTGTTCGCCGTCTCGCTCGCACGTGCCCGTGGACTCGACCCCGACAAACCCCGCGGGTTGAGCAAGATCACCGAGACGCGTTGAGTGCTCACGCACCTGGTCGGAGCGACAGGATGTGTCCTTCGTTCGGCTTCGCGCGACCTTCGTGTGTTGCGCGATACACGGCTTCGACAGCGTCCGGCCCGTGGCCGTGTTGGATGCTCAACCAGCCCTCGGAAGCCGTCAAAAATGCGTGCCACGCTTCGGCGAGCCGCCGCGTGACTTCGTCGCCTCCCCAATCCGCGAGTCTTTTCTGAATCTGGGCCGGAGCAAAAAAGAAGGTCGGAGCCACGCCTGGGAGCTTGCGACCGGAGTCGGTTTTTTCCCAATGCGTCAGCCCGACCTGAGCGCTGTGCTTCATGCGCTCCCCGAAATGCGTGTGCAGTGCTTCGAGCACGTCGGTGTTGCCCGCCATGTCGACGCTCACCACTGGGCGCGAGCCGTCGAGGGAGCTCACCTGGTCGTAGGTGAGCACCTCGTCGTAGCAGCCGAGTCCTTTCACGAAAGCGATGTTGCCTGGCGACGTCAACCCGACGACTTGCGGGCGTCCTTCGCTTCGGCAAGACAAGAGCGATGCCAGCGCGAAGGAGGTCTTGCTCGACGCGCTGGAGAGAACGATGGACTCCACGCCGAAGAAGTCGTTGTCGTCCAGAAAATCGTCGAGCAAGAACGCCGTGGCAAAGAGCGGCCGGAGGAGCATTTGTCGGTCTTCCGTGCCCGCGTCGTACTGCGGGTCGGCTGCCGTGCGCGAATAGTCGTTGTAGATTGGCGGCAGCGCCTGACGATGCGCCGTCACGTCGGTGAAGCTGCCCGGCTTCACCCGATCGGCCTGCACGAGTAAATAGGTCGACATGGGGAAGTAGCCCCAGACCCGCTCACCCTCACTCACTTCGTCGTGCTTCGACCGGACGACGTTGGCGAACCCCCAAACCGGAATTCGACCCCAGCCATCCGGCGCCGGGAAAAAGTTCCAGTAGCCCATCATGTCGCCGACGACGGCGTACGTGATGTTGTTTGCCGTGAAGGCGAAAGCGTCCACCTCGAGCAAGAGCTGACCCGTCGCGAGCTCGGTTTCGGGGCCGATGTTTGCCGGCGCGCTGCGGCACTCCCCGAGATTCTCTCGTCGAACCAAGAAATCCACAGCATTTGTCTTGGAGGTCATGCGTCAGCTTAGATCCAGAAACGCGCGGCACCTCAGGAAATGTTAGATTTGCCCGTACGTGCCAGAGGCAGACTCGTTCGAGCAGGAGCTCAAAGAGCTCATCGTCGACGCGCTCGCATTGAAGGACGTGCAAGCGAGCGATATCGGCGCCGAGGACGCGCTGTTCGGAACTGGTTTGGGTCTCGACTCGATAGACGCTCTCGAGCTGGCGATGGTGGTGTTCGAGACCTACGGCGTCGACATCCCCGAGGACCCGGACGAGGCGCGCGGCATTTTCGCTTCGGTGCGGTCGCTGGGCGCGCACATCAGCTCGCATCGGCCGAGCGCAGGTGCTTCCAAGTGAGTCGCCACGTGCTCGAGGCCGACGCTCCCGGGTGAAAACCGTCACGGTGCGCACGGTGCTGGGCGTCGTCGGGGGGATTTTCGTCTTCTGCTACCCGTTCGGCGTCTACTACGGACTCACTCGCTGGGACGCACGGGCAGCCGGCGTCATCGCGGTCGTGTTGATCGGGTCCGCAACGCTCGTGAACGTTCGCACGAAAGACATCAAGGAGCTCTGGCCCGTCCTCCGCATCCCGCTGGCGATTGCGGTTCTGGCAGCCCTCGGGGCGGTGCTCGACGACCCGCGATTCGTGCTGGCGTTGCCCGTGTTGGTGAACCTCGTGTTCCTGCATACGTTTGCTGGATCGCTTCGCGGGCCCGTCCCGATCGTGGAGCGCTTCGCGCGGATGCAAGAGCCCGACCTCAGCGAGGTCGAAGCGATCTACTGCCGCAGAGTGACCGAAGTGTGGAGCATCTACTTCGTCGTCAACGCTGTGCTTTCGGCGGCGCTCGCGCTGTGGGGGCCGTTGACGTGGTGGACGATGTACACCGGAGTGCTGTCATACGTGGGGTTCGGATCGCTCTTTGCCATCGAGTACTCGTTCAGGAAGTATCGCTTTCGCCGCTTCGGTGGCGGTCTGCACGACCGGGTGTTGAAGCGATTGTTGCCCGTGCGAAGAGGCGGTGCCGAGGAGCGTTGACCGTGTTCGGGGCGTCGTCAGCTCTCGATGTTGCGGCGCCGTGAGCGCGTCAGCATCTTTTGGAATGCGTTGTCTTCGCGCCAGATGTCTCCACCGAGCACGCTGATGAGCCCGGCGCGGATCTCTCGATTGGGTTTCGAGGCGAAGAACAAGTTGCGGATCATCTGCGTGTGGTAGAACGCGTACACGAGCGCGCCGACGCTCGAGTAGGCGCGCCCGAGGTGGCTCGACACGGGCTCCATGAGTTCCGGCCGCCCCTCGGTACCGTTCTCGAGCGCGGTTACGAGCTTCTGGCTCATGGCGTCCGCGCCCTCCATCGCGAGAGCTACGCCGGACGAGAACACCGGGTCGAGGAAACAAGCCGAGTCCCCGACGCAAAAGTGGCGAGGACCGCTGGGTGCGGTGTTCCGGTAGCTGAAGTTGCCGACGAGCTGGGTGCCAAGCCGGCGGGCCCCAGCCACCACCCGCCGAGTGAGTGGCGAGCTGTCGATGAGCTCCTGCAGCGCTTCGGCCGAGATGCTTCGCTCGCGGGCGACCAGACCGACGCTGAGCCGTCGATTGGTGAGCGGAATCAGCCATCCCCATCCGTCGGGCAACATCAGCACTTTGATGTTGCCGTCTTTTCCGAGCGCGTCGACGCCGTCGTCGCCGAGGTCCTCGAAGTGGGTAAACGCGGCGGCACGCCCGAAATCGCGGTACGCGGTGACGGTTCGCCCACGTTTCGCGAGCAGAGCGTCCTGGCCCGTGGCGTCGACGCAGTAGCGGGCCCGGTAGCGCCCCTTGTTCGTCTTGACGGTCACGCCGTCGTCGTCGACTTCGACGTCGTTCGCTCGTTCTTCCTCGTGAACTTCGGCCCCCAGTTTCTCGGCAACACGAAGCAGACGTTCGTCGAACGCGGCGCGCTCCACCTGAAGGGCGTGGTCGCGCCTCGGCCCGGGCAGCGCTTCGGCGAACGGATAGAGCGCGTAGTCGCCCGTGCGTTCGTCGAAGAACTCGGCGCCGCCCTTGTAGTGCATCTCTCTCCCGTCGAACCCGACGCCGAGCTTCTCGAGGATCGGTAGCGAGCTCGGCAGAAGGGATTCACCGATGTGGAACCGCGGAAACCGGCTGCTTTCTACGACGAGCACGTTGACGCCCGCTTTGGCCAAGAGCCCTGCCGCGGTCGAGCCCGCAGGCCCACCGCCCATGATGATGGTGTCGATCAACTGCCCCGGTCCGCGGACCAGGTTACGCTTTTCTGAAGCGAGAGGGCACCGAGCGCGTAAATCGCGAGAGCGGCGACCGCGACCCCCTTGAATCCGAGCACCGTGGCGAGAATGGCGGCTCCTACGGTCCCCAGAACCGAAAGACTGCCGTTCGCAGCCCATGCGAGCGGGATCGCTTCGGGGTTGCGCCGGCCGAGGCTGAGGATGCCGGCGGGCAGAAACATGCCGAGCACGAGTCCGACGGGAGCGATGAGCACAATGGCGATGGCGCATCGAGCCGCGAGGGGTAGCTCGAGCATCGACCGGAGAAGCGGATCTCCTACCGCGACGTAGGCTGCGATGATGAGCGCAAGCGACGCGAGCGCCCGGCGAATCAGCTTCCATTCGGGCCACCCGAGCCGCTCGGAGAGATAGCTACCGACGCCGGCGAAGGTCAGCATCGAAAACAGGGTGATTGTCAGTGAATGCGTCGGGTAGCCGAGGAAGAGCGACAGCTGCTGGATGAGGGCGACCTCCACGAACATGAACCCGACGCCGAGGGCCGCGAAGTAGCCGATGTCTCCCCAGTGCATCTTGTTCTTGCTGCGGCGTCGGTGACGTGCGGCCGGCCAAACCACGAGCAGCAGCGCGGCGAGGATCGTCAACCCACACGCGACGAGCAGGACGACGTTGCCCGTAGCCTCGAGGTAGCGCGGCCCGAGCTTGGGTTGAGTGAACACGCTCTTCCATTTGTAGAAGTGCATGAAAAACGGCCGGCTGTCCCAAACCGGCGAGAAGTCGAGGTAGTAGCCAGCGAGGTGTCGCTTCCGTTCGTCGGGTTTCCACCGAAGAATGCTGGCGGCTTCGGTTGCCACGACTTCGTCCGGCATGTGCCAAAGCACGAAACCGTCGAACTTCGCCGAGTTTCGAATTCGGGATAGCTCGAGCTGGGTGAACGGTTCGAGCTTGGTCAGGATGACCTCGAAGCTCATGCCGCTATGAGCCGGTTCCGCGGTCCCGACGATGGCGACGTGATCGGATGGATTTCGAATACCGCGGCGTTCCAGTGCGGCGGCGATTACCGACGCGAAGCGCGGCACCATTCGCGGCGGACCCCACGCGCCGCCGACGTCGCCGGTGATGATCGACACGACGCCACCGGGGGCGAGGTGGTCGAAATAGTCTTCGAAGGCTTCGACCGTGTAGAGATAGCCCTCGCTCAAGAGGTAGGCGCCGGTGGCGCTGGCGGTGATCGTGTCGACGCCGGTGAAGTTGATGACGTCGTATTTTTTTCGACTACGGCGTAGTACGCTGCGGGCGTCGCCCGCGGTGATGCTGACGTCGTCACGGTCGCAAATGTGCCCGACGTATTCTCCGTGTAGCTCGCACACGATTTCGACCGTGTTCGGATCGAGCTCGACGCCGCGGATTTTCTGTACGCCATTGCTCAAGGCCGCGAGCACGTCGATGCCCCCACCGACACCACCGATGAACACGCTGCTTGCTGGCCGAAACCGGTACGGAAGCCCGAGAAGGTGCTGGCGAAAGAGCGGCATGTCCTCGGGCGTCGCAGTTGCACGAACCATCACCGCCGAGGCGTCCCCGTCGTGCGTGATGAAGCGAAACGGAGGCAGCTTGCCGCGGAACTGCTGGCTGACGCCGCCCATTCGGCTGCCATAAACGCTGATGGCGGGGTTCTCGTCGAGCGCCAGGCGGTCGCCGAGATCGTAGAGATCGGTACGGAAGACCGCGGACCATTTCGAGTGAATGCGTTCTCCACCGGCACGCTCGTAGGTCCGTGCGAGCTTGCTTTCGGTGGGTCGGATGTCGGTCGTCGCCGCGAGCGCTTCGATCACGAGGAGCGCGGCAAGGCACGCGAGCACGGGTTTCCGCGCGGTGGGCAGGGTCAGGAACGCCGCCACGGCGTACATCACGGTGACGAGGCCGAGCAGGTGCATCGGGCCTATCGCGTCCATGATGAAGACGAAGGCGAGGCAGGCGATGCCAGCGCCCAGCAGATCGGCGAAGTAGAGCGTCCCCGCTCGACTCGAGTGAACCCGGAGCAACACCGCGACCACGAGTCCGCCACAGAAGAAGGGCAACGTCGCCGCAGCCAAATAGAGCACGAGCTTGAGGATCTCGATCGGACTCGAAAGCAGCTGGTAGGGGTTGAGTTGCACCAGCGACGCCACGGCGGCGATCAACGCCACGCCGAGCGCGGCGCCGGCGGCCGAGTGCGCCACGGTGCGGTTCGGATCCTTCTCGAGTGCGCGCGGCCAGGTGATGAGCGCGCTGCCCGAGGCGCCGAAGCCCAGGAGAGCGACGGCGAGCACGATGAAGGCGAAGTGGTACCAGATGCTGAAGGCGAAGATGCGCGTCAGCGTGATCTCGAGCAGCAGCGTTGCCGCGGCCACGAGGGCGAGAGCCAGATAAATGGACCGCGCGGGCGGAGAAGTCATCCTCGGGCGCGGAGTCTACTGCCAGTAGAGCCCAGAGTCGGGGGCGACCTCGCCTCGGCTGCTCGGATCCGGCGGCGGCTCGGCGCGCGCTCCACAGGAAGTGTCATTCGGTGCGCACACCATGTCGTCCGGTCCAGCCGTCCACAACGGTTCGATCACTCCGAGCAGCTCCTCATGCGCGGTCTTTTCTCCTCGAACGATGGCCTCGAGCGCTTGACCCTTCGGCACTTTGGCTCCCAGATCGCTCATCCTCGCGAGCACGCGTCGCCGGGTCTGAGCGTCCACTCGCGGCAAGAGATCGTAGAGGGTCAATACGTCTCTCGGCCGAGCGGCGCCCAGCAGAGGAGCCACGGCGGCCTCGTCGCCGTCATCGAACTGAATCGCCGACGCAGTGACGCCAGCCGGGGCATCGAACTGTCGAACCAGGCCGGGGCCGCGCCCTTTCTTCGCGCCGACGCGTGCGCCAGCGGGCACATAGGAGGTGAACTTGCTCCCTTCGAAGGCGACGGCACCGCTCGTGACCGAAACCGCGGCGCTGCCGTCCGCCAGCACTTCGAGCGTGTAGGCGCATCCGAGATCGACGACCGTTCCCGCCGGTGTTTCGACGACGAAACCACGCTGTCGCACCTTGATGTACGCATCGATCTTTCCGCGGTCGAGATAGATGCGCTGCTCGATACCCGTCGAGCGAATGAGTCGAATTCGAGTCTCTGGCCGAATGTCGAGCGTGCCGATGTCGCGAACCTCGAGTATCGCGACGGCGCCCGAGGAGGTGTCGATCCAATCGCCGATGGCGAGCTTCCCCTTTTCGCGGACACGCTCGTTGCCGACGCGCGCCACACCGATTTTCGTGGTGACGTTCCAGCCCTCGGCGGCGATGGTAGCGGCGGGTGCTGGACCACCTTCGGGCTGCGGCGCCGTTTGCGGCTTGGGCCAATAGAGCGCCGCGGCTCCGGCGACCAGCGCGACCGCCGCGGCGGCAGCGAGCGGAGCGTACAACCAGGACCGCTTGGCTTTCGGGAGCTCCTCGAAGGTCGGGGCGGACCGGTCGTAGCGAAGCTCGGCCAGCACGTCTTCGAGCTCCGCGACGTTCGGATCGACGGGATCCTCGCGGTCCCAGAGATAGTCGCGGTCCGGGAGACGGTCGCGGTCCGGGAGACGGTCGTCGCTCGGGTGCGTCATGGGGTCACCTCGTCTTCGGAGCGGTGTGTGCCGCCGGCGAGTTGTTCGCGCAGCATGGTCATCCCTCGGTGAAGCTTGATGCGAACGCTGCCCGGCGTCATGCCCGAGCGTTCGGCGATCTCCGGGCCGGTCATGCCTTCTACCAATCGCATGATCAAAGTCTCACGATACGTTTCGGGTAGCCCACGAATCACCTCGAGCACCTCGAGCGCCTGCACGCGCGCCGCGGCACTCGGCGCCGAGCTTTCGTGGTCGTCGCCGAGCTCCTCCGTCGGGCGCCGGCGACGGTAGTGATCGGTCACGGCGTTGCGGGCGATGGTCCCGATCCAGCTCCCGAAGGAAGAAGGTTTGCTGAGCGAGTCGAGACGGGTCATTGCTTGCACGAACACGTCCTGAACGATGTCTTCGGCTTCCGATGCTGGACTTCTTGCCAAGACGATGGCGTGCACCATGCGTGCATAATTTCGGTGTAGCTCGGCCATCGCGTGTCGATCACCGGTGCGGGCGCGCTCGACGAGGGCGGCATCGATGTGCCGAGGCGTCGAGTCGTCCGGGTCGGGCATGGGTGCTGCGCGGGCTGGGGCCGTTCGCGGCGCCCCCGGGGCTCGGACCGGGAGCGGGACGCGAGCCCCTTCCGCCTTGATTTGAAGCATCGATCAGTAGCCCGGTCGCGGTGTGCGAATTCAACAGACGCACCAGCACACCTATCGTTAGCCGAGATTTCCGATTTGGCCCGATCGGGTCATTTTCTGCCACTCGAGCGGCAAAATCGTCGTCGTGGCGATAACGGTTGGCCGCGGAGGGCGTCTGTCTGACATGCAACAACAAGCCCCCCGAGCCGCAAGAAGAGCTGCAAAAAATGCTCCCCGAATGCTCCTTCAGGCCGCCGCCGTCGGCACGGTCGTCGCTTCGATGGCTGGCTGCGCGGCGCGCCAGGCGCCGCTCGCCAACGATGCTGGAGCGCAAACGCGCGCTGCGGCCGTCGAGCCGAGCATGGCCGCGCCGGAATCCGGCGCGGTCGAAACAACGGAGACCGTCCCCGCCGCCACCCTGGTCAGTACGGTCCCCGACGAGCAGGTTTCACAAACCCCGTCCGCGGAACCCACGGTGGAACTCCAGTGTCGGGTGGGCAATACGAAGAGTCCGGAAACCTGCAAACGAGTGGTCGTTTCTCCGCCCGCCGCCGCCACTCCGGGCGCGTGACCGATGAGTCGGTCCTTCGAGCTCGAATGGCTCGGCGGCTCCGCCGAGCAGAGTTTCCGCAAACTTCGACCGGGATCCGACGATTTGCCTTGGGGCACGCTCGACCCTTCGGCCTACCCCGCCGCGCTCGTCGACCGCGCCCGCTTTTCGTGGACGCAAGGTGCATTCTTCGAATACTGCACGGCGGCGTCGCTAGCGACGCTTCTGCGCGCGATGCTCGAAGCCGGCGCGCCGGTCGATTTGGTGGGCATGGCGGGTGAGTTCGTCGCCGACGAAATGCTCCACGTCGAGCTCAACAGTCGCATGGCCATGGAGCTCGGCGGCGCCGCGCCATGTCGTGCGGACTTCGAGCGCCTCGCCGTCGAGCCGAGCAGCGGGCTATCCGCGCTCGAACGGGCCAACGAGATCATCGTCAAAGTCTGCTGCGTGGGCGAGACCTTCAGCGTGCCCATGCTCAACGCCACTCGAAAAGCGGCGACTCATCCGCTGACCACGGCCGTGCTCGATCGAATCGTTCGCGACGAGGGACCGCACGCGCGCCTCGGCTGGCTATATCTCGAATGGGTCGAGTCGCGCCTCGGTCACCACGAACGTCAGCGTCTCGGCCGCGTCGCCCTCGAGGCCATTCGAGAAATCAGCGTCGACTGGCGCGGCTGCGAACCCACGGATGTCGAGCCAGACATCCTGAGCGACCTCGGTTGGATGGACCCCGTGAGCTACGCGGCGCTCGCCCGCCGCGTCGTACCCCGCCACATCACCGAACCCCTGGCGCGCTTTGGTATCGTTCCGGCCCCGAGAGAGGTCGGTGAGTTGCTGGCTGCCCCGGGGTCAGTAGCGGATCGCGAGGCGGATCTTCATCGATCCTTGGCTCACGCCGGCGTTGCCGGCGATCTTGACGTCGACGGGACCCTCGACTTCGACGTTGCTCGGCCAATTGTCCGCCTTGCGTGAGTGAAACTCGCCCTTCAGTTCGGCAATGAAAGCCTGCCGGGGGCTTTTCATCTGCATGCTGACGGTGACGGCGAAGATGTGATCGGACTCGGTGGTGCCGGTGAGCTTGGCCGTGACCTTCTTGACCGTGACTTCGTTCTTGTCGTCTCCCAGATCGATGAAGAACCGTTTGAGTGCTTCTTCGACTTCGGCGACGGGCTCACCCTCCGTCAGCTTGCGCTTGGGCACGGCGCCGAGCAGCGGGTCGGCTTTGCCGATGCCGCTGTAGTCTTTGGCGACCTCTTTGCTTTCGTCGTCGGAGACGGGCTTGCCATCCTTGTCGGTGACGATGACTTTCGAGCCGTCGCGTTCGACGATGTAGGTCTTGCCAGCGATGACCGAAGGCGCTTTCTGGTCGCTGCCGCCCATCGTCCGAACCCGGGAGGCGGAGTCGTAGGTCACTCGGAGCTTGTGGATGGCGCCTTCTTCGACGGCGAGGACCTTTTCGCTCGTCGTCTCGCTGGTTTCGTTGCCGATGACGACGTCACGGCCCTGATAGAGCGTGCGGACTTTGGTAGTCGTGCTCTTTTCGACGGTGCGTTCGGTGCCGACCTCGGGAGCGGCGCCCAGGGGCTTCTTGGCGGGCTTGGGTTTGGCGGCGGCGGGTGTTGCCGCGGCACTCGCGGCGGGCTTCGCGCTCGGCTCGGATGGGCTCGGCGCCGGGTCGTCCTTCGTTGGCGAGTTGCAACCGTAGGTGAGAACGAGCGAGAGGATGCCCAGCAGACAAACGGCGGGGCGAACGGCGGGGCGGAGCATCGGCATCAGGGGAGACCCTTGTTCACGTTCACGGCGAGCGGATAGTAGCTCAACGGGTGGCGCGGATTGTAGTCAATCGCGCTCGGGGGCCTAGGGCACGGTCAGCTCTTGGCCGGGCCGGATGGCGGCGGTTGGCTTGATGCCGTTGGCTTCGCAGAGGTCGTCGACGCTGACCGAGTAGCGCTTGGCAATCGCCCAGAGCGAGTCGCCCTTCTTGACGAGGTGCACCTTGGTCTTGCCGCCGCGTTTTCTCTTGGCCTTCTTCTCTTCGGCGCGCTTTTTCGCGCTGGCGCGACGGTGGGCGGCGGCGCGCTTGGAGACGTTGTTGTCGCTCGTGCAGCAACGAAATCCGATCGAATAGTCGTGGTACTTGGTGTTGTGCCCGGTGGTGCGGTAGTCGCACCCCTCGCCGTGGGTCTTGGTGTCGAGGTAGTAGCCACCGCGGAAAGTGCCGCTGGCGTCCGACGTCCACTCGTGGAGGTTGCCCACCATGTCGTGCAGGCCGTAGGAATTGCGGCAGCGCGAGAACTTGCTGGTCTTGGCGACCGTGCCTCGGATCTTGTTCAAGCGCGGGTCGTTCATGGCGTCGATGCCGTAGGTGTTGATTGAGTCGTCTTTGCCGTGCAGGACCCGAAGCGGCGATACGCCGTTGTCGTTGCAGCGACCTTCCTGGTGCTCGTCGCCGTAGGGATAGAGCGTCGGGCGGCGGCCCTTGCAAGCGCTGATCCACTCTTCGTTGGTACAGAGTCGCTTGCCGGCGGCGGCGCAGGCATCCGCGGCCTGTCGCTGGCTGAAGTGGGCCTGGGGCACCACTCCGCGTCGTGAGCGGGCGCGGAGCCGGCTGCTGGTCGGCTTGTGATACGGAGAATGGCGCCGCACCGTGGTGCCCTTCGAATTGATGACGTCGACGCTGGCTTCGTACCGGTCGATGCAGAAGCGACCGGCGACGGGCGCCATGGCTGGCGGGCAACCGCGGAGCGCTTGGGCGTCGGGCGCACCCAAGGTGAGCGCCGCGAGGGCGAGGGCGGCGACCGTAGCGCCGACTATCCGGTTCCATCGCACCAAAGAGCCATAGCGCCGGCCTCGGGGGGTGGGCAAATGAGCCGATCGGCTATCGCAGCCGATGGGGTACTGCAGCCGATCGACTATTGCAGCCGATCGATTATTGCGCTGGCGGGGGCTCCGTAGGGCGATCGGCCGTCGGCGCGCGCACTTGCTCGATGAGGCGCTTGACCTCGGTCACGGCTTTCTGGCGCTGGGTCCAGCGTGGCCACCAGAGCCACACGGCAATGAGCGTCAAGACCAGATTCGAGCCGGCCATCAACACGTACATCCAACTCGGATACGCCGCGGCGAGCAGGAACGCGGCGAGGTAGGCCGCGGCGGCGACGACGAGGCGCAGGTCCACGTAGAAGGACAGAAGCGAGCAGATCGTGAACCAGATGAAAAAATTGAGCACGTGGGCGGTGCGCGGCTCGATGTCTAGGAGCGCAGCTCCGGCGCGCAGCATGATCATCGCGAGCATCGTGAAGACGATCGTCGCGAGGATGCTGCGATTGACGGCGGTCTTGAGCATCGATTTTCGGCCCCAGAAACCGAGGACGCCGATGATCACCAGGAATACGGCGCTCGTTATCACCTGACCGGCGTGGGTGGGGCCCCCGGACGCCGCCTCGAACCGTTCGGCGAAGGCCGGGAGCACCGTCCACATCGCGCCGAGGCCGATGAGAATCGCCGAACGGGTTCGCGAGCCCGACTGGGGATCGAGCTCGCGGCTCAGTGCGCGGAGGTTTTCGACTTCTTGCACGCTCGCGTGGCGCGCGGACTCGACTCGCGCGACGAGCTCGGACGGCGGGTTGTCGAGCTCAGCGAGCAAACGGGCGGCGGCGTGGGCGTCGCCCTGGGCGAGCTCGAAGTTGACGAGCGCGATGGTCGAACGCTGGAGCCCGTTGATCGCGACGGGGTTGCCGCCCCAACCTTCGAGCGCTGCGCGAAAACCGAAGCGACACTCGCCGAAGAGGTTGTAGAGCTCGCGTTGGTGCTCGTCGTCCGAGCTCGCGCGACCGAGCATCTCCGCGAGTTGGTCGAAGCTCCGCTGCGCGTCCGCGGCGAGCTGAAGTGAGCCGCGATGTCGCAGGTAGCGGTCGAGGCGCTTTCTCAGCTCTTCGGCACTGGAAAAGCGGTCCGCCGGATCGCGAGCCATGGCGCGTTGGCAGATTTTCCGAAGCTCGCGCGGCGTCCCTCTGGGGAATTTGGGCTGGGACAGGATGACACTCGAAACCACCGCTTCGAGATCCTGGCCGATGTGCGGCGCGCTACCGGTGATGACTTCGTAGAGCATCGCGCCGAGCAGATAGACGTCCGTGCGCTCGGTGAGCGGCGCCGAGTCGTCGGTGCCCAGCATCTCCGGTGCCATGTAGGCCGGTGTGCCCGCCATGCCACGCGCCTTCTCGGCACGGGGAAGGAAGTCGTTGTCGTCGATGCCGACGGCGAGACCCCAGTCGAGAACGTAGACCTCGCCGAACTCACCGATCATCACGTTCTCGGGTTTGAGATCGCGATGCACGACGCCACGGCTGTGAGCGAAGTGAATCGCGTTACACACCTGCATCAGTGTGCGCAGGTTGAAGTCTTCGGGGTCGTCGGCGCCTACGTGCTCTTTGATGCGCTCCGGGGAGCGCAGCAGCGTCCCCCAGTGTTCCCCCTCGATTCGCTTGAGCACGATGGCCGGAAACCCATCGGCGTCGAGACTCACGTCGTAGACGGGGACGATGTTCGGGTGCTCGAGCCCGCCGGTGACCATCGCTTCTTGGATGATGCGAGTCACCCCGGTTTCGTTTTTTTGATCGTCTTGGAGCCGTTTGACCGCGACCTTGCGACTGAGCGCCGACTGTGTCGCGAGGTGCACGATTCCCATGCCACCTTCGCCGAGCGTCTTCTCGAAGCGGAGGGCGACGTGGCCGGCGTCTTTGCCGCGGTCGAGCGCGCGCATGACTTCGAGCGCTTGGTCGCCGGTGGTCGTGCCGATGCGACTCGGGGGCTCGATGGTCGCGAGGGGGTCCGCCTCGATCGAGTCACGCAGCGTTCGGGCGCTTTCGACTTGGGCGCGGATGGCGCGCTCGAGCTCGGGGGGAATGGGCATGACGGGCGTCGACCGCCGATCGTACCGAGACGGGGCTTCGCAGGCCTCGATCTGTGTCTTTGCCGCACTGTGTCAATGGCCTGAAGGGCGGTTTTTTTACCCGCTTTGGCGTGTTCGAGCTGAATTGGGCGCCCTCGACGGAAAGGCCGCGTTTTTTCGCGGTTCTCTCTCGCTGGACGCTCCGGGACGCGCCATCATTTTTTGGGCGACGGCCGTGTGTCGGCTACGGGCCGAGTCCTTTCCTTCCGGAGGTTTGCTGTGAAGCTTTCACGATTCTTGGGTTTGGCCACGACGGTGCTGGCGCTCGGCGCGGGCTGCGGCGATGGCGGTAAAGGCTCCGCGGGAACGGGCGGCCAAGCGGGGGCTGGCCAAGGTGGAGGCGCGGGGACCGGGGGCAGCGCCGGGGTTGGCGGCTCGGCGGGAAGCGCGGGAGCCGCCGGCATGGGGGGCGTGTCGATCACGGTTCCGCCTGGCGTGGTCAACGAGCAGATGACGCATTCCACAGCGATGATGGATGCGAGCTACAACGAAGAAGAGGTCACGTTCTTTCGCACGACGGCGGTGTTGCCCGATCTAGACGTGCGGCACATTGGGGTGTTCGACGGTCGAGTCTACGCTGGCACGTCGACCGGTCTCGTGCGTCTGAACACGGTCGGAGACGCGTTCGAGACGGTGGCCATCACCGGAACCGGCGCCGTCGTCGGGCTCGCCGCGTTCGGCGATCGTGTCGTGGCTGCACGCCGGAACGAAGTCCACGTGCTCGACTCCATGGGCGCGCCCGCGGACGTGTGGGCGGCGGCAGGTGCCAGCGTTCAATCGGTCGCAGCGAGCACGAGCACCGTTTACGTCGGCACGGACACCGGGCTTGCGACGATCGACGCCGGCGGTGTGATTCCGGTGGCTGCAGCCCAAGGTTTCAGCATCAACGACCTGGTTGTCGTCGGTGACGTCGTGTGGATGGCGACGCCGAGCGACGTTCGCCGCTACAGCATCATGTCGGACACGCTCCTCGCGGATGTCGGCGCCGGCGGGCTGGCCGAGGATGTGCGAGCGATTGCCGCATCGAGCGCGGGATCCGAAGTGCTGGCGGGCACCAACAACGGCCTATGGCGTATCGACGCGACGTCCGCGGCGGTGACGGTGGTCGCCCCGGGCAAAGACGGATTGCCGAACGGCGATCTCACGTCGGTGGCGGAGGCTGCTGGCACCGTGCTCACCGGTCACGTCATTGGTGCGACCGCCACCGAAGCGGCGAGGAAGGACCACTATCACACCACGCGATGGATCCTCGACGAGCGGGTTGCCGGAGTCGCCATCGAAGACGACGGCACTCGGTGGATCGCGACGAATGCCGGTATCTCGCGCATCGGGTCAGTGACGCGCACGCTGGAAAGCAAAGCCGCGCTCATGGAGGCGCTCAACGACAAACACTGGCGCATGGATGGTTTCGTTGCCGACGGTGTGCTGCTCGGCGACGCGTGGGACGATCCGGTCAATCCCACTTCCACCGTGACTCGGTCGGACTTCGACAACGACGGGCTCTGGACGCAAATGCAGGTGGCGGCCTGGTGTTTCGCCTTCGCGGAGACCGGCAACACCGAGTTCTACGACAAGGCCCGCAAGGCCATGGACGTCATGCTCCTTCTGTACGACGTGCCGGCGGAGACGTTCGTGGCGCAAGGGGACAAGGCGGGGTTCATCACGCGGTCCCTCGTTCGGAGCGACGAGGGCGCGGTGTTCGACTCCAAGGCCACGATGGACAACTGGCACCTGCAAGAGTTCGACGGCCAGACCTACTATTGGAAAGACGATACGAGCAGCGACGAGTACGCCGGCCACTTTTTCGGCATCCCGATTTTCTACGACTTGTGCGCGCAGAGCGACGCGGAGCGGAACGAAATCGCCGTGCGGATTCAGCGCGTGACCGAATACATCATCGAAAACGAGCTCGTGCTGCCCGATCTCGATGGAGAGCCGACGTCTCACGGCGACTGGGCGGGGCTCGCCGACGCGGTGGATGGCATCGGCCCGTGCCTCGCCAACATGGGGTCAGAATGCGCCGAGAGCTTCGGGGGAGGCGGCTGGCTCAACTCGATCGAGATCCTCGGTTTCTTGCTGGCCTCTTGGCACATCACCGGCGACGACGCGTTCTATGCGGAGTACGAGCGGCTCGCCATAGACGAGCGCTACGGAGAAATGGTCCCGGTCAAGGACACGACTCTGACCGTGACGAGCCGAGGCATAGCGAACCACTCCGACCACGAGCTCGCGACCTTGGCGTACTACACGCTGCTTCGATACGAGCCCAACGCGGACCGGCGGGCGACGTGGATCCAGTCGATCCGCGATTTTCATTCGCACGAGGTGCTCGAACGAAACCCCTTCGAAATCGCGATGATGTCGAGCGCGATCGACGATCCAGCCGTGGCGGACGCGGTGCGCTCGCTTCAGGAGATGCCGCTGGACTGGCGGGAGATGCGCTACGACAACACCCATCGGCAGGATTTCGACCTCGACACGTCGACGGATCGTTTCTCGCAACTCCAGTTCAACGAGGTGCCGCCGTACGACGAAATTCGAACGATGAAGTGGAACGGCAATCCCTACATCGTCGTCGGAGGCAGCACCGACCAGGCGCATCAGGCGCCGTGGCCGTGGTTGCTGCCGTATTGGATGATGCGGTACTACGGCGCAATCCAATGACTGGAGCGCGTACGGCAGTCGCTGCCGGGCCGCGCTCTAGTCGACGTTGATTTTGCCGATCACTCCCGTCTCGGAGAACTCGACGAACCCGTCCTTGCGAGGGCTGTCGACGTAGACGCGGACGACGACTTTCGGGCTGAATGGTAGCCCGCGGCGAACGATGACGTGGGTGATCTTGCCGTCCTCGATCTTCGATTTTTCCAGCGCCTCGGCGGTCATCGCCGGGAGCTTGTCCAGGGCAACGTCGTCGAGCGTGAACAAATTTCTGTCGAGCTTTCCGCCGCCACTGAGCTTCACCGGAATCGGTCCCGTCACCGTTCCGGCCCGAAACTTGAACTCGTTCACCTCGGCCGCTTTGCTCGGATCCTGCGCCTGCAGATTGGCATAGGTGTCGTAGATGCTGAACTCGAGCGCCTTGACGCTACCTCCGCCGATCTTCGTTTTGAGCGCGTTCAGCGTTGTCGTCAGAGCGGCGGTTTCGGTGAAGTGGTTGATGGCGGGCGTGCCAACGGGGCTGGCCGCTCCCGGCGCGGCAATGGGCGAGGCCGCTGGCGTTACTTCGGTCTCTTCGAGCGCCTCTTTGGTGACTTCTTTCATCACCTTCTTGCAAGCGAAAAGCGCGACGGCGGTCACGAGGATGCCCGCGGCGAGTGTTCGGTTGATGTTTCGTGTCTTCATGGGTTCTCACTTATCGCCTGCAGGGCCGAGAACCTCAACGAATCGATCGTGCGGTGACGAGCACGGCGACGAACAACAGCAGCGCTCCCACGGGAACGAGCACCACTCCGAGCCCCGGATCACCCTCGCGCGCGAACAGCCCGCCGAGGAAAAATCCGGCAGGGACGAGGAGCGTGGCCGCAGCGAGCGCGGCGGAGGCCATTGACCTCGATTTGGAGGCCGACTCCGAGAGGTGCGGC
This sequence comes from Polyangiaceae bacterium, assembly GCA_029261965.1. Lineage (GTDB taxonomy): Bacteria > Myxococcota_A > Polyangia > Polyangiales > Polyangiaceae > JAJDAH01. The sequence goes on from JAJDAH010000241.1 coordinate 21,851, forward strand.
ACGGTGACCGCGAAGGCGATGTTGACGAGCGCGAACAGGGTTCCGTGCGCGTGAGCGAGCCGCCAAGTGAGCCGGCGAGCTTCGCTCGAAACGTCGAGGTAAAAGCCGACCTTGAACCCGTGCATGGCCTCCAGCGCGACACCCAGCGAAAGAAATAGGAGTAGCGCCCACCAGCCGATCCGGAGGTGGCGTCGCGTGAGCGACTCGGCGTCGTTTGGAGCGGTCATTCAGAAATCGTCACGGGGCGGTTGTCGCGTGCTCTTTTGAGCGCCGCGAGCGTGTCGGGATCGGGATGCCTCCGCTCGTCCAACGGGAACGCGCGCTCGGCGTTCGGGGACTTCGTTTTTGGTTCGTAGGTTGCGAGCGCTTTGGCTCTGGACTCCGCTCGCGCTTCGGGTGCACCGACGGGATCGGCCTCGAATTTCTCGAACCCAGGCAGGGTCTTGATGGCGCGGTGAGCGACGAATCTGACCGCGGCGTAGGGATCGTCGAGCAACTCCGCCAAGAACGGCGCTTGCCAATCGGAGCCCGAAGCGACGTGCGCGTCTTTCCAGCCAAACCGCGATGCGAGCACGACCCTCTCGGCCGCGTCCCCCGAGAGCAGCCACTCGACGGCCGCCGCGACCGGAGCGTGTTTGTCGCCGGACTCCGGTGTGCTGGCGGGCATGGGCTGGCCGTACCACGACGACAGGTGCTGCGCGGTCCAGTCGAGCGACCGATCGAGGTGGCAGAGGTTGCACGCGTTCGGCGCGCCTGCCGCGCCATCGGTCCGAACGCGCGGGTTCGTGATGCGGTGGGAGCGGATGCCCTTGAACAACGCGTAGGACGTGTGGGGCATGTGGCAGTTGTAACAAAGGCTGCCGGCCGACGTGGACGGGTGGTGGGTGTGCCCTTCGGCGGCGAGCGATCCGTCGTGGCAGGCGAGGCACGCCGCGTTGCCGCGCATGCCGGGGCCGAGCTGGTCGTCGGGCTCGCTCTCGTGGAGCGAGTGGCAAGACGTGCACGTCAGCTGGCGCTCCGCCTTCCCGCGCTCGAAACACGGTGACGCGACGAGCCCGTTGTACTCGCGCCCGCCCACACGAATCGTGCCGTCCGGCCAAAACGCGCTGTCCAGCGTCCGGGCGAGAGCTGGGGGCGCGTTCAGGCGGTCGCGGGCGTAGTCGAACACGCGGCGGGAATCGCTCAGGCGATCGCCGGCGCGGTAGCCCCCGCTGAAGCCGCGCTCCCACCAAGTCCTTTCGTCTTTCGGCATGAAGTAGGAGTGGCACTGTCCGCACACTTCGGCGCTCGCGGCCGCGTCGAGACGGAGCGGATGAACGATGCTCGGGTCCGCCTCTTCGTCGGCTCGAGCCGCGCGGCGCTCGAGCGGGCTTCGATGCCTCTCGATGTGTCGCTGTCCGGGTCCGTGGCACGATTCACACGCGATCCCGAGCTCGACGGCTTCGGTTTCGAAAGCGTCACTCGCCAGGTCGTGCGCGGGGCGTCCGGCGACGGCGTGGCACTGCACGCAGTTCGAGTTCCAGCGCACCAAATGGCGCGGAGCGTCCGGCGGTTGAAGGAACGCGTCCTCTCGCGGGATGAACCGCTTTTCGGGCAACAGATAAACGAACGGAAACTGTCGGAGCTCGCGGCCGCGGCTGCCGCGTACCCAGTAGGCCTGGTAGTGGTGCGAGCCGGTTGTCATGACGATGCGCCGATCCACCATCGGCACGCTGCTGCTCGGGGCCGCTCCCCGTCGAATCGCGTCGGCTTCGAGCTCCGGGTCGGGCAGACGCGCCCAGAGCGCGCCCCGTCGCCATTCGAGGCCGTAGGTTCGCCCGTCGTGCTCGATGGCGGGCGAAGCAGAGACGTTGGCCAGCACGGTCTCCGGGGAGGCCAGCTGAGTCATCGTTCGGTGGTAAGAGCGGTGCCAGGACTCGTAGTGCTCGGCGTGGCAGCTTCGGCAAGTGTCCGAGGACGCATACCCGTCGATTGCACGCTGGGTGGGCACCTGCGCGGCTAGCTCGGGGTCTCCGCCGGGCGTCCAGAAGAAGGCGAACATCGAGGCGAGGTAGACGAGCGCTGCGGCGAGCAACCAGCGCCACTTGCCCATGGCTCCGCCCCAACTCACGGCGATGGCGCTCGCCGCGATCGCCACGGCGGAGTAGAGGGCGATTTCCTCGACCAGCATCGGCGCGATCGAGCCTACGCGATCATTTCGAGCCCGGTCTGCCAGGATCGGCGAAGGCGTTCTTCCCGAAAATTCCCCGGAGGTTCTTCCGCATCCGGAGACACTGCTCCTCCCGGAGCTCGCCGCCCATTTGTGGGTTCATGAGATTTTTTGGGTCGGTGTCGTGGCTCGGTTGGTCGAGCAACATGTGGCCAAGCTCGTGCGCGATCACGCGGTCGTTCAGTCGTGAGGGCAAGCTCCCACATTTCGGGTACGCGGTCGCGACGAGCACACCGTTGCGAGCCGGGAAGTCTTCCGTCGCGTGATACACGACCGGCGGGAACGAGAGTCCACCAGCGACCGTCGCTTTCTTGGCGGCGTAGTAGTCGATGCGGTCGATGACGACGACGCCGATGGTGCCGTTCGGCAAGTCCCGCCGAGCGAAGTTGAAGAGCTCTGTCACCTCGGGTGTGAGCTTCTCTCCGAGGTCGTAGTTGAACGCCGCCGGGTCTTCACCTTCCGGAGCGAGTCCCGCCCACGAGTTTTTGCCGTTTGCCACGACCGTGAGCAGGCGCGAGGGCACCGCCGCGAGCTCGGCGCGGACGACGTCGAGCTCGATGTTGCACGACTCGAACGCGCGACGAGTGGGCGCGAGGGCGCGCTTCACCCACGCGGTGAGCGCGGCTTGCTCGGTCCACTTGGCGCTCGTCGGCCACGCGGTAGCGACCGTGAGCGCAATCTGCACGCGAGGTGCGTCGCTCGGAGCGGCTTTTTTGGGCGTCGCATCAGCGAGCTTCGCGATGCCGCGGTCGTCGCACGACGACGTGCATGCTTCGCCCGCGAAAGCGCAGGGTGCCGATTCGGTGCTCGTCGGCTCGGGACCAAGCGACGCCCTTTTTTCTTCACAGCCGCTGCCCAGAACGACGAGAGCCGCCCCCAAAATTGGGGCGGCTCTCGAAATTTTCGTGCGGGGCGCTCGCCCCGCCGAAGTCACGGGAAGTTGACCGTGCCGTTGCCCGAGAACTTCTCGCCCGCCGCTTCGTACTCGGCGTCCACCGTCACGCTGCCGCCGGTCGGGCTGCCGCCCGAGATCGTCACGTCGTTGTAGACCGCGTCGACCGACCACGAGACGTTACCCGACGCTCCAGCGCCCTCCGGCAACATCAAGCTGCCCGAGCTGCTGAGCGAGCCACTCATCGACGTGTCGGTGACGTTCAAGTCGCACGTCGTGCTCATGTTGAGCGGAGCCACCGGGGACGTGACCACGAAGGTCAGGTCGCAGACGACATTGCCTCCGCCCCACGAGATGGTGCCCGACAGGCTGTTCGCTCCCTGCGCACAGTCGGTGAAGTTGCAGCTCATCGCCGTTTCGTCGCACGAGCACGTCCCCTGGGCGGTGCCCCCCTGGGGCGGGGTGATGATGCCCTGACCAGCCTGGGCGGCGCCCAAAAACTGAAACGCCGCGGCTTCGCCGTTGTTTTGCTCGACGGCGGTGGTCGCGGCCGAAATCGTCTGTTGAGCGGCGGTCTTGGCCGCTTGCTGGTTCACGTCGGCTTTCTTGCCGCCGCCACCACCCCCGCACGCGGTCGCGAAGACCAGCGCTGCGAGGCATCCCGCGTATTCAATTCCATGTTTCATGAGAAGGACCCTCCGATTTCCCACTCCGGGTTCTGGGTGGAGTGGGGCGAATCGTAGATAGCCAAGATCCGCGTCCCGACCAAGCGAGTTTCGTCGAACAGGCGCAATTTGAGCATGTGTACTCACTCCCGAGCGGTGACTTTGCTACGCTGGTTTTTCTCGTGACTACCCTCGTCACCGGCGCGACCGGCCACATCGGCAACAACCTCGTGCGCGCCTTGCTCGCGCGCGGTGAAAGGGTGCGCATTCTCCTCCGCCGGACGAGCCCCCCGCGTGCCATCGAAGGACTCGACGTCGAGCGGGCTTACGGTGATTTGCGCGACGAGCGCTCGCTCGAGAAAGCCGTCAAAGGCTGCGACCGCATCTACCACTCCGCGGCGATGATCAGCATTCGCGACACCGACAGTCGCCAGCTCTTCGACGTCAACGTGCTCGGCGCGCGTCGCCTCATGCGCGCCGCTCGCAGGGCCGGCGTCGAACGCGTCGTGCACACGAGCTCCTTCGGCGCCATTGGCACCAACCCTTCCGGCGCCAGCGACGAAGAATGGACGCTCAGCCCGTTCGAGCCCGTCATGGCCTACGAACGTTCCAAAGCCCACGCCGAGTGGGAGGTCATGCGGGAGGCCGCCAAAGGCCTCGACGTCGTCATGGTCAATCCGTGCGCCACCGTTGGCCCCTACGATTTCCGCCCGAGCCTCGTCGGAAAGAGCATTCTCGAATTCGCCGAAGGTCGCCTCTGGGCCTACGTGCCCGGCTCGTTCGAATGGGTCCCCATGTGCGACGTCGTCAACGGTCACCTCCTCGCGATGGAGAAGGGCGCCCGCGGCGAGCGGTACCTGCTGAGCGGCGAAGTCTGCAGCATCGACGAGATCCTCACGTGGCTCAGCGACTTCACTGGACGCCGAAAGCCCCGCCTTCGCATCGCGCCCAAACCCATGCAGGCCATCTCCGTCGTCAAAGACTGGGTCGAGCGCAAGTACTTCCCGGAGAACGCCCCGAGGTTCAACTACTACTCGATCCGAATCCTCAACAGCGGCAAGCGTGCCGACAACACCAAAGCACGCACGCAGCTCGGTCTCGAGCCCACGAGTGTGAAGCAAGCGTTCTCGGACACCGTGAGGTGGTTTCGAGACGAGGGCTACCTCTAAGGGCAGCCCTACCTCTAAGGGCAGCCCTACCTCTCCAGGGCAGCCCTACCTCTCCAGGGCAGCCCTACCTCTCCAGGGCAGCCCTACCTCTCCAGGGCAGTCCTACCTCTCCAGGGCAGCCCTACCTGATGCTTAGCCCTTCGCCCAATCGAACGCGCGAAATCCGTCGTCTCCGTCCTTCAGCAGGCCACCCGGGTGCTTCTTGTCGATGTGGCCGATGAGCCCCGCATAGACGCCGTAGCCCACCAGCTCCTGCAAACGCGGCGAGAACTTCTTCGCGATCTCGCGAGGGATGCCGAGTTGTTGGTTCTCTTGCTGACGGATGTACCCCGCGCAGTAATTCATCGCGATGCCGATGCGCCGCTTGTCGGTCGTATTGGTGCCGCCGCCGTGCCAGAGGCTGCCGTGATAGACCATCACGCTGCCGCGCGGCATTGCCGCTGGTACGGTGTCGAGATCCTCACCGTACTCGGGGTTTCTGTCCGACTTGTGAGAACCAGGAACGAGCCGGGTTGCGCCATTCTCGTCGGTGAAGTCCGTGAACGCCCACATGGTGTTGCACACCGTCGGCACGTGAGGCTTGGGGATCGGAATGAGTTGGTCGTCGGCGTGGATCGGCTGCGGTGTTTCGCCCGGGCAGATCGCGATCGACGACAGTGAGGAAACCAAACAACCCGAGTCGAGCACGCGCTCGACTAGCGGCAGAACGTTGTCGTGAACGGGGACCTTTTCGTAGAGCTCACCGTGAACGAGCAAGTTGTAAATACGAACGGTTTTCCTTCCCTCGAACAGATTGTCGGCGGGCACGATGCCGAGTTTCTCCTCGAGGCGGTGTAGGTCCTCGTAGACCGCATCCACGAAGTCCAGATCGATGACATTTTCGAGGATGGTGTAACCCTTCTCCTCGATTTCTTTGGCATGCGCGGCAAAGTCGATCGACATCGATGAGACTCTAGTGCATCGATCCGCCGGGATCACCTAGCTTCCAGAATCCGAAAATCCACCAACCGCCGAACGTCGGCTTTCGTCAGAGTGACGCCCCGTTTTCCTACGGCTTCGATGGCCTCTTCCGCCGGTCGGCCGTCGAACAAGTGCAGCGCCCCCAACAGGTCCGTCGGTAGTTCGAGCGCGTCGTCCTGGCTGTAGCCCACGACGAGCGCGCGCTCGCTTCCCGCCTTCGCGATCGTGTAGCTGGTCGCGGCCAGCCGCTCGGGCAGCTCCTGCGACTGCAGCCGCTCGAACGAACGGCGTGTGTGGAGCGCACGCAGCGCTACGTCGGCGCCGCAGAGCTCCACGACGTCGGCCCAGTCGAGCTCCTCGACCATTTCGGCGCAGGAAATGAAAAACTCTTCCTCGCGCCCCTCGAACGTGCCCCATCGCCGGCTGTACTCCGCGGGGTCTGGTCTCGACTCGAGAGCGGCAGCGTCGAGCTCAGCTTCGTTTTCGCTCGGACCCCCTTGGGTGGCGAGCACCTCGATGGCTTCGGACCCCGGGTCGAGCTTCATCACGCAGAATCTCGCGACGTCGCGTTCTACGTAGGCGAGCAACCCGCGGAGAGCGGCCCAGAATACCTGCCCGACCGCGCCGCGCATGTGCTTGCAGAAGTAGGTGCTGCAAACGGCTTCGCGGTGCGCCCAGATGCTGCATTGTCCGCCGTCTTCGTCCACGTAGTGCGGGCAGAGGATCTCGCGGCTTCGGCCGAAGGCTGGTTTCGACGTCTGCAAAGTGAGTCGGATGCGCGCCGGTTGCCCTACGCCGACGGGGGTGACGCTGACTTTGGCCCGTATGCGATCGCGCACCGTTTGCTGACCGCGGTGCAGCGCGTCGTTTCTCAGGATCGCGCCGACGACGAAGTTCGGCAACTCGGGCAGGTACGAGCAGCACTTCACGTTCGGCTGGAACGGCTCGCCGATCTCCGCCCTTTCGTCGCCACGCGGTTTGCACATCGCGCAGTCCTCGCAGGTCGAACGTTCCTCGGCGGGAATCGGCGCCGCGAGGAGACCGTCGATCCAGCGCTGGTACAGCGCCGGTAGATTGGCGTGAGGCGTGACGCCCATGGCTGAAGCATACGCGGCTCCACCTCACTCTGATATGCTCTCTCTCGATGAAACCACGCTGCGCCGTCGCCGCAATCCTCGCGGCTGTGGCGTTCGCCACGGGTTGCGATGCTGGTGCCAAGGCCCCGCCCGAGCCGCCGTCGTCACCGAAATGTTCGACAACGCTTTCGTTCCCCCACGGCCTCGACCAATGCGTGGCCTTCGAGGCCACCGAGTGCCAGAGCGACATCGACTGCGCTCCGGGAAGAAAAGCTTGTTTCGCCGCGGTCGATAGCACCTGCTCGAAGAAGGCCGGCGGTGCGTGCTTGCCCGCCAAAACGCGATTTCGTGCAGAATGTGTTCGAGGTTGCTGCGAGGGCGGCCGTTACTAGAGGGCGGTCCCTAGTAGAGGGCGGTCCCTAGTAAACGGCGGTCTTTCCCAAAGGGAAGGGTGCGGATCCGAGAGCACCTTGCGGTATGCTCATCGGCTCGAAAAACATTGGAGGCGGTGGTGAAGACAGACAAGACCCCCATAATCGTGCTGGCAGGACTCGTTGGTGTGCTGCTCGCGTGCAACCAAGGTGAAGACGAAGCCAAAGCGCTCGAGGACATCCAGACTCGTGCGTGCGCCTGCGCGGATGAAGCCTGCGCTCGCGGTGTGTTCAACGATTTCAAGACGACGGTCTCGAAAATCAAGGACAAGCGCGCCTCGAAAGAGAACTACGCGCGCGTGACCGCGGCGACGACCGAGGCGACGAAGTGCTTCATCCAGAAGGGCGTCAAGCCCAACGAGGTTCTCGAAGCCGCAGGCGCCAAGTAGCGCCCGACCGATCGCGCGGGACGGTCAAGGCTTCGGGGCCGGGGGGGCCGGGGGGGCCGGAGGTTCCGGCGGGGGTGCTGGTGCCGACGTGTCCGGCGCCGGTGCGCCTGGAGCGGGCGCCTCTGGAGCGGGCGCCTCTGGAGCGGGCTCGGCGTCCACTGGGTTGCCTTGCTCGTCCACGGTCTTCTTGCGTTCAACGGACGTCGACGCGCTGTCGTCGAAGCCACTCTCTGCTCCGCCGTACCAGTCCTTGTTGAGATCGTCGAGCGCCGCTTCGAGCCGTTGCTTCCACTGCTCGCTCAGCCCGCCGGGGTGCTCCTGCTCGACAGCCTTTGCCAGGGCGAGCCAATGGCGCGCGTCGAACCGAAATCCGAGGCGGTAGTCCGTCATCCCCCGCAAGTACGAGTAGCGAGCCTGGTCGTCGTAGTCGAGCGAATCAATGTCGGCCCCGAGGGCGCGCCAAATGGCGAGCGCTCGCTCGTACTCGTTTTCCTCGTACAAGCGCTGGCCGCGATTGAGACCTTCGGTGTAAGTCGCGCAGCCCCCAATCAGCAGGGCGCAGGCGACGGCAGTCCAGACCTTCAGGCGCATGGGGTGCACAGCCTAGCCTCCCGGGGGGCCGGGAGGCAACATGGCTCGCCTGCTCTTGGCGGGGGCCGCATGCCTCGAAAATCAGGCGTATTTCGGGCGCGAAGCCGCCTGCCGGCGTTAGCCCCGACGCCCGGGGTCCCACCGTGCGCCCCGCGAATCAGCCCCGTTGCGGCCCCGAAACATGGGCCGGCGCAACCTTCCCCGCATGACCGCCCGTGCGGCTGAAGCGCTGGACGACGCCCCCTTCTCGCGGCCCACGGGTCGTCCCGTTGCCGAACGCATTCTGCGTGTCGCCTCGAAACTGTTCGGTGAGCAGGGTTTTTCGCGAGTCTCACTCGCGGAAATCGGCCGGGCTGTGGGCCAGAGCGAAGGTGGCATCCATCGCCACTTCACCAGCAAGAAGTCCCTCATCGCCGCCATCGAGGAGCGCTTTCGCGTACAGTTTGAACTCCGCCTACGCGAAGCCATCGCCGTTTCCACCACCGGGGTCACGCAGCTGCTTCAGACGGCGCGCCGCGTTTGGACCGAGCCGTCGACGACCTCGCTTCGGACGCAGCTCTGGAGCGAAGCCGGTCGCGACCGACTCGTGCGCGAGCGAATGCTCCGTCGGCGCCGCGTCGCCCGGGTGCTCCTCGCGGATGCCATCTCGGTTCATCGCTCGGACGGCCGCGCCACTACCGTCGGACTCGACGCGCTTGCCTACCTGGTCACTGCCGTCTTAGACGGGCTCAGCATCTCCGAGCAGGTCGAACCGGACGTCGGCGGCGATGCTTTCGAGCTGTTCGTTCGCCTGGTCGCCCGCGCCGTCGGCGAAGATACCCAGAGCGAAACCCGACTCAGGGCGGCAGCGCTGCTCTCCACGGGCGAGTAGTCAATCCGCCACGCGGATCTTCGAGCTCTGGCGTTGCATCAAGCTCAATGCAGCTCTCTGCGGGATCAATCGCGCTACCGCTGCGATTGCCTGGTTCACCGGTCCATTCACCAACACGGGGTTCTTTTTCATCACCGCGTCGTACCCCTGCTCGGCAACCGTGCGCGCGTCCATCCACATGAACTTTGGCAGCTTGCTCACCAGGCTCCGGTTGCCGAGCACGTCGTGAAACTCGCTATAGGTAAAGCCTGGACACACCGCGCAAACGTTCACGTCGTCGTCCGCATGCTCGAGGTACATCGACTCGGAAAACTTGATGACAAACGACTTCGAGGCGGAATACAGCGTGTGCCCCGCCGACCCGGGTGAGAGCCCCGCGAGGGACGACACGTTGATGATGCGCCCGTAGCCCCTCTCGGTCATGCCCGCCTCGAAGAGGTAGCTCAGGTGCACCACCGCCGTGACCATCACCTGCAGAAAGTCTGCGTGCACCTCCCACGGCGAGCTCCCCAAAAATCCACCGACCCCGTACCCCGCGTTGTTCACCAGCGCGTCGACCTGGATCTCGCGCTGCTGCATCTCCTCGAAGAGCTTCACTGGCGCGTCCGGCCGCGCCAGATCCGCGGCGACGACGGTGGCTTGCACGTCGTATTCTCCGGCGATCGCGTCGGCAAGCTTTGTCAGTCGTTCCTCTCGCCGCGCTGTCAGAACGACGTCGAAGCCGTTCGAAGCAAACACCCGAGCGAACTGCTCGCCAATGCCGGCGCTCGCACCGGTGATCAACGCCGTTCGGCCCTTACCTTCTTGGCTCATGGCGGCGAGCCTAGCGCAGCCCGTCGCCTAGCGGCAGGACTCGGCCTGTTCGGGCGTGAACCCCGGATCGTCCTGGTCGCCTTCGAGGTAGCTTTCGAGTGGCGTCTCGTCGTCGAGCAGGTGCAGCACGTAGTCGCGCAGGTTGAGACCCACTTCCTGGATCTCGGTGCCGCCGTACGGATCGGCGTCTCCCAACACCACTTCGAACGCGCTGTCGAGCGGCAGTATCGATGCGCAATGGCTGCAGTTGTCGAGGCGGAAGTACGGAATGAAGTACCCGAGATTGTCCCTTGTATCGAACTGCGCCATCAGGGCCTGCGTATCCTCCCACCAGAAGTCGTGAATCTGGCTCGTCGGCGGCGAGTTGTGGAAGCGATCGTAGGAGTAGATCGAGTAGTTGAGATCGAGCCGATAGAACACCGAGGTCAGCCGGTCGTTGGTGTACTCGTCTGCCAAGAGCGTGTTGATCGATCCGAAGTCGTCCTTCAGCTCGTCCACCTTCTCTTGACCGAACTGCCCGACCAAGCTGTCGAGCACCGGGTCCACGTTCCACGACTCGCGGATCTTCTCGTGCACCGGCCCCGACGGTCCCTTGCTGGTGAAGATCGGCCCGGCATCCCCCATCAAGTAGCCACATTGCGTACCTTCGATGCCCGACCGCACGAAGTGATAGTTCACGATGGATCCCGCGCCCCCCGCGCTACATCCGCCTGCCAAAAGGCGCGGCACGTCGTTGAACGTGTCGTTCATCCAGCCAATCAACGCCTTCATGTTCGAGTGCCCCGCATGGTGGAACTCGAGCTGCTCCGGGCCGTTCGGGTTCTCGTACATGATGGTGTTGTTCCCGGTATGCACGTCCCCAGTGCAGTACGGTACGAACACGTAGTTCCAGTCCGCCGTCGGGTTGTCCGGGTCGTCGCGGTGGTAGAGCGGGTAAGCGAACTGCCACGTCGTCATGTGGCCGTCGTCCAGCCCGTTGGGATTCGCGGCGCCGCGAATTCCGCCGGAGCCCGAGCAGCTCTCGTAGTCCCAGCACGCCCCGCCCGGCTCGAACATCACCAAGAGATTGTTCGACGTTCCGGAGAAGTTCACCCAGAATTTGTATTGACTCCCGTTGCCGCACACCGTGCCGGGCAGCTCCACCTTTTCCCAGGTTCCAGTCGTCGGTCGCGTCGGCACCGCCCCGCTTTCGTCCGGAATGCAGAACGCCCGCGTGCCGCCCCCGGAGCCCGCCTGTCCACTCGTGCCCGCGGCGCCGGCGCTACCCGTGACGCCAGCTTCTCCTCCGGAGCCATCGCTCGTTCCACCAGAGGCCTCGTCGGATCCGCATCCCGCAAGCGGCAACGAAACGCTCGCGAGCGCACAGAGTAACAAGGTGTGTCGACCAAATCGTTGAGCAAGCATTGCTGCCCAGTTTTCGTGACTGGCGCGACTCCGTCAAGAACGCGAACCTCGGCCCACTGGCCGTCGATTCCCACACCTCTCCCCGACCCCAGATGGAACAACCCCGTCTCGTCGCGCCTCACCTCGGGACGAGCCTGCTAGCCGTCAAGCTGCCCGCGGCTTCTCTTTCCACCCCCCACGCACGCGCTCTCGTCCTTTCACCACCACGATCGGCCGCGCGCCGATCTGCCACTCGAGCTCCGGCACCGCGCCCTTCACCGCAATCTTCCTGCCGTGCACCCCCTCGAGGTGGCACCACACACACAGCGACACCAGGTTCTCCGCCCGGTCGTCGCCACCCTGCGACCGAAATACGATGTGATGCGGGGTCAAGTCCGTCCGTGTACACGTCGGGTTCCCGCACTCGAATCGATCACGCTCGTAGATTTCGCCGTATTTGACCGTCGTCTCGAGCGTCGGCCCCCACGTGTCCCAGATCGTCTGGCAGAGAAACATCAAGAAGCTCGTGCCGTCCTCGCGCCACCGCAAGTACGCAGCCTCCGTCCGCCGAAACAGCTCGTAGTTTTCTCGCGAAACCCGTAGCCGCACGGTAACTCGCCCGATCCCCCGCTCGGCGGCCTTCAACGGCACTCGAATGGGCCCCTCGAACCGCGCCCGACCCCCGGACATGCGACCCGGATTAGCCTGCGAAGCGTCGCCGCCCTTGCCCGCCGCCGCCGCTTCCCCCTTTTGCGCCTCCAAAAAATCCAACCCCGCCCGCCCCATCGCGTCCCCAGCCCGCCAGGCCGCACCGCTCTTCACGCGCGCTTCCCACGCGCTTCCCACGCTTGCGCCGCGCGCACGGTCTCTTTCGACGGAGGACGAACGAATCGCACTGCCGTGTTGCGAATGATCATCTCGGCGATCTGCACTTCTTCTCTCAGGTGCTTCACCGTCCGCCTCTCGGCGCGCTCTATCCATGCGGTCACCGTGCCTGGCGCGGCCACACGCGATATCAATCTCGCCGAGGCTTGCCCGATGCGGTTCGTCACGAGCGCATCCCGCAATTGTGGCAGCATCGCCGCGCGCACCGCCAGCGCGCGCTTCGCCTTGAGCGACGTCAAGCTCACCCCGAGTCGCTCCTGCACATAGTGCTTCTGACTCGCGTAGGACAATCGCCGCCAAGCCTCGGCCCGTCGCAACGTTTCGAACAGCATTCCCTCGGCGACGTCGCGTTCCGAAAGCTCTCGCGCCAGCCGGCGAATCCGCGCGTCCAAATCACGCGCGTTCCTCCCGCGAATCGGCGCCACCACCGGGCGTTCGCTCTCGCGGCCACGCGAGCCATCGTGTTCCGCCACGGCAGTCCCCATCTGCCGTTCGCATTTTTTTTCGGCTTCTTCCCGAAACTCTCCGAGTTGCGTGAGCCAAGCTGTGCGCGCCGCAAAGTCCTCTTCCTCCACGTGAATTTCGCGATCACCTCCCAGCATCGAGCTGTGCCCTTCCGCCAAGAGATCGCGCACCATCTCGTCCCGCGAGATCCTGCCGTCGAGCCGCTCCAACACCTTCCCCGTGGCCTCGAAGAACCACGCCTCTTCAGTGCTCATCGTGATCGTCAATGTCCGCATTTCCAACGGCGGCTCGCCCTCAGAGCCGTTCTTGTCGCCGCTGTTCTCGTCGCCGCTGTTCTCGTCGCCGCTACGGATCTTCTCCCGCATCTGACGAACCGTGCTCGTCCGCGCTTGCCGCAGCCAAGCCTCTTCGTCGTCCGCGCTCGCCCGCCGCGTGACCAACTCCGCCATGCTCCAGCTGATCTTCCCGTCGAGTAGCGCCTGACGCACCAACGGCAACGGCTCCAAACGCCGAGCCATCGACCGCAAATCCGCTGCCCAGCGGCCTGACTGGTCACATCGCTCCCGCGCGTACGCCTCCACCGACACGAACCCCAACTCGCCATGCCCGCCCGCCGACGCCAACGCCTCCAGCGCCTCGCCCATCTCCACTCGCCGCGCGTTGCCGCTCCGCACCAATCGGTACAGCTCGCGGTCGGCGCTCAGAATTTCCTCGATGGGAACCAGCTTCATGGTGTCACTCCGGCTCGCTACGCCCGAAAGCGCTCACGAAAATGCGCACCGCGCACACACCCCGCCGAGGGCGTTCAGCTAAACCAGAGCGCGCTACGAACGCGCAACACCAAGCGTGCCGAAGCACGCGCAACACCAAAGCGCGCCAACGCGCGCACGAAACCTCAACCTAACTCGCACGGCGGGAGACGCAACCCCGGGTGTGACAAACAATGTCCTCCCTCTGGGCCACCCAAAATTGTTGGCCACTCGAACCTCAGCGTTTGACTGCGGCGCGAGCGCGCAAGTAGGTCACTGTCCCAGTGTTCCGGCAGCGCTCCATCTCCAGCGTCCGCGAGGCGCTCACGAATCGATATTGCCTCGACCTCGTGGCCGCGCGGCCGGCCTGTGGTGCTCGAGCTTGGCGATTTCGTCATCGCTCGCCTCGACCGCAGATGCGCCGTCAGCTCCTTCTTCAGGACACCTCGAGCCTGAATGAACAGACTCCGGTATTGCGTTTCGTAGGACACTCGAGCTGGAGCCGCTTACTCGGCGGGTCCTAGAGCCATGTAGACATTCGCTCCCGGCGCCCGCCGACCTGCATGTCCCGCCGACCCGCATGTCCCGCCGACCCGCATCTCCGCCGACCCGCATGGAACCATCCCCCGGCCGACGAAAGAAATCGCGCAACCGAGACCTTCGCAGTGCCGATGAAGGGGCTGATGGTCGGTGGCGACCGTCACGGGCGGGAGAACCGCCGGAAGGAGGCGAAATGTCGGATCCAGTTCAAATGTGCGGAGGCCCCCGCGCCTGTTTCGCGAACGAGGCCAATCAGTCGGGCGGCCCCGAAGCGTCGTTGCCCCGAAGCGAGACCAAAGCCAGCGAAAAGCTCCAGTGCGACGCGCCGAGCCCCGGTCACGAGGCGCTCGTCAAGCGCCACTCGAAATCAGTGGCGCCGCGGACCTCCACCCCTTCGAGCTCCAGCGGCTGCGCGGACGCCGTGGCTCAGCTCGTCGGCACCTGCGGCCCGCTGGCGATCGCCGTTGGCGCTGGCACACTCGGCGGGGGCGCCCCCGGCGTCGTCGCGGCGTTCATCGGGGGTGCCGTGTGCGGCCATGCCGCCACGAAGGTTGCTGACGAGTGTTTCACCGACGACACCTCCGGCAGGACGGCGCCATGAGCCGGGCGCAGAACAAGGCAGTTCCGTTCGCTGCCTTTGCCGGGATCGTGTTCGTCGTCCTGCTCGCCGCGGTCGGCTATCGCATGGAGTGGCTGGGCGCTTCGTGGGTTCAAGGATTCGTTTCGGGTGGGTTCGTCGTCCACCTGATCCTTCACTTTGCACGGCGTCGTCGGCTGGCACGATAGTGCCGACCTGCCGAAGACTGCTCGTGATCGCGACCACGCCAGACCAAGGCCCCTCAGCTTCCCCGACGTCGGAGTAAGTGAGTGCCACGACCGTCTAGAGAGCACTTGGCCAGGACCGCCTGTTCCAAGCAGTGAGCCGCTTGCATGCCAGATGGTCGTGCGCACGCCGTCACCCGCCTTTCGGACGGCGGGCTCTCGAGCCGCGAAGCAAGTGCGCAGACGCGTGGTCGAAATCGCACGGTCGCTGCTGCTGCTTCAGCCTCAGGGCCGCTCGAGGGCCCCCGCGTCGATGGTGCCAGCCCGCGGATTCCCCTCGGTGTCGACGCAGATGTCGAGCCCGAACCGCGTCATGAACGCGTCGCATACTGCCGTCGTCGCGCTCGGGAGCCCGACGTCGACAGCCGCGCTGCCTGGACCCAGGTGAAAGTCTCCGCCGGCGCTGTCCACGAACGCCGGATCGCCGACCGCGTTGCCCGCGACCGTGCCCAGGGTGAGCTGGGAGAAGTCCGCCGCGCTCGCGATGGTGAACGTCGCATCCCATCGAATCTCGACCGACGGCCCCTCGAACAGGTTGTTTCGAAGAAAGGACGCACTCGCCACCGCGGGCGCCGAGACGTCGAGGGCGCGGTCGCTCAGGAGGGCGAACACGTTGTTGTCGATGGACACCGTGAAGGCGTCGCGCAGTTGATCGACTCCTGTTGCCATGTCGAAGAATGTGTTGCCCACGATACGTACGTCACCTTGCTTTTCGAGAACGACTCCAGCGTCGACGATGTCGTGCACGACGTTGCCGAAGAGCCACGACACGGTCGACTCTTCGTTCCGGATCCCGCGCTGGCTGTCGGAAACGTCGTTGAGCAGGACCCACACGTTCTCGCTGACACCGTCCGATCCGATGACCATGGCTGAGCCGTCCGAGCCGCTTCCGTGAAACCCGGGCGGGTCGCATCGAGAGCCGTCGTCGTAGCAAAACTCTTGGTCGGTGGCCGCGGTCCGGTAGCCGAAGACACGGTTCTGCGAGACGACCACGTCGCGCACCCATTTGAGGTCGACGGCGTTCTCGCGATCGGAGTGCATGACGTTGCCCCCGATGAACAGGTCGTGAACGCGATCGGCCTGGCAGCCATGGCCGAATTGCACCGAGTCTTCGGCGTTGTGGTGGATGAGGTTGCTGACGACCCAGATGAAGCTCGCGCCGCACGCGCCGGCGACGCCGAGTCGGTTGGCTCCCTGGAAATGGTGGATCTCGTTGCGAAGGACGACGATGTTGGAGCCCCGTGCCGAAACACCACTGCGATCCGGATGGTCGCTGACGATGTTGTCTCGGAACGAAACGAACTGGCTCGCCGCCTCCATCAGGACTCGCGTTCGACGAAAGTCGATGTTCTCGATGATGACGTACTCGGCGGCCATGTCGAAGCGCGCTCCTGCCGGCGTGTCTCCGTCGATGATGGGTTTGTCGCCAGTCGACGGTCCTCGAATGAAAAGCGGAGCCGTCGCCGTCGCGGTCACAGGCATCCAGATGTCACCGTGCAGGTAGGTCCCGCCGGCGATGAACACGACGTCGCCAGCCGCGACCGAGGAAAAAGGAATGGTGCACCGTGGCTGGGCCATCGTGCCGTTGGTGCCGTCGTCGCACGGGCCACGATTGTCGACGTAGTAGGTGAAGTAGTCGTCGCTGCCGTAGACGCTCTCGACCGTTTCATCGACGCCGAAGCTCGGCACGGGGATCCCGACGGGCCAGCCCGCCGCTGGAGGCGGTCCGGCGTCTGGTCCGCCGCCGCCGACTCCGCCCGTGCCCGATCCGCCGGTTCCGCCGGTGCCCGATCCGCCGGTGCCGCTGCCCGCGCTGCCACCAGACTCGCCTCCGGACCCGGCGTTTCCCGTACCCGCGACTCCCGCCCCCGCGTCGCCACCGCCCCCGTCGCCGCTCGACGTGTTCGAGGAGCACGCAGGCGCGAGCCCGAACGCGGCGAGCATCAAGATGCCTGTGGTCAGCGTTGCGGCGTTGTTCACAGGGGAGAATGTTATCCGAAGCGTCACCCCCGAGTCGCGCGGTTCCGGCAACAGGTCGACCTCGCCGCGGCGCGGGTGTTCGCCAAGCGAACGGGGCCGTTTGACAGGCGCGCTGGTTCGAGACATCTAGCGGGGGTGAGTTTCGGCCTCCGAGCGGCGGTGACCCGAGCCTTGGCGCTCGTCGTGGCGCTCGCGCTCGTTGCCGGTCAATCGGGGGCGGCGCTCCACTTCGCGCTCGTCGCCCACACCGTCTGCGAAGAGCACGGCCAACTGGAGCACGCCGAGCTGGAGCACGGTGACGACGCTCACGCGGACGCGGCGAAAGTCGTTGGTTCGGGACCGATGACCATCGCACCGTCGGATGCGGATGAGCACGAGCACGATGGCTGCGGACAAAGCGCAGCGCTGACCGCCAGCGACGCCGGAGGCAGCCGCCTTTCCAGCGCGAGCAGCATCATCGACGACCCGGCGGGTTCCTCACTCGCCACCGTCGCCACTCCGAGCGGGACGGGGCTCCACCGTCTCGCGCCAAAAACGTCGCCACCGAGCCCCCTCGGCTGACTCGTAGAAGCTTCGGACTCGTCGGGCGCGCTGCGTCTGGCGGGAGCCTCCGAGCGAGTCGGCCGATCGTGGGTGTGCTCACTGGCGACTCGTATGAACGTTCATTTCAGTATTTCGAATTCGCTCGGAACCAAGCGGCGCTCCCATTGGCACGCGGGGCTCGTGTGTTCTTGCCTCGCTTTCTCGTCGACGAGCGGCGCACAGCCGGTCGAGCCGCCGGTCGCGCCCGATCCCTCCGATCCCCCGGCGGATTCGGAGGCGTCCGAGCTTGCCGAGATCGAAGCCGCTTTGGCCGAAGACAGCGCACCGGCTGACGCGACGACAACACCGCCGTCGGCAACCGCGCCGGCTGCAGCGGGCGCTGGCGCCGCCCTCAACCCAGAGATCGCCGTGATTCTCGACTTCGCGGCCGCGTACTTCTCCGACGAGGAATCGAATCTTCAGACCGGCGCGCACGATCCCGTCGAAAACGGTTTCAACCTCCAGCAACTCGAGCTCGCGCTCGGGGCAGCAGTGGATCCGTACTTTCGTTTCGATGCCAACGTCGTGTTCTCCCTCTTCGAGGTCGAGCTCGAAGAAGCGTACGGGACTACGCTCGGCCTGCCCGGCGGACTACAGGTGAGGTTCGGTCAGCTGCTGACTCGTTTCGGACGAATCAACTCGACTCATGCGCACGCGTGGGATTTCGCCGACCAACCGTTCGCCATCGGTCGCGTTTTTGGTGCCGAGGGCAATCGCGGCCTCGGCGTCGAGGCGTCCTGGCTCACTCCACTTCCTTGGTACGTCGAGCTCGTCGGCTCGGCGACCCGTGCGGACGGAGAAGCGAGCGCCCGGAGCTTTTTCGGGGCCGAGAACCCCGGGGTCGACGAGGTCAGCGACTTCGAATACGTCGCGGCGCTGAAGCAGTTCTTTCCTTTGAGCGACGACTTTTCGATGTTCTGGGGTCTGTCGGGCGCCTTCGGACCGAACCCGACCGGACGCGACAACCGCACGGAGATTTACGGGACCGACCTCTATCTCAAGTATCGACCCATCACTCGTGCGAGCTCCACGGTCGTCACCCTTCAGACCGAGTGGTTGCACCGGCGTCGGCAGGTGCCCGAGGACGTGCTGACCGATGTGTCGGGCTACGCCCAACTCGCTTGGAGGTTCACGAAACGGTGGGGCACGGCGTTTCGATACGAATACGGCTCGCCCGAGGACGCGGACGTCGCCGCGGCGCGAGCGTTCTTGCTCGATCCCGCGTGGACCGAGGACCGTCACCGCTACTCGGCCAACCTCACTTTTTGGCCGACCGAGTTTTCCCGATTGCGCCTCCAGGGGTCGGCGGATTCGCCGACTCGTTCCGAGGATCCCATCTACGCCGTTTTTCTCGCCGCCGAGCTCGTCGCCGGGGCTCACGGCTCACACGAGTTCTGAATCCGATGACACGACTACTCTTCATTGCCCTCTTCTTCTCTGTTCTGTCGCTTTCGCCGGGGGCGCGAGCCAAGCTGCGGGTCGTCGCGACGACGCCGGACTTGGCGTCGATTGCTCACGAGGTGGGGGGCGACGAAGTGCGTGTGACCGCGATTGCGCTTCACACCCAGGACCCGCACTGGGTGGATGCGAGACCTCACTTGGCGCTCGACCTGGCGAAGGCCGATCTACTGTTGGCGGTCGGTCTCGGTCTCGAAGTGGGCTGGCTACCGACGCTGCAGACCGCGTCGCGCAACCGCGCCATTCAAAAAGGCGGGCGAGGGTTTCTCGATTGCTCCACCACCGTGAAGCTGCTCGAGATCCCCAAGGGCAAAGTGGACCGTTCGATGGGCGACATTCACCCCGGCGGCAACCCCCACTACATGCTCGACCCGCGGCGCGCTGCCCGTGTCGCTTGGGGCATCACGAAACGAATGGCCGAGCTCGATCCCGACAACGCCGGCACCTACAAGAAACGGGGAAAGCTCTTCGTCTCGAAGTTGAAGAGGGCGAGGAAAGCCTGGGAGAAGAGGCTTGCGGGGGTGCGGGGCAAGAAGGTGGTGACCTACCACCGCTCGCTCGTTTATCTGGCGGACTGGTTGGGCTTGCACGTCGTCGACCATCTCGAGCCTCGACCCGGCATCCCGCCCGCGCCGCGACACGTCGCGCACGTCATCCGCGTAGCTCGCAAGACCCACGCCGTCGCGATCCTTCAGGAGTCGTGGTTTCCAACGAAGGTGTCGAAGCTCGTCGCCAACAAGACCCCCCTCGAACTCGTCATCCTTCCGGGGGCTCCGAACTACACGAAGGGCCAAACCTACACGGCGTTCATGAACACCCTGGTTGGGAAGATCAAAGCGGGAGTTTCCCAATGATCATCCGCCTCAGTCCAGTCTTGCTGCTCATGGCGACCCTCGGTTGCACCTTCGATGACGGCACGGGGTTCGCCACCCTCGAAGAGGCCAGCATCGCTGCCAGGTTGGAGGTAGGCTCGGCGAAGCGAGTCGACGATCGGACGCTTCGCACCGACCTCGGCTACGAGGTGACGCTCGACGCGCTGCTCGTCATCGTCGAGGCGGTTACATTGAGCGAGGATGGCGCGGCGAGCGAAGGCGAGCCCGGCATGTCCGATCCTGCCGAGCCAGGGGCGGGGCCCAGCTTGCGACAAGTCGTCTCGCTACCGGGCGGAGACGTCGACGGTCTCACTGGCGCCGAGCTCCGCCTCGATGCCGTCGAGCCGTCCCGGGAGCTTCCTCGGTCGGAGATCTCGTGGGTGGTCGTTCTCGTGCACGAGCTCGCCGCCCGCGGCACCGTTCGCCGTGACGCCGAAGAGCTGACATTCGACATCCGCGTCCCCGTCGAAGGCAGCTTGACCGACCCAGTGACGCTGGTGATCGACGAAGACGGTCCCACGTCGCTCGACTTGCGCGTCGACGTCGCCATTGCCGATATCCTGTTCGATGGTCTCGATTTTTCTGGGCAAGCGATCGGCGGCGCCGTCGACGTTCGTGACGCAGCTCACCCCGTCGCGGTCGAGCTCGCCCGTGCGTTTGCAACCAGCTCACTGACAACCGAGCTCGATACGCGATGACCGCCCTTCTGCGTTGCGTCGATCTCGCGGTGGGTCACTCCGGCAAGGCGATTCTCCCAGCCGCGTCGCTGAACGTCTCCACCGGCGAGTTCTGGTCGGTGATTGGACGGAACGGGGCGGGCAAAACCACGTGGATTCGCACCTTGCTCGGTCTCTTGCCGCCCGTGTCCGGACGGGTGGAGCGCACAAAAACCGATCTGAAGCTCGCGTACCTGCCGCAGCGAAGCGGAGTCGACGAGCTCTACCCGCTGCTCGTCAAGGACGTGGTTGCGCTGGGCGTCGAACGGGGCTGGTCCTTCCTCCGGCCGGCGCACGGCAAAAGCGCGCCGGAGGTGGAACGCGCGATTGAAGAGATCGGGATCCGTGAGCTCGCGGACACGCCATTTCGCCGACTGAGCGAGGGCCAAAAGCAACGTGTGCTCTTCGCGAGGCTCGCGGCTTCCGAGGCGGACATCGCGGTTCTGGACGAGCCGACGAGCGCGATGGATGTCGTTGCCGAGCGCGAAGCGTTCCAAACCCTCGACCGGCTACGGCAGCGACGCGACATGACCATCATCGTGATCAACCACTACATCGGGCTCGCCCGAGAGTTTGCTGACCACGCCGTTCTGCTGAACCGAGAGGCACAGGAAGTCGTCGCCGGCGCCGCTCGAGAGGTTTTTGACCATCGCGTCTTCCGCGACAACTACGGCGGTCCAGACAGCATGCGACCCGACGCCTGCGCTCACGATCACCGCCCCCCCCAAGATGGCTGACGACGAACAACCCCGAGACGAGTGGGACTTTCCGGACGAAGAGGACGAGGTCGCTCCCGACGGCGAAGAAGTGCCGGCCATCGTCGGGCGCGGCGACGACTTCCATTCCTCGCGCGACGGACACCCGGAGACGGCGCACACGACGGCTCCGACGTGGGCTGAGCTCGGTGAAGGTTGGCAAGTCGGTGTGTATCGGGACCCGATTCTCTGCGGCGTGTTCGCCGGCGCCGTGCTCGGCTTGCTCGGCGTGTTCATCGTGCTCCGGCGGGCGGTGTTCGTCACCGCGGCGATGACTCAAGCCGCGGGCCTCGGAGTGGCGCTCGCGTTTTTTCTAGGCATTCATCACGGAGTCGGCGTACCGCCAGTCGTCGGAGCCTTCCTCTTGTCGCTCGCCGCAGCCGCCAGCGTTCTCATCCCCACCGATCGCTTGCGCCTCCCGCGCGAAGCCGCCCTCGGCTTCACGTTCGTGGTCGCGTCGGCGGCTGCGGTGCTCGTCGGCGACCGCATAGCTCAAGAGGCTCACGACATCGCGGCGATCTTGTTCGGGACCGCGGTGGTGGTAAGCCAGGCGGATCTATTGGCAGTGAGCCTCGTCGGTGCCGCGGTGCTGGCGATCACCTTGTTGGTTCGCCGCGGGCTCGTGTTCGCCGGTTTCGACGCCGAAGGAGCACGCGTCCAGAGACTTCCCGCCGCGAGTCTCGACCTGTTGCTGTGGTTCTTGGTGGCGCTCGAGGTTTCGGTGTCGACGCGTGCGATTGGCTCACTCCCCGTGTTCGCGTTCGCCGTGCTCCCGGCGATGACGGCGCTCGCGCTGGTGAACCGCATGCGCTGGGCTCTCGTCATCGCCTCGCTGCTGGGCGCTCTTGCGGGTGGGGTCGGCTACGTGCTCGCGTTCTTCGGCGAGTTCCCCGTCGGAGCGTCACAGACGGTGCTTGCGGCACTCTTTTTCGTGCTCGCTTGGCCACTGAGCCGCCTTCGACGCGCCTGATACTCCACATCAACGCGGCGTTTCGTATCATCCGCAACTGAAGGCTCTCGACACACTCTCTGGGCATCCAAGAGCGGGTCGGATCCGTCGCGTTCGTGACGGCCCCGAGGGCCCCCTGGGCGTCGGTGTGTTAGCTTACTCCCGCGGCCATGAAGATTCGAGCCTGGGTGAGCTTCAGCGTTTTGATCGCCGCGACTTGGGTTGGCTGCGGCGGTAGCGGCAGCGACGGGCTCTTCGAAGGCCGCAGGATCGGGCAAGGCGGCGCCGCCGGATCGTCCACGCAAGATGCGAGTGGCGCCGCAGGATCGGGCGCGGCGTCGACCGGTGGCGTCGCTGGATCGGGCGCTGGTGGAGGCGCGACCGGTGGAGTCGGCGCGTCGGCCGGGATGGGCGCTGGCGCAACCGGCGGAACGGGCGTCGGCGGGTTCGGTGCACAGGGCGGCGCCGGCGGTTCCGGGGGAGGCGGTCCTCAAGGTGGGGTCGGCGGTTTTGGTACTGGGGGCGTCGGTACCGGTGGCGCGGGGCCGGGCGGTTTCGGTGGCACCTCTGGAGGCCCGACGTTTGACGCCGCGCCCGTCGACGCCCCGGCATCCGACGGCAACGATCCTGCGAAGTGCCCGCCAATGCGGCCTTTGAACGGAGCGCCGTGCAACGTGCTCATCAACAGTCAGAATTGCGTCTATGGTTTCTCGAACTGCGTCTGCACGATCACCAACTGGCTTTGCGTTCCCTGACCGGGGCTCAATAACGCGAGCTGCCGTGCAGACCGGCGAGAAGCTCGTCGACGGTGGCTCGCAGAATGCCTTCGGCGAAGTTGCCGTAGAGGAGGGCGCGCCCGTCATCGAACACGTAGGTCGGCGAGCCGTGGATGCCCTGCGTTTCCTTTCGCCGCTGGTCCTCGGCTAGCTGAGCGAGCGCGGTGCCGTCGTCGAGGCGGGCTTCGATGACGGCGCGATCGAGGTCGAGTGACTCCGCCGCCTCGAGCTGAACCTCGCGACGAGCGACGTTCCGGTTGTCGACGAACAGCGCCCGCCTGAGCGCGACCTGATACGCCGCACAGCTTTCCGGTGGTGCTTCGCCAACGCGTTCGGCGAGTCGAACCGCCTCGACGGCGGCGCCTGCGGACCAAGACGATGCGGGTGGGTCTTCGAGCCAGACGTTGCCGTCCACGTCGTCGTGACCGAAGCGCGCCGCGATCTCACGAGTAGCTGTTGCGCGACCTTCGGGACCAACGTCCTTCCAGGGACCATCGCGGAAACGCCAGGGTACGCTCGCGAAGACGACCACCACCCGATAGTGCACCTCGAGCGCTGCACGCTTTTCTCCAAGCAAGCGGTCGAGCTTCGGTTGTGAGACGAACGCCCAGATGCAAAGGGGATCCGACCAGTACTCGAAAGGGATGGTCTCGCGCTCCGCGGATGCTTTCTCAGTCACGATTCATGGCTATCACGTCCACGGCGCGGCTCGGTCGCCGGTGTCCTGCCAGTGGAGCTACTCGGGGAGCGGCAACTCGCGGTGCGAAGCACCGCAAGGAAACAGGAGAAGGGTCTGTCT
>JAJDAH010000242.1 GCA_029261965.1 Polyangiaceae bacterium
CCGGCGTGAGGGGCGCCGCCGTCGTGCTCGTGCTGGCGCCGGCGGTACTAGGGCTCGTCTGGGCCACGGCAGCCGAAGGAATCAGGATCGCTGCCGCCGTGAGCGCCGCGACGAGCGTGCTTCGGACCAACAGCTTCGCCAAAAACATCCCGATCTCGAGTACGCGTGTGGCCGAGGTGGGTCAAGCTACCGGCGACAACCGTTCGAGGGCGCACGATGCTTCCTGTCTTACCTCGAGGCTTTCGTCGCTTGCGGCGGCGCGCTCGAGCGCCTCTCGGCATTCTTCGCCCCCGAGCTCGCCGAGAGCCCACGCCGCGTGCCCCCGAACCAGCGGGCTCGCGTGGGACAAGGCGCGTTCGAGGGCGGGGCGTGCTCGGGGGTCCTTGCTGTTTCCCAGCGCGACCGCCGCGTTTCTCGCCAGTCGCGCTCGGCTCACCCGGCGGAGCGCCGTGCCTTCGACCACGCGTCGATAGCCGCTCGACGAGAGCTCGAGCAACTCGACGAGATCAGGTGATTCGAGACTCGGGCGAGGCGAGAGCTCGGTCGCCGAGGGTTTGTCCGCCGCCGAGGCGTTGAAGGGGCAGACGTCTTGACACACGTCGCAGCCGAAAATTCGCTCGCCAATTTTGGAGCGAAGCTCGACGGGGATCGGGCCCCGGAGCTCGATGGTCAGGTACGAGATGCACCGGCGAGCGTCGAGAGTGTACGCGTCCACGAAGGCTCCAGTCGGGCAGGCATCCAGACACGCCGTGCAGGTGCCGCACTTCGGCTCGAGTCGTTCGCCTGGAGCGATCTCGACGTCGATCAGCAGCTCGCCGATCAGCGTGTAAGTCCCAATGCCCGGCACGATGTTCATCGTGGACTTTGCGATGAACCCGATGCCTGCGCGGGCCGCCGCTTCTCGTTCGAGCATGGGTGCCGTGTCGACACACGCACGTCCGACCACCGGGCGGCCGACGATCCGCGCGCATTCGTCGCCGAGCTCGCGGAGCTTTTGTTTGAAGACCGCGTGATAGTCCTGGCCCCGCGCGTATCGTGCAATGTTGCCGACGAGGCGACCGCGAGCGTCCTTCACCGGGCGCCCCTTCGGGTACACGAGGACCGCGACGATGCTCGTTCGTGCCTCGGCAAGTAAGTGGCGAGGGTCGGCTCGATCCGTGCTCGACGCGAGGTACTGCATCTCACCGGCGTGGCCGGCGGCGAGCCAGGTGTCGAGGCGCTCTGCGGCGTCATCGAACCGCTCGACCGGGGCGAACCCGATTTTCGCGAAGCCGAGCGAAACGGCCGCGTCGCGGATTTCGCGGGCGACGTCTTTTTCGCTCGTCGCCGACGCTCTCGAACCCTCCGGCGGCAGATGCGTGCTCACGCCGGGGCGCTCATGGTCGCCCGAGCGGCGGCCGGGCCCGCTGTCATGCTCCTCCGACGGGTCACCGCTCTGCATCGAGGCCACGATCGTAGCCTCATCGCCCCGGACCCCCAAACCCGCGAAAAAACCTCAGAAACAGCGGAGACCGGTGTCTCGAAAAAGCCGGGAATAAGATGCGATGCTCGATCGTCCCTCGTGCCGATTGATCGTGTGGTAAACGGGCGGGCGCTTTTACCCCGGTGCTCGGGTCACGTAGTCGCCGTGGACATCGAAGAGCGATGATCGAAATACGAGACCTCTATAAGTATTACGGCGGCCGCCGAGCGGTGGGACCCGTGTCGGCCACGATCGAGCCCGGCGAGGTCGTCGGCTTGCTCGGGCTCAATGGTGCCGGCAAGACGACGACGTTGCGGGTGCTGGCGTGCGATCTGCTGCCCTCGGCGGGCAGCGTGACCGTGGACGGCCTGGACGTCGTCGACAGCCCGCATGAGGTACGCGCCCGCACCGGATATCTTCCGGATAGCCCGCCGCTTTACGGCGAAATGAAAGTCGACGAGTTTCTCGGATTCGCGGCGCGGCTCCGCGGCGTCAGCGGTGATGTCGACAAACACGTCAGGGAAGCGGTCGAAAAGACGGCCCTGAAGAAGGTGGAGTCCCAGTTGATCTCCACGCTGTCTCACGGCTTTCGCCAGCGGGTCGGTATCGCCCAGGCGATTGTGCACAACCCGAAGTTCGTCGTGCTCGACGAGCCGATTTCTGGCCTCGACCCGCGGCAGATCGTCGAAATGCGCAAGCTCGTGCGTCGGCTGGGGGGTGACCACACCGTACTGCTCTCGAGCCACATTCTCAGCGAAATCGAGGCCACGTGCGACCGACTGCTCGTGATCCGGGACGGAGAGATCATCGCTTCGGGATCCGAGGAAGAGCTGACGTCACGCACCGAAGGTGTGCGCCTGGAGGTCACCGTTCGGGGGGACGAAGCGGCGGCTCGCGCGGCGATCGTCGCGGTGGATGGCGTGGACGAAGTCGCATCCGTCGAAGCCGACGAGTCCGGCGAGAACGTCAACTCGTTTTCGGTCACAGCGCGCGATGATGTCCGCGCGGACATCTGTCAGGCGCTCGTTTCCGGCGGGGTCGGAGTGCTGGCCATCGGTCGCGGAGAGCGAGAGCTAGAGAGTGTGTTCCTCGAGCTGTCCCAAGATGCCGATGACGCCGAGCAGAAGGGAGCGACCGCGTGAGCCCAGCGCTTTTGATCGCTCGTCGCGAGCTCTATGCGTATTTTCGATCGCCGCTCGCGGCGATTGTGATCGCCGGGGCGCTTCTCGCCGACGGAATCTACTTCTACTGGAAGGGCCTGAGCGAAAAGCTCTTGTCGGCGGAAGTCCTGCAAGAGTTTTTCTATGGCCACAGCGGGGCCGTCGCCATCGCGAGCCTTTTCATTGCCATGAGGCTGTTCGCCGAAGAACGGCAAACCGGCACCATGACGCTCTTGAACACGGCGCCCATCCGCGACATCGAGGTCGTCCTCGGCAAGTTCCTTTCCGCTTTCGCGGTGCTGACGCTGCTGACGTTGCTCAGTGTCTACATGCCGCTGCTCATCTTCATCAACGGCAAGGTGAGCCTCGGACACATCGCCGTGGGCTATCTCGGCGCCACCCTGTACGGGGCTGCGACGCTCTCGATCGGGCTGTTTGCGTCCGCGGTGGCACGCTCACAGGTCATCGCGGTGATTTTGGGCGCTGTCATGCTCGTGCCTCTCGTCCTTCTGTGGATTATCGCACGAGCGACGGATCCACCGCTCAACTCGTTCTTGAACGCGTTGGCGATTCATCACGAGAACTACCGAGCGTTCATGATGGGACTGCTCGAGCTCGATAAGGTCGTCTACTACGTCATCGTCACGTTTTTCTTCTTGCTCGCGGCGACCAAGAGCCTGGAGGCCCGACGATGGCGGTGAGCGACGACGACAAGGTGAAGCCCGGGGAGTCGGAGGAAGAAGAGACCGACGAAGAAACCGGCGAGGACACCGAAGACAGCGCTGCCGGCACCGACGAGGAAGATTCCGACGAGGAAGACGACAGCGCGGAGGAAGACGACAGCGCGGAGGAAGACAGAAACGTCGACGACTCGGCGCCACCCAAAGCGAAGGCTGCGCCAACGAAGCCTGCCCCGCAAAAAGCCCCGAACGCCGTGGTAGGCAAGGGATCGCCGACGTGGGTGATGCCGCTCTACGTCGCCGGCCTCGTTTTCGTGTACCTCGGAGAGCGGGTGCTCTCGGCCACTCCGAACGTGCACTGGGCGGCGACCGGTGGTGGCGCGCTCGCGGCGATCGTGGCGACCGTCGCCCGGTTCAACCCGAACTGGAGGGCAGACGGAGAACGCAAGGCCATCGAGCAGCTGATGGCCTTGCTGTCCGTGGCGGGGCTCGTCGCCCTCGGAATTTACGCGGCGACCACGGAGTGGGGAAGCGAAGCCCTCGGCATCGCGGACATGGAGCTCGAGGCCCGCGAGTCGTTGGAGACCGTGCTCACGATTTCGTGGGTCGTGCTCATCCTTCTCACGACGCTGCCGATGTTGTTCGCCGAGCTCGCCCTGCACCCCATGCGATGGGCCGAGCGCCTCGAAGGCCGGCGGGTGCGCGCCGCAGCTGCCGGCGGAACGACCCTGGCGCTAGCCGCCGCGTACGGGTGCTTTTTCGTCTACGCCGCGGGTGGCGCAGATCTCAAAGCGGACTACTCGTACTTCAAGACGTCGCGACCCAGCGAGCCGACCAAAAAGATCGTCGCCAGCATGGAGGAGCCGATCGAGGTCATCGCGTTCTTCCCGCAGGTCAACGATGTGGGCGCCGAGGTCGAACGCTATCTGCAGGATCTGGCCAAGGGCAGCTCGAACGTGCAGATCACCGTCGAGGATCGGTTGCTCCTGCCGAAGCTGGCTCGGGAGCTTCGGGCGACCCAGGACGGCGTCATCGTGCTCAAGCGCGGCGACGTGAACAAGCGGCTGACCATCGGCGCCGACATGAAAAACGCGCGCCCGAAGCTAAAGACCCTCGACCGCGACTTTCAGGAGCAGCTGCTCAAGATCGCCAGAGCCCGGAGGACTGCGTACCTCACCGTCGGCCATGGCGAATTGAACGATCGGCCGAAAAATGCCGCGACCCGTTCGGGTCAGGAAGCGTCGATACTTCGCCAATTGCTCGAGAAGCAGAACTACACGGTCAAGAGTCTGAGCAGCGCTCAGGGACTTGCCAACGACATCCCGGACGACGCCGACCTGCTCGTGATCCTCGGCCCAGTGGATCCGTTCCTCCCGGAAGAAATCTCTTCCGTGAAAAGGTACGCTGACCGCGGCGGGCACATTTTCATGGCGCTCGATCCCGACGTGATTCGGCGCGAGCAACTGTCACCCCTCGGTCAAGCCGGCATCGACGCGACGGGCGCCTCGAAGCCACCTGGCGCCGGATCCGCTGCGCCGGCCGGCTCGGCTACACCCCCCAAACCGGCGGGATCCGCTCCGGCGCCAAAGCCACCCGCATCCGCCGCCCCGGGCACCTCGGCCACGCCGCCGGGAGAGGCGCCGCCACCGCCGCCGGTCAGCGAAAAGGCCGAGCGCATGGCGGCCCTCGCCGCGACTGTGGGCGTCAAGTTCGACGCCACCACACTGGCGCATCCCGAGAAGCACTTCCGACGTCGGTACAACAAGTCGGATCGAACCATGTTGGCGACCAATCGCTTCTCGTCCCACGCCTCGGTGTCGACGCTCAGCAAGAACGCGGCCTCCACGGCTGTGCTCATCTTCGGTGTTGGCTCGCTCGAACGGGCGCCGGGCGCAAAGGAGAAGATCGACTTCGCCGTGAAATCCCTCAGTGGAACCTTCAACGACGTCAACGGGAACTACGAGTTCGACAAGGCGACCGAGAAGAAGTGGAGCTACAACGTCGGAGCAGCGGTGAGCCGTCCGAGCGCCGGCGCTGCCAAAGACGCTCCCAAGAAAGACGAAAAGGCCGACCCGCACGCTGGCGACAAGAAGGCCGACAAGAAAAAAGAAGAGACAGGCATGCCGGACGAGATGCGCGCGTTCGTGCTCGCTGACGCGGACGCCCTGACCGACCTGATTGTGTCGCGAAATGGCCCGAACGGGCTGCTCTTCGTCGACGCGATTCGATGGCTGGGCGGAGAAGAGAGCTGGTCGGGCGAGGACACGACCGAAGAAGACATTCGACTCGAGCACACGAAAGAGAAGGATCAAGTCTGGTTCTACGCCACGATTTTCGGTGCGCCGCTCTTCGTTCTCGCGTGCGGGCTGCTCGTCAGCAGGCGCTCGCGGGGCAGTCGTGGAGGTCGCTCGTGAGCAGTCCGCGCGGATTGATCATTCACGCGGCGCTGCTCGGCGTTGCGGTGGCGGCTTCGGTCGCGGTTTGGACCAAGGACGAGGCCCCCGCGAAGACTTCGCCGAGCCAGGTCGAGGTCTGGGGTGGACGAGCGGCCGACGTCAAGAAGGTCGAGCTCGAATCCCAGAAGCGCACGTTGTCGCTCGAAGCCCACAAGGACGACCGCGGTCCCTACTTCGTGGCTAAGGTCACCAAAGAATCAGTGCCGCGCAAACCCGCGGGCGACGGCGGCGCACCCCCACCTCCCGCAAAACGCGAAACGACGACGTTCGTCGCCGTCGAGGCGGGAAGCAAGCTGGCCGAGCAGCTCGCGCCGCTCAAGGCGATGCGCCGAGTAGGCAAGATCGAGGACGATCGTAAAGAAGAGTTCGGGTTCCATGAGCCCGAGGGCACGGTCAAGATTTCCATTGGGCCGACGGAGTACGAGCTCTTGATCGGCGGGACGACTCCCGGTGGCGGTCACCGCTACGTCAAGGCCAGCAAGTCGGGACTCGTGTATGTGATCGACGGTTCGACCATCCGAGACATCCTGACCGCCGAGACGAGGCTCATCGAGAGGAAGCTCTGGGGTTTCGATGCCGACGAGGTCACCCGAGCGGTCGTCACTGTCGGCGAGACGACGCGCGAGCTGCTCAAGAAGGGTGGGGAGCAGTCGGGCGTGTGGGCCGATCCGGCCGCCCCGGACAAGCAGGACGAAACCGCGAGCAACTGGATGGCACGCGTCGAGCGTCTACGCGTGACGGAGTACATGGAGGACTCGAGCGGGGGCACGTCGGTCGGTGATCCGGTGGTCTCGATCGAATACTTTGCCGGAAAGAAATCGCTGGAAGTCGTCCAGGTCGAAAAGCTGCCGCCAGGAGACTCGAAGCAGGAGTACGCGGCGCGCAGCGGCTACACCCGCTGGTACGCCAAAGTGACTCGCTCGGTCGCCGAGCAGGTCGCTCAAGACGTCGAATCGGTCGTCAAGTAGAGTTCGCTGCTTCAGTCGGCTCGCGGCTCAGTCCTTCGGACCGTTGGCGATGCGGCCGTTGATGAGCTTGTTTCCGCCGTAGGGCGCGACCTTCGGCACGGCGTCCCAGGTCTTCTTGTAGAGCGCCTTCATTTCTTCGAACTTTTCTTTCTCGACCTTGTCGAGGTCCTTCAGCTCACCGGGATCTTCTTTCAGATTGAACAGGTCGAAGCGGTAGTCGCGCCCGTAGACCATCAGCTTGTAGTCGCCGTGGATCATCGCCCGGCGTTCGGGGTTGTTGCTGTCGACCGGCAGGTCGAGCAGCACCGGCCGCGTTTCGGGCTCGACGGCTCCGTACAGCTCCGGCACCAGACTCTTGCCGACGAACTCCTTGGTCGGTGGCAAGCCCATCAAGTCGATGACCGTCGGCGCCATGTCGATGTGGCCGCGGGGTGTCTCGATTCGGCGCGGTTTGGCACCGGGCACGTGGAAAAACAGCGGCACTTGAGTCAAAACGTCCCAAACGGCGAACGCGTGCCGCCGCGCCTTGTGCTCACCGAACGCCTCGCCGTGGTCCGCGCTCACGATGACCGCGGTCTTGCCCCACCACGGCTGTTTCTTGGCGTAGTCGAGCAGCTTGCCGATCCAGAGATCGGTGTAGAACATCTCCGAGTCGTAGCGGTCGCGAGGTTTCGTGCCCCACTTGGGAGACTCCTCGTGGGTGACGTACTGGTCGTGCGGGTCCATGTAGTGCAAGTACATGAAGAACTGCTTGTCCTTCGGCATCTTGTCGAGCATGTCGATCGCCAACGGCGTCAGCTTCTGGCTGGTGACGTGTTTGTCGGTCGAGTTGTCGAAGCTTATGCCGTCGACGACGTCCCAGCGATCGAATCCCTGGTCCATGCCGTTGCCGCGCTTCATGTACATGTGACCGTGAGCACTCATGGTGTGCGCACCGGCCTTCTGCAGCACTTCCGGGAAGAACAGATTGCTCTCGGGATACTTCGTGAAGAAGTAGCCGCTGCGCTTGAGCGAGGATGGGTACTGGCCGGCGAGCATGCCGGCGACGCTCTTCGCGGTGTAGCTCGAGAGCGAATAACCGCGGGTGTAGCTGACGCTCTGGCTTTCGAGCTCGGTGAGCACCGGTGCAATCTTCCGTGGATAACCGGCCCAGGGCATGTCCGCTCGCATGCTGTCGACGAGAATGATGATGACGTTGAGCGGTTCGGCAGGACGCGTGAGCGGTTTGGGAGCGGGTTCCGCAGTGGCAGTCGGCGCCGCGGTGCTCGCGGCTGGCCGAGGGGCCTCGGACGTCGATACGGGGGTGGGGGAGGCGGCCACCTCTCCAGCAGGATCCGCCGGGCGTTCGGATTCGGCGCCGGCGCACCCACCAAGAACCGCCGCGAGCCCGATCACCCAGGCCGAGTGGGACCGCATCAAGGCTGCTCCGGCGCGGGCTTTTTCTCCGCCGGCGGGCCCATCGGGCCACTCGCCGAGCCGCCGCTCTTGAGCTTGTTTCCGCCGTAAGGCTTGATTTGAGGGATCTCGTCCCAGGTCTTCTTGAAGAGGTTTTTCATGGCCTCGAGTTGCTCGGGGTTTTCCTTCGCGAGGTCCTTCTCTTCGCCCGGATCGTTTTTCAGGTCAAAAAGCTGGTGCTTCCACCCGCTGCCGTGAACGGTGAGCTTCCAGTTGCCCTGGATGACGGCGCGTCTCGGCGGGTTATGACTGTCCTCCGGCAAGTCGAGCACGATCGGCTCGTGGCTCTGGGGCTTGGCGCCGTAGAGCTCCGGAATCAGCGATCTTCCGACGAACTGCTTGGGGAGCTTCTGGCCCATCAGGTCCATGATCGTCGGCGGCAGATCGATGTGAGACCGCCTCTCGTCGATGCGCCTCGGCTCGAGCCCGGGCACGTGGATGACGATCGGCACCCGGGTCAGCACCTCCCAGAGCTCGAAGGCGTGTTTGTACATCTTGTGCTCGCCGAAGGCTTCGCCGTGGTCCGCGCTCACGATGACGGCGGTGTCCTTCCACCACGGTTTTTTTTGCGCCCAGTCGAGCAGCTTTCCGATCCACAAGTCGGTGAAGAACACTTCCGAATCGTATCGGTCGCGGTTCTTCTTTCCCCACTGGGGCGATTCTTCATGCAGCACGTACTGGTCGTGCGGGTCCATGTAGTGAAACCACGCAAAAAACTGCTTGCTGGTGTTTTCCGGATTGTCGAGGAGCTCGATGCCGAGCTTCGTCATCTTGTCGCTAGTGACGTGGTTGTCGGTCTGCGCGTCGAAGCTGATCCCGGGCACGATCCGCCACTCGTCGAATCCCTGTTCGAGGTTCTTCCCGCGCTTGAAGTACATGTGAGAATGCAGGCCGATCGTCCGGATTTTTTCCTGCTGGAGTAGCTCCGGGAAAAACACGTTTGCTTTCGAGTAGCCGGTGAAGAACACCCCTGTTCGGTAGAGCGAGTGGGGATATTGCCCGGTCATCAGCGCGCCGATGCTCTTCGCGGTGTAGCTCGAGACCGAATACCCGTTGGTGTAGACGACGCTCTGGGAGGCCAGCTTGGTGAGGTTAGGCGCTGTTTTCCGCTCGTAGCCGGTCCACGGCACGTCCGCCCGAAGACTGTCGAGAGTCAACAGGAGCACGTTCAGCGGGCGGTCGGGTCGCGTCGGTTTTTCCTTCGGTGCCGCGGCGCTGGCGCTCGGCGCGGCCGAAGTCTCGGGCGGCGCGGTGGCGCTCGACGCTGGCGTTGCGACTTCGGGTTTCGTGTCGCAGCCGGCGAGGATCGCTACGGCACCCACGGTGAAGGCGAATTCTCTCTTCAAGGGGATCTCCATCAGCCCTCTGCGCGAACGCTCGAGCAGCCGGCTCAGTTCCCGATTTCGGCTTCCAGTCGGTCGAGCTCCTCTTCGAAGTTCTCGCCGCTGATTTCGTGCAGGGCTTCTTCTTCGAAGTCCTCTTCAGTCTCGACTTCGTCGAACTCCGCTTCCGCGGCCGTGGCCGGCGCCGATGGCGTAGCCACCGGTGGCGGGGCAGCGGTGGACGGCACAGCTTCGGTTTCGCCCTTGTCGCACGCCGTGACGCTCAGCAAAGCGAGCGCGGCCCAGCATGCCGGCCTCACGGTTTCTCCACCGGGACGGGATCTTCTTTGAGCGCCGGGTCGGGCGGGGAGGGTTTCTCTTCGTCGGGTTTGGTGTCGCCCGCCGGTACGTCGGCGCTACCAGTCTCGTCGTCGGCCTGCTTCAGCTTGTCGATCCGAAGCGCGTGGCGGTTCTTCTCGCGACCAAGAAGTTTGTCGACTCGCTCGACCACTTTGGTTTTCTTGTGCTCGACCGCCAGCTCGCGAACTCGGTGCAATCGGGCCATGCGCCGGCCGTGCACCCGGAGCTCTTCGATGACCGCGGGCTTTTCGAGGTGCTTTCCGTAGGCTTTCTGGAGCTTTGCCCGCCGTTTCTGGCGCCGCTCCTTCCGGTCCTTGCGTCGCTCGAGGATCTTTGTCCGTTGCTCTTCGTCGAGCTTGCTGAACTTTGCCTTCAGTCGCGCTCGGCGCTCTTCGACTCGGGCCTTGAATTTTGCTCGGCGCTCTTTGAGGCGAGCGCCGAGCTTCGCCCCTCGCTCCTTGGCGTCGGCGCCGAGATCGTCGGCTTTCTCCGCCAGCTTGTCGCGGCGCTCTTTAGCCCCTTCCTTGAGGCGGTCGCGTCGCTCACCAAGGCGTTCTTTGAGCTTATCGCGGCGTTCCTCGAGCTTGTCGCGATGCTTCTCGAGCTTTTCCTTGACCTTTTCTTTGCGCTCCTCGGTCTTTTTGGGCTGGGCGCTGGCGATGCTCGTCGGGGTCGTCAGAGCAAAGGCGAGGGCGCCGAGAGCGGCAAATACCCCCGCGAGAACGGCGGATTGGCGGGTTTGGAGCATGCGAGACACCTCCGGTGTGACCTGACTTCTAGCCCAACCCGAACACGGCGCCAACGTGCCCCCATCGCATGCAAACCCGCGGTTCGAAAGCGCTTTTCGGTACTTGTCGGGCCAGTGAAAACAGTTGCCCGGGTGCTTTTTCACGTGCGACCATGCGCCCTATGAATACGCGCATTTTGACGGTCATCGGCTTATTGGGGATGGGGATTTTCACTGCGAACGCCTCGTGCAGTGACGGCAGCAGTGACGATGGCGGCACCGCCGGAGCTTCCGGTTCGACGGGGAGTGCCGGCAGCGGCGGTGGGACGGCCAGTGGAGCCTGCCAAAGCACGACCGACAAGGAAGCGCTCGGCCCTGTGGACAATCCGACGACGTACCCCGGGGAAGGGGACGCTGGCCCGCAGACCGTTTCGCAGATCGTTCGCACGTGCGGCATCGGTTGCTTGTCAACCGATCCCCCCGAACCATGCGTCGCCTCCTGCGTGGCGATGCAGACGATGCCCAACACCATCAGCGGCGGTTGCACCGACTGTCTGATCGCAGCGTTCCAGTGTGGCCTCGAGCATTGTTTGATGCCGTGCCTGGGTAGCGAGGCGGAATGCGACGCTTGCCGGTGCGGCGGCAACGCCGCCGGGGTCAACTGCGTCGAAGCCGACACCGAATGCACCGGCAATCCGAGCGACGCTTGCAACCCGTAGTCGCCTAGATAGATCGCGGCGAAGATACCGCGACCCACCGACATACAGCGTAGCGATCATGAGTAGCGCGGAGGCAACTCCGATCACATCGTCGACCGCCGCGCCGACCGCTCCGGGTGCGACCCCCAAGTTCGGCTGCACAACGGCATGAGTCCGGCCGCCTCGCGCCTTTTGGGTCTGGCATTCGTTTGCGCCTTGATTGGCGCGGGCCTGATTGCGGCCAGCGCCGAGTCCACTGGCGCCGAGGAGGTATGGGCCGCGATCCGAGCGCACGCGGAGGTGAGCTTCGGCGACGGTGCGTGGCGCTGGCTGGCGCGCGTGGCCACGGTCGCCGTCGCGGCGGCCGTCGTGCTGACGATCCTCGAAGTGCTGTCGAGCATTCGCCGCACGCCGGCCGGTGTCGAATTCGACGAGCTCACGCCGCGAAACCTTCGTGACACCGTCGAGGAGGTCCGGCGGCGTGTCAAGGAGTGCACCGCGGGCAAAAAACC